>NZ_JBDWHW010000123.1:0-20460 GCF_039975035.1 Hoeflea sp. | reverse complement strand
GTTGAAGCCATGACCATGGCGGACAAGATTGTTGTTCTGAACGCGGGCAACATCGAGCAGGTTGGCTCGCCGATGGAGCTTTACAACACCCCCAAGAACATCTTTGTCGCCGGCTTCATCGGCTCTCCGAAGATGAACCTGGTAGAGGGGGCGCCGGCTGAAAAGCTTGGCGCCAGGACCATCGGTTTCCGGCCCGAACACATTGCGATCTCGACAACCGAAGGCGAGTGGAAGGGCACGGTCGGCGTGGCCGAACATTTGGGTTCGGACACCTTCCTCCACGTCCACACCGACGTTCTCGGAACGGTAAATGTGCGTGCCGACGGAGAGATCCAGGTCAGGCACGGCGATACGGTCTGGCTAACCCCGGACTCCAGCAGAATCTACAGGTTTGACGCAACCGGAATGGCCATCTGATGCCACGCCTTGCAGGAAAGACCGCCATGATCACCGGCGCCGCTCGCGGCATAGGTCAGGCCTTCGCCGAACGTTACGTTGCGGAAGGCGCTCTGGTCGCCATTGCTGATATCGACCTTGAGCGGGCAACCCGGACCGCATCCCGGCTCGGCGAACAGGCGTTCGCGGTTCACCTTGATGTCCGCGATCAGACCTCGATCGACGATGCCGTCAAATTCGTGGCTGACCGGGGTGATGGTATTGACATCCTGATCAACAACGCCGCGCTGTTTGACCTCGCACCGATTGTCGAAATCACCCGCGAGAGTTTCGACAGGCTGTTTTCGATCAATGTCGCAGGCACCCTGTTCACGCTTCAGGCTGTGGCCAAGTCCATGATTGCCCGCGGTAACGGCGGCAAGATCATCAACATGGCAAGCCAGGCGGGGCGGCGAGGTGAGGCTCTGGTAGCGGTTTACTGCGCCACGAAGGCCGCCGTCATCAGTCTCACGCAATCGTCCGGACTGGACCTCATCAAGCATGGCATCAACGTCAACGCGATCGCACCCGGCGTGGTCGATGGCGAGCATTGGGATGGCGTCGACGCACTCTTCGCCCGCCATGAAAACCTGGCTCCGGGTGAGAAGAAGCGGCTTGTCGGCCAAGCCGTTCCTTTTGGACGCATGGGCACAGCCGGAGATCTGACCGGAATGGCGGTTTTCCTGGCCACTGCGGATGCCGATTACATCGTCGCCCAGACTTACAATGTCGACGGCGGGAACTGGATGAACTGATGCCTGACCCTCATCTCAACAAACCAAACCAAACCACCGCCGCCACAGCATTGCGCGCTGAAACCCTTGCCATGTTACCAGCCGGAGTGAGTACGCCCGGCTATGACCGGCAGGCTTTGACCGCAGGTGTTCTGCATGTCGGGGTCGGCAATTTTCATCGCGCCCACCAGGCCAGCTATTTTCATCGCCTGTTTGAACTGGGCGAGAACTCCGACTGGGCGATCGTCGGCGCTGGCATTATGGGTTTCGACAGGGCCATGCGGGCAAAACTGGCGCCGCAGGACTGGTTGACCACTGTCGTGGAACTGGACCCGGAAGGCTACCGCGCCAGTGTCATCGGCTCCATGATCGACTTCATCGACGTCGACCCCGATGCGTTGATTGCAGCGATGCGGGATCCGAAAATCCGCATCGTGTCGCTGACGGTGACCGAAGGTGGTTACTTCCTCAGCGCCGAAACTGGCGGTTTCGATCCCACCCATCCCGCTATTGTCCGTGAAGTCGGCGCAAGCGGTCAGCCTCAAACCGTGTTTGGCGTCATCATAGCCGCGCTGCAGGCGCGCCGGTCGCTGGGGCTCCCGCCGTTCACGGTGATGTCATGCGACAATCTGCCGGAAAATGGCCACGTGGCACGCGCCACCGTCCTGGGTCTGGCGCGGTTGATCGATCCGGAACTGGCGGACTGGATCAGCGAAAACGTGGCGTTTCCCAATTCGATGGTGGACTGCATAACCCCCGCGACCGGCGCCCGCGAAATCGATCTGGTCCGCACCCGTTTCGGAATAGAGGATGCCGCGCCCGTCGTCTGCGAGCCATTCCGGCAATGGGTCATGGAAGACAATTTTCCGCAAGGACGTCCGTCCTTGGAAAAGGTCGGCGTCGAATTCGTCAAGGACGTCGCGCCCTATGAACTGATGAAGCTGAGGATACTCAATGGCGGCCACGCGGCCATTGCCTATTCCTCCGCATTGCTCGGCCATCATTATGTCCACGACGCCATGGCCGATCCGCTGATCGCCGGATTTCTCAACAAGCTGACCGTCGAGGAAATCCTTCCCACCGTCCCGGCTATCGAAGGCGTCAGCCTGACCGGCTATGTTGCTCTCGTCGCCAAGCGGTTTTCGAACCAGGCTCTGGGTGACACCATACCGCGGTTGTGTCTGGATGGCTCCAACCGGCAGCCCAAATTCATCCTGCCCACCATCGCTGCACGGCTTGAAGCCGGCCAGTCGATCGACGGACTGGCGCTGGAAGTGGCCCTCTGGGCGCATTATTGCGCAGCTGCACACGACGGTTCAGCCGTGGCAATCGATGACCCGAATGCCACGCGTTTGACCGAGCGCGCGCTGGCAGCACGCCAGGACCCACGCGAATTCCTGGCGATGCCGGACATATTCGGTTCGGTCGCCGGATCGGGCGAATTCGTAAGCGCCTTTTCCGCGGCGCTGGAACGTCTTCAGCAGAGCTCGACCCGAACGGTGCTGGCCGATTATCTGGCCAGATGATCCGTTTCAGACAGCCCCAGCCACAATAAGCCGGGTGTCGTGCGCATCGAGCGCAGCGGCCAACTCTTCAACCACCGGCAAATCGGTCACCAGATGACCGATGGTTTCAAAACCCGCGACCGAAACAAGGCCTCGGCGGCCGAATTTTGTGTGGTCCGTCACAACATAAGTCCGGTCACCGCGTGACAGCATCATTCGGGCGAATTCGGCTTCCTCGAGATCAAAATCCATCACACCTGAACCGGCATCGATGGCGCCGGCGGAAATAATGGCGTGGGTGACGGAAAACTTGGCGATGAACTCGATGGCCGATGCTCCGAAGGCCGCGCCTGAATCGCTTCTGAGTTCAGCGCCCGCCATGTAGACCTTGTTGCCATTTTCCGTCGCAAGCGTCCGGGCGATGTCGGAGGAGTTCGTCACAACGGTCAGGCGTCTGTGGCCAAGCAATTCGCGCGCGACGAAGCTCGTCGTGGTGCCGGTGTCGAGCATCACCGAATCGCCGTCCTGGATCTGTTGCGCCATCGCCCGCGCAATCCGGCGCTTGGCGCCGGCGTTCTCGCGCATGCGTCGCTGAAACGGCGCTTCGCCAACCTGTCCTGCCAACCCTACCGCGCCATGCATCTTCAAAACGGATCCGTTTTCCGTCAACGGCCGGACATCACGTCGCACGGTCTCAAGCGATACGCCAAGCCGGGCGGCAAGTTTGGAGATGGTTACGGTGCCTTCGTCGGCCAGTATCCGCATGATCTCGGTATGACGTTTTGACAGCATCGGCATACACCTTCTGACCTGCCTGTTTTCTAGGCGATAACCGCCACATTATCAATCAAAACAAACATAATCGGTCATCAAAACTAAAAATTACCACAGAACTGATTGACAAGGATCGGGTCGTGGTGTGGGATTGAAAGGTTAACAAGCCGCGCACGGGTGCGCTGCCGCAGGATCATGTTGATATCTGTGGGCAAGCGCCGGGATGCGGGATCCAACAGGGTGAACAGGAGGCTCGACATGCATTCAGCCAATATATTTTCCGGCCGGACTTTGAGGCAATTGACCGCAGCGCTCGTCATTTCGGGTGCTTCGTGCTTAGGCCTTTCCGCTTCGGCGCTGGCTCAGGAATCCACTGATCCGATCAAACTGACGCTCCATGACTGGACCGGTCAGTTGATCACCACCGAAATCATGGGCGAAGTACTCAAGAAGGCCGGCTATTCCATTGAATATGTTCAGGCCGATTACCTGGCCCAGTTCGCGGGGCTGGAAACCGGCGACCTGCATGTGGCCATGGAAATGTGGGAAACCACCGGCCGCGAAGCCATGGACGCAGCCACCGCCACCGGCAAGGTCGAGAACTTCGGCCCGACCGGCATGAAAGCCAAGGAAGAATGGTGGTATCCATCATACATGGCTGAAAAGTGCCCGGGCCTGCCCAACTGGGAAGCCCTCAAGGATGAAGCCTGCGCAGAAGCCTTCTCAACAGCGGAAACCGCACCCAAGGGCCGTTATCTTGGCGGACCCGTGACCTGGGGCGGATTCGACGACGAGCGCGTCGAAGCGCTCGACCTGCCGTTCGAAGTCATCCATGCCGGAACTGATGCGGCCCTGTTCGCCGAACTCGAAAGTGCCTATCAGCGCAAGGCGCCGATCATGCTGTGGATCTATGCACCTCACTGGGCGCCAGCCAAGTATGAGGGCGAATGGGTCGAGTTCCCGGAATATTCCGCCGAGTGCTACAATGACGCTGCAACCGGCCTCAATCCTGACATGGCCTATGACTGCGGCAAGCCGTTCGGCGAGATCTGGAAAGTCGGCTGGGCTGGCGTGAAGGACAAGTGGCCCGGCGCTTACGACGCGATCAAGGCCTTCACCATCGACAATGACGAGATGGGCAAGATGATCACCGAAGTCGATCTTGACGGCAAGTCCGTGTCCGACGTTGTGGCTGAATGGATGGGCGCCAATGAAGCCCGCTGGTCGGGCTGGGTCAAGAAGTAAACTGAGCGGGGAGCCTGATGCGCTCCCTTCTGCCCGGAAAAATCGGCGGCCGGACCTTGAGGTCCGGTTGCCGCCAGATCCCCTGTCCTTTCCCGATACGACAGATCGCGCCCGGCACAGAGCCTGTCGTTTAGTCATAGTCTCATGTGTCTCCGACCGAGTTGTTCATGACCACTCCTGAAGCCAAGCTTGTCTGCCGCAATGTTTGGAAACTGTTTGGCCCTGATGCCACCAGTTTCCTTGCCGAGCACAACGGACGCCCGGACTCCGAAGCTATCGCCGAAGCCGGCCTGGTCGGCGCCGTCCGGCAGGTCGACCTGGACGTGCGCGAGGGTGAAATCTTCGTCATCATGGGGCTTTCGGGATCCGGCAAGTCAACACTGGTCAGACTGATGTCCCGGCTCATCGAGCCATCCGGCGGCGACGTGCTGTTCAAGGGCGAAAACCTGTTGAATGCCTCGCAGGCACGGATGATCGAAATCCGGCGGCACCAGATGGGCATGGTGTTTCAGCATTTCGCGCTGTTGCCGCATCTCACCGTTCTCGACAATGTCGCCTTTCCGCTCGACATCCAGGGCATGAGCCGGGCGGCTCGCGAAGCACGCGCAGGCGAGATGATTGAACTGGTCGGTCTGGCCGGCAGGGAAAGCGCCTTTCCCCGGCAGCTTTCCGGCGGGCAGCAACAAAGAGTGGGCATTGCCCGCTCGCTCGCCGTCGAACCGGAAATCTGGTTTCTTGACGAGCCGTTCTCCGCGCTCGACCCCCTGATCCGACGGGAAATGCAGGACGAGTTCATGCGTCTTCAGACGGTATTGCACAAGACAATCGTTTTCATCACCCATGACTTTGACGAGGCCATCCGCCTTGCCGACCGGATCGCCATCATGAAGGATGGCGAAATCGTCCAGGCTGGCACTCCGGAAGAAATCGTACTGACACCTGCCACATCCTATGTCGCCGAATTTACGCGCAATGTGGCCCGCGCCAAGGTGATCCGCACCCAAAGCCTGATGGTTTCGGACGAAGCCGGAAACCCGGGCGGGCCGACGGTTTCCGCCCGCGCCAACATTGCCGAGGCAGCTCCCCTTTTTCTTGACGGCGTGACGCATCTCGGGGTTACCGATGACGCTGGCAAAATCATTGGCCGTCTCGACCGCGATGCCGTTGTCACACTGATGTTGCAGGGCTGACCATGGCGATGCCCGGCGCTCCAGTTCTGGAAACCGATGCAGGGCGGGCTGCGCGCCCAGGGTTTCGGCTGCCTGTTGCCTGGATGATCGCGATCGCTGCCTTTGTAACGTTCTGGTTGTATGGAAAGCCAATAGCGAAGGCCGCTTTTGACTATCCCAAGGCCTTTACCGTGCCTCTGGCCAAGTGGATCAGCACCGCGATGAAATGGTTGATCGACGAGGCCAGTTTCGGCCTTTTCACGTTCACCGAATTCACCCGCTTTGTCTCCGCCGTTCTGGAGGTTCCCTACACCCTGGCCTCAAGCCTTTTGTCCACCGGCTTTCTTGAGGGCAGTGGATCATCGGCGATCCAGATCGTGCCGCCCTTGCCATGGATCGCTGTCGTCGGTCTGGTCATGCTGCTCGGACATTGGCTCGGCGGCAGGTCTCTGGCCCTGCTGTCAGGCGGCTGTTTTCTGTTTCTGGCAGTCTTCGGACAATGGACCAGCGCCATGATCACCCTTGCCTCGATTCTCGTCGCAGCGCCGCTGGGTGTCATTTTCGGATTGCTGTTCGGCGTCGCCGCCTGGCGGTGGCGCTGGTTTGAACGCCTGATCGCGCCATTGCTCGATCTGATGCAGACAATCCCGGTGTTTGCCTATCTGGTCCCTGTGCTTTTCCTGTTCGGCTTTGGCCCAACGGCGGCGGTCATTGCAACGCTTATCTTCGCCACGCCGCCGATGACCCGCATCGCCATCCTGGCCCTGCGCGCCGTCCCTTCCGAGATCATTGATCTGGGCAACATGGTCGGTTGCACCGAGCGTCAGATGACCTGGCGGGTGATGGTGCCCGCCGCCCGCGAAAGCCTGATGGTCGGCATGAACCAGGTGATCATGCTGTCACTCAACATGGTCATCATCGCTTCGATGATCGGCGCCGGCGGCTTGGGCTTCGATGTGCTGGCAGCGCTGAGAAGGCTTGATTTCGGCGCCGGCCTGGAAGCCGGCTTCGCCATCGTTGCCCTAGCCATCGCCATGGACCGGCTTAGCCAGGCTGCGGCCGATAAACTCTCCGCACCCTCCGCCGAGGTCCGCGGTTCCGGGTTTTTGACACGCTACCCTTATCTCACCGCGGCACTGGGCCTGGTGGTCATAGCCACAGCCCTGGGATATGTCGTTCCGGGCATCCACACCTATCCCGAAGCTCTGCAGCTATCGACCGGCACATTCTGGTCGGAAGTCGTCGCCTGGATCAACATCAATTATTTCGACAGCCTCGAAGCCATCAAGAACGCGATGCTGCTCAATGTGCTGATCCCCTTCAAGCGCTTTCTCGGTGACCTGCCCTGGTTTGGCGTTGCGGCCCTGTTGTCATTTGCCGGTTTCCGGCTTGGTGGATGGCGGCTGGCGCTGCTGGCGGGTGCCTTGTCGAGTTTCATCGCCGCCACCGGCCAATGGGAAAAGGCGATGATCACCGTATACCTGTGCGGAATCTCGGCCATTCTTGCGTCACTGATCGGGCTGCCCATCGGCATCTACGCCGCAACCCGCGACCGGGTCTGGTCCTGGGTTCAGCTTGCCATCGACACGCTGCAGACATTGCCGAGCTTTGTGTATCTGATGCCCGCGGTGATGCTGTTCCGGGTCGGTGACTTCACCGCCATGATCGCCGTTGTGGCTTTCGCGATTGCGCCCGCCATCCGCTACACCGCTCTTGGTATCCGCAAGGTCGACCCGAAACTGATTGAAGCCGGTCGCGCCATGGGGTGCACCGAGTGGCAGATCCTCACCCGCATCCGTTTGAAGCTGGCGCTGCCCGAGATCCTGCTTGGACTGAACCAGACCATCATGTTCGCGCTGTCCATGCTGGTCATCACAGCGCTGGTCGGAACCCGCGATCTCGGTCAGGAAGTCTATATCGCACTGACCAAGGCAGACACCGGGCGCGGTCTGGTCGCGGGCCTGTCGATCGCTGCCATCGCCATTATTGCCGATCGTTTGATCTCGGCGGGCGCCAGCCATGCCCGGCGTCGCCTGGGTCTGGAGTAGACCATGAAAGATCGCACTTCCCTTGATCGCATCCGTGACCTGCCCTGCTTCTCCAACGTCGCCGGGATTGAACCACTGACCGGCGGCTTGAGCAATGAAAGCTGGCTTGTCACCGACGCTACAGGGCGGCACGTGGTTCGCCTCGGCCGGGACTTTCCGTTTCACCATGTTGACCGTGCCCGCGAAGTCATGACCGCCCGTGCGGCCCATGCCGCGGGATTTGCGCCGCGCGTCGAATATTCCGAACCCGGCATCATGGTTTCGGCTTTCCTCGAAGCGAAAACCTTCGATGCCGCCGATATCCAGGCAAACGCTGAACGGGTCGGTCACCTCATCCGTGAGTTCCACAAGACGATGCCGCACCACGTCGCTGGCGCCGGTTTCATATTCTGGGTCTTCCACGTGATCCGCGACTATGCCCGGACGTTGAAAGCGGGCGGCTCGCGCATGGCCGACCAACTGCCAGCGTGGCTTGAACTTTCCGGCACTCTCGAAGCCGCGCAAGCCCCGCTGCCGATCATCTTCGGCCACAATGACCTGCTGCCCGCAAATTTCCTCGATGACGGCCACAAGCTTTGGCTGATTGACTTTGAATATGCCGGCTTCTCCACCGCCATGTTCGACATTGCCGGCGCCGCTTCCAACGCCGAAATGACCGGGGATGAAGCCCATGTTCTGCTTGAGGCTGCGCTGGGTTGCCGGCCCGATCCTGCGATAACCCGGTCCTTTCACGCCATGCAATGCGCATCACTGTTGCGCGAAACAATGTGGAGCCTCGTCTCGGAACTGCATCTTGATGCACCGGGCGTCGACTACCAGGCCTATACCGTCGAGAACCTCGTTCGCCTGGATGCGGCTCTTGACCAATACCATTCGACCTACGGAAAGACATCGCCATGACACTCCCGGACAGAGCTCAAATCGTCGTCATTGGCGGCGGTATTATCGGCTGTTCCACGGCCTATCATTTGGCGCGCGATCACAAGGTCGATGTCATTGTGCTCGAGCAGGGTCAGTTGACTTCGGGCTCGACCTGGCACGCCGCGGGCCTAGTGGGACAATTGCGCTCCTCCGCATCGATCACAAAGGTGCTCAAATACTCGGTCGATCTCTACAAGCGGCTCGATCAGGAAACCGGGCTTGAGACCGGCTGGAAGATGTCGGGCTGCCTGCGGCTTGCCACCAACCAGGATCGCTGGATCGAATACCGTCGGCTGGCCACAACGGCGCAAAGCTTCGGCATGGACATGGAACTGCTGTCACCGCAGGAAGCCAAGGCAAAGTTCCCGCTGATGCAGGTTGATGATCTGGTCGGCGCCAGTTGGCTTCCCACCGACGGACAAGCCAGCCCGTCGGACATCACCCAGTCTCTGGCCAAGGGCGCGCGCATGCATGGCGCGAAGATTTTCGAGAACGTGCGGGTTACCGGCTTCGACATGAAGGACGGCCGCATTCTTGCGGTCAAGACCAACAAGGGCGACATCGCCTGCGAGAAAGTGGTCAACTGCGCCGGGCAATGGGCGCGCCAGATCGGCGTCATGGCGGGCATCAATGTGCCGCTGCAGCCGGTCAAGCATCAATATGTCATCACCGAAAAGATCGACGGACTTTCAAGTGATGCGCCAACCATTCGCGACCCCGACCGGCGCACCTATTTCAAGGAGGAAGTCGGCGGACTTTCCTTCGGCGGCTACGAGCCGGATCCGCAAGGCTGGACCACGGGCGACGTGCCCAATGATTTCGAGTTTCAGCTGTTCGACGATGACTACGACCATTTCGAGCAGCACATGACGCAGGCGATGGAGCGGGTTCCGGCACTGGGCAATGTCGGCATCAAGCAGATGATCAATGGCCCGGAGAGCTTTACCCCTGACGGCAATTTCATTCTCGGGGCAGCGCCTGAATGCTCCAATATGTTCGTCGGCGCCGGCTTCAATGCCTTTGGCATCGCTTCTGGCGGCGGCGCCGGATGGGTGCTGGCGCAATGGGTCATCGACGGCGAGGCCCCGCTTGATCTCTGGGTGGTCGACATCCGACGATTTTCCGAGATGCACAACGACCGGCAATGGGTCAACGACCGGACGCTGGAAGCCTATGGCAAGCATTACGCTATCGGCTTTCCCCATGTCGAATACGAGTCCGGCCGTCCGCGCATCGTTTCTCCGCTTTATGAGCGGCTCAAGTCGCACAGTGCCGTCTTTGGCTCCAAACTCGGCTGGGAACGCCCCAACTGGTTTGCCACGGAAGGCATGGAGGCTGCCGACATCCCCACAATGGGACGCCAGAACTGGTTTGACGCGGTCGGCGACGAACACCGGCATGTGCGCGAAAAGGTCGGCATCTTCGATCAATCCTCATTCGCCAAATACGAGATCAGCGGCAGCGACGCGCTTTCGGCACTCAATCGCATCTGTGCCAATGACGTGACCAAACCCGCCGGACGACTGACCTACACGCAGCTTCTCAACACCCGCGGCGGCATCGAGGCCGACTTGACGGTGGCTCGCCTTTCAGATGACCGCTTCTACGTCGTCACCGGCACCGGGTTCAGAACCCACGACCTGGCATGGATCCGCGAACATGTGCCGCAGGGCGCCAACGTCCGGATCGACGACATTACCGAGGCCTATGGCACTCTCTCATTGATGGGGCCGCATGCCCGCGATGTGCTGGCAAGTGTCACCGATGCAGACGTTTCCAATGAGACATTCCGCTTCGGCCATGTTCGCGAGATCGAAATCGCGCGGGCCGCGGTGCGCGCGCTGCGCGTCACCTATGTTGGCGAACTGGGCTGGGAATTGCACATCCCGATTGAAGCGACAGGCGAAGTATTCGACGCCTTGATGGAGGCAGGAAAGCCCTGGGAGATCCGTCCCATCGGCTACCGCGCACTTGAATCACTGAGACTTGAGAAGGGCTACCGCGCCTGGGGTTCGGATATCACGCCCAATGACACTCCCTTCGAAGCTGGTCTTGGCTGGGCAGTCAAGCGCAATTCGAATACCGGGTTTATCGGCGAAGCAGCCCTCACGGCGCTCGCAGGCCAGCCGCTTCCCAAACGCTTCGCCGGCTTTGTCATTGATAATCCCGATGCCCTTCTGCTGGGCCGCGAAACCATTTTGCGCAATGGCGAACCGGTCGGCTACCTCACCTCGGGCGGTTATGGCTACACCATCGGCAAAAGCATCGGCTACGGATATGTCCGCAATGAGGCAGGCGTCACCGACGAGTTCTTGCAGGACGGCAACTACGAATTGGTCATAGCGCTTGATCGGGTTCCTGCCAAAATCGGATTGAAGCCATTCCTGGATCCGGCCAACACGCGGGTGAAAGCCTGATCCCTTTGGGTTTCACATGACCTTCAGGGCAATGCAGCGACTCGGCGTGGTTCCTTCCTCGCCGGGCATCGACACATAGGGTCCGGTGTCGTCAATCAGGGTGCAAACTCCGGCGGCTTCAAGCTCCCTGATCCGCGCGCAGAATCCCGACTGCCAAAGCGCGTCCTTGATCGTGAGAACGATGATCCCTTCCGGCGCGCAGACCCGGAACAGATCATCCAGCCCCTCGACCCCGACATGGCCGGTGGTGAACACACCGGCGGAAATCACAGCTGCAAACTGATTGTCCGCAAACGGCAGCGTGGTGCCGAGCGCCGCCTGATGCAGAGCCTTGTAAACACCCTTGCGCTCGGCCACCGAGAGCATGCCCGAAGAGATATCGAGCGCTTCGACATCTCCGAAACCGGTGATCGCCAGCCACTCGCCGATCAATCCCGTACCTGCACCTGCATCAAGCAAGGGTTTTGCTCCCTTGGGAACATGCCGTGCCAGAATTGCCAGCGAGATGGCGGGGTGGCGGTATCCAGCCAGCGACATGTCGGCATCGTATTTTTCAGCCCAGGAATCATAGACGCGGGCAACGTCCGCGGGATTTTCAGCCTGATACACAGCCCCAAGCCGGGCTGTCTTGTCTTCCGTGGTCATCACCAGCTCCATTCTCAATCAATTGCCTGTTACCATAGCCTTTTCAAAGACTTTGTGGAACTGTAGCGGAACCGGAAAACAGAAAGAGGAGGCGCTCCGCCATGTCAGATGAAACCGAAACCCAGCTTCGCGACAGCCTCTCCCGGATCCCGTCGCTGGCTGGTTACACCGGCCCCGTCGAGCGCCTGGGCGGGCTGACCAATCTGGTTTTCCGTGTTGGTCAGGCCTGTGTTCGCCTGCCTGGCGCCGGCACCGAGGAATACATCAACCGCAGCCACGAGGCCGCGGCCGCGCGCGCCGCCGCGAAAGCCGGCGTAAGCCCTGAAATCATCCACGCCGACGCGCAAACAGGGATCATGGCAACCAGATTCATCGAAGGCGCCACCACCATGACGCCGGAGGGGTTTCGCGCCGATATCGGCGCCGTCCGCAGGGCTGGCGAAGCGTTTCGGCAACTTCACACCTCAGGCGCCGAATTTCCCTTCACGTTCGAGCTGTTCGCCATGATCGACGACTATCTGGCTATCCTGGCGACAAAGGATGTGGCGCTGCCCGACGGCTATCATGATGTGGTCGGCGAAGCCCAGATCGTGCGGGCGGCGCTGGCGCGCAATCCTGCCAAGCTGGTTGCCTGTCACTGCGATCCGTTGTGCGAGAATTTTCTTGATACCGGCGACCGCATTTTCATCGTCGACTGGGAATACTCCGGAATGAACGATCCGATGTGGGACCTTGGCGACCTCTCCGTTGAAGCCGGCTTTGACGCCGAGCAGGACCGGGCGCTCATGGAAGCCTATTCCGGCGGCAAACCGGAGGCCGCCGACCATGCCCGGATGGTGATCTACAAGGCAATGTGCGACCTGCTGTGGACTTTGTGGGGCCTGATCCAGCTCGCCAACGATAATCCCGCGGAGGATTTCCGCGCTTATGCAGACGGCCGCTTTGCCCGCTGCAGATCGCTGATGGCCAGCCCCGAATTTTCCGATTGCCTTGAAACCTTGCAAACCGCCTGAGTTTAAGCTCCATCTGTCTTGCTGCCGGAAAACTCGACATCGGAAATCCCGGCACCATACCGTCAATTTGGATTGTTCAATGCGTTTCCTCGTCATTCAGCATTCACAAAAAGAGCATGCCGGCGCATTCAGGGCGATGTTCGAGCGCGACGGACACCAGCTTGTCACCTGCAATGCACCGCTTGAAATCGACCATGTCGACCTGAGCAACATTGATGGCCTCTGGGTGCTGGGCGGGCCGATGCAGGTCTGGCAAACCGGTGAACTTCCCTGGCTTGCCAGCGAAATTGAGGTAATCCGGCACGCCTTGCTGGATCGCAAGATGCCCTATTTCGGCATTTGCCTCGGCCATCAATTGCTCGCCCACGTGCTCGGTGGAAAAATCAGTCAGGCAGATGAATCAGAAATCGGGTTGCTCCACGTCGACAAGCTCGGGCACCCGCAATTGCTCAGCGGCGTTTCCAGTCGGTTCCCATGTTTTCAGTGGCATAGCGCGGAAATCAGCCAGGTGCCCGCAGGCGCCGAAATTCTCGCCGCCTCCGGGAGTTGCGGCGTTCAGGCCATGCAATGGGGCGAAACCGCAAGTTCGGTTCAGTTTCATGCCGAGATGGATTCGGGCACCCTTCGTAACTGGTACGAGATCGAGGATTGTGAGGAAATGCTACGGCAGGAAATCGGGCATGACGCCGTTGACCGGGTGTTTGACGATCTGGCCGCGCTCGAAACCGAACTCAGCAGTTTGCAGACAAGCCTGTACACGAACTGGATGTCCCGGATAACAAATTAGACTCGGCTAAAATACCGCCCACAAAACTCCATCGTGATGGCGGCTCAATGGTCATCACGGAGTGAAAGCCTCTCCGCTCACCTCGGGCGGTTCCAGATGCTGTCTGCAGATCGAAATGGCTTCGGCGACAGTCTCCATTTGCGGTTTCGTGATATCGAGACAATGAGAGGTCGGGCTTTCATCCGGCGCCTCGAGTATCGAAAGCTGACTGTCGAGAAGGGAAACCGGCATGAAATGGCCTTTCCGGCTGGCCATGCGCTCGCGGATCAGATCATTCGGCCCGGTCAGATGGATGAAAACAACGCCGGGCAGCAGTGATGCAATGAAATTGCGATAGCTCTGCTTGAGTGCCGAGCACGAAACCATCACCGGCGGGGTTCGCAACATCGCCGTGTCGCAGACCTTGCTCAGCCAGGGCCAGCGATCCTCATCGCTCAGCGGCAGGCCTGCCCGCATTCGTTCGACGTTTCCGCTGGGATGCAGGTCATCGGCCTCGACAAAGGCGCCGCCAAGTGCGTCGGCGACAGCCTTTGCAATCGTCGATTTGCCGACGCCGCTTACACCCATGAAGACAAAGAACAGGGCCGGGACATTCTGCCCTGTTTGCCCTCCATCCGACACGCTCAACAATCCCTCCCGGAGCACTGCACATCAAGCCAGACAACAAAATTGCGATCAGGCCCTGCGTCACCCAAAAGATAGTCGACGCCGGTCAGAATAGGAATGCCCGGCGCCAGGATCTATATCCCGAGCCGGTCCCGCAGCCGGTAAACTGCAACCGACGGGCCAAGGAACCATGGTTTTCCGCTATAAAACGGCCGCGTTTGAAACGGGATATCGCCAAATGCGCCAAGATCCTTGTCGACCCGCGCAGCCACTTTCCCGACCCGGGATCCCAGATACCCCGCCATGCCGACGCCGGAGCCGCAATAGCCCATGGCGTAGAAAAGGTTGTTATCCTCGCCGCAGTGCATCAGCGTGTCGAAGGTAAAAGCCACAATACCGGCCCAGGAATGGCTGATGCGGATCTCCGCAAGCTCTGGAAACAGCCGTACCAGCTCGGCGAGCAGTTTCGGGCCGCTCTTGCGCGGATCGGTTTCCTGAAGCGAAACACGACCGCCAAACAGGATGCGCTTCCGGTCCGGCGACGGGCGATAATAATAAACCAGTTTCCGGGTGTCGGAGAGTATGCGATCGGTGGGAAACAACCGGTTCATCGTGTCCGCCGGAATTTCCTCGGTGGCGATCACATAAGATCCGATCGGAATCACCCGGCGCTGCTGCCAGGGCGTCAATGGGCCGGTATAGCCGTTTGTCGCGACAATGACCTTGCCGGCCCGCATCGTGCCTTTCGACGTGGAAACCTCGAAACCTTGGGGTGTGCGCTTGAGATCGTTGACCTGACAAAACCCGACAATGTTTGCGCCCGCAGATCGCGCGACGCGTAAAAGGCCCGCATGATATTTGCCCGGATCAAGACTGGCATGGCGTGGCAGCACCATCCCGCCATGATAGGCATCTGTGCCGAGCTCCGTGCGCTGTCGGTCCCGGGACACCATCCACGCGCCGGTTTCAAAACCAGGATGGCGGGCTTCGCAATCCCGCGCCAGCTTGTCATACTGACCGCTTGTGTGGGCGCCATGAAAGCGCCCGACCACACCGAAATCACAATCGAGCTTCTCGGTTGTGACGAAATCAGCGACATGATCGAGCGAGGCTTGCCCCTCTTTCAGGGTACGGACCGCAAGATCTTCGCCGTACCGCCGCTTGAGCACCGAAAATGACGGTTTGACACTTGTCGAGATTTGCCCGCCATTGCGGGTGCTGCATCCGAAGCCGGCCGCTTCCGCGTCAACCACCACCGTATCCAGACCTGCCCGTGCGGTCTGCAGCGCCGCGTGCAGCCCGGTATAGCCCGCGCCAATGACGACCACATCCGCAGAGGAAGGCAGCGGCGTCTGCCTGTCCGGTTCCTGCGGGCTTGCCTCCCACCAGTAGGGCGCGGGTTTGAAACCCGGACTGAAACAATCACTTGAACCCGCCATCTTAAGCTCCCGCGTGGTCCGCAAGGATCATGTCAGCGCCTTTTTCGGCGACCATGATCGTTGGTGCATTGGTGTTGCCGGAGGTCACGGTCGGGAATACCGAAGCGTCGATGACCCGCAGATTTGCCAGGCCGTGAACCTGGAGCCGGCTGTTGACCACATTGTCGCGTTCGGTCTCGCCCATCCGGCAGGTGCTGACCGGATGAAACACTGTTCCCGCCCGCGCCCGTATGTCGGCGATCATCTCTTCGTCCGTCTCAACCTGTGGTCCGGGCCGGATCTCCTCGTCAAGGATCTGGGCCAGCGCCGGGGTTGCGGCGAGCTTGCGAAGGAACCGCGCGCCTTCGAGCTGTTCCGCCACATCATGATTGGTCGACAGGTAATTGGGGTGAATCGCAGGCGCATCGAATGGATCGGAAGATCTAAGTTCCAGATGCCCGCGGCTGGTGGGCCGGGTCGGCTGCGTACCCATGATGACCCCCGAAAATGGATCGGGGCTCATCAGCGGACGTTTGCCGGGCGGCGCCTTCGTGTAACTGACCGGCGAAAAATAGAGCTGCATGTTCGGCCGTTCCAGCTCCGGCCGCGTGCGGATGAAACCGCCGGCCTGATTGACCCCGAGCGACAGCGGCCCCCGGCGGCGCAAGACATAATTCAGGCCATGCCACAGCTTGCCATGCAGCGGACGGAGTTCGTCATTGAGCGTCCGGACCCTCGCCTTGTAGGTGTGATCTATGCAGAGATGGTCCTGAAGATGCCGGCCGACATTCGGCTGCTGGCGCACGATGTCGATGCCATGACGTTTGAGAACATCGGCCGGGCCGACGCCGGACAGCATCAGCAGTTGCGGCGAATTCACCGACCCACCGGAGACGATCACCTCGCGCCCCGCATGGACCTGTTCGACCTTGCCATTGCGTACAAATTCAACACCGGTGGCACGCTGTTGCTCAAACAGGATCCGCGTGGCAAGTGCGCGCGAGATGACGGTCAGATTGGATCGTCTGCGCGCCGGATGCAGATAAGCCCGCGCTGCCGACATGCGAAACCCGCCTCTCGCCGTGTTCTGATACAATCCGATACCCTCGTTGGTAACGGCATTGAAATCCGGATTGTAAGTGAGCCCGCACTCCTCGCCGGCCTTTACAAAGTTCTGGCAGGTCGGGTGCAGGTCGCGCTCCATGGTCGAGACATAGAGCGGGCCGTCACCGCCGCGCCATTCGGTTGCGCCCTGATCGCTGGTCTCGCTCTTCCTGAAATAGGGCAGCACATCGTTCCAGCCCCAACCCGGATTTCCCAACGCCTGCCAGTCATCGAAATCACCCGGATGGCCCCGGATATAGACCATGGCGTTGATGGACGAAGATCCGCCGATCACCTTGCCGCGCGGCCAGTAGCTGACGCGATTGTTGGTGTTGCGGTCAGGCTCGGATGTGTACATCCAGTTGATGCGCTTGTCGTAAAAAGCCATGCCGTAACCGATCGGCATCCAGATCTTGAAATTCTTGTCATGGCCGCCCGCTTCAAGCAGCAGCACCGAGTATTTGCCGTTCTCGGTCAACCGGTTCGCCAGCACGCAACCGGCAGATCCCGCGCCAACAATCACGAAGTCATAGATTTGCACTGGTGCGCCACTCTCAGGTTCTGGAGCTCAGGTTTGGGGTTTGTCGCGTTGAACCAGGATCGAGACCAGAGCCAGCAGAGCCGAGCCGACCATCAGGAAGAACGACACCGCATTGAGCACCGGCGTCGAGCCGACCTTGACCATCCGGTCATACATGGTGATCGTCAACGGCGCTTCGGAGCCGACCAGGAACAGCGTGGTGTTGAAATTTTCAAACGACACCAGAAACGCCACGATGCCCGCCGCCGCCATTGCCGGGAACAGGAACGGCAGGGTGATCGTCCGCAGAACACGGGCGCGGCTGGCGCCAAGGTTGAAGGCCGCCTCCTCCATCGATTCATCGAACTTCTTGAGCCGGGCAATGATCACCAGCGATGTGATCGTGGTGATGAAGGAAAACTGGCCAAGCACAACAAGGACGATCCCCGGACGCAGAAAATCCAGATCCAGGGAAAGGCTTTCCTCCACGCCATTGGCGATGGAGCTCGCCAGCAACAGGATCGAGATGCCGAGGATCACGCCGGGAATGACCAGCGGCAGCACCATCATGATGTAGAAAAAGTCCTTCACCGGAAATTTGCAGCGCACAAACAGGAATGCGTTGCAGGTACCCACGAAAACCGAAAGCAACGAAACGCAGCTTGCGATGACAAAGGAATAATACAGACCGCGCAGCAATCGCCGGTCATGAAACATCCCGAGCTTCGGCTCCGTATCGTTGAAGAACCAGTCTAGTGTGAAGCCCTGCCAAGGCAGCGACGGAAAAACGGAATCGTTGAAAGCGAACATGCCTGCGGCAAACAGCGGCGCAGCGAGAAAGACGAAGAACGCCGCCACGTAAACACGATAGCCGGAAAGAAAAACAGTGTTGGGTTTGATAGCCATCAGCTTCTCGCCACTGTGCTGTTGAGCGTCTGCCCTGAGAGTTTCAGACCGAACCAGACCACCAGCGACGTGAATGCCAGCAGCAGGAAGCCGAATGCGGCACCCGATTCCCAATTGTAGCGGGTGATGAACTGATCATAGATCTGCTCGGTGAACCAACTGGAGTTCTTTCCACCAAGCAGAATCGGCGTCAGATAGCTTCCGGCGGTCAGCATGAAAACGACAATGCAGCCCGAGACGATACCGGGCATGGCATAGGGGATGATGATCCGGCGCAATACCGTCGGGCCGTTGCCACCGAGATTGTATCCCGCCTCGATCATCGAATCATCCATTCCGTCAAGTGTCGAAACCAGCGGCACAATCATGAACAGGATCACGGTGTAGACCAGGCCGACAATAACGGTTGCATCATTGTACAAGAACTCGATCGGCGTACTGATCACGCCAGCCCACTGCAGGCTACTGGAGATGATGCCGGTTTCCCGCAGCAGCAGGATCCAGCCGAAAGCACGAATGAGATCGCTGACCCACAGCGGGATCAGGCACATCAGGAACAGCGCGCCGCGCGTCCGGTTACCGGCGATCTTGGCGATGTAATAGGCTATCGGAAACCCGAGCAGCAGCGCCAGTATGGTCACCAGCAGAGACATCGACCCGGTGCGGATCAGCGTATTCCAGTAGATCGGCTCGGTAAAGAAATTGATATAATTGTCGAGCCCAAATTCATAGACTCGCGGCGCGACTTTCTCCCGCAGCGAAATGTAGAACATGCCCAGATGGGGCAGGATGATGAGCAGCGCGATCCACAGTGCGAACGGTGCAAAAAGCAGATAAAGCGACAGCCGCTTGATGTCCTTCTGCATCATCTGACCGCCCTCATACCTTGAAACTCATGGTCTGCTCCGCCGACCATGAAAGTGTGACTTCATCTCTGGGCTTCAGATCCTCTGTCCCGCCCGTCACCACGACATCAGCTTCGATAAGCTCTCCCGCCCGGTCCCTGACAAGAACACGGCTGTTGGCGCCGTTGAACAGGATGCTGTCGACCTTTCCCTCAATGACGTTCTGGCCGGCATCGATCTTTCGGACTAAGCCTCCGGTTTTTTCCGCCCTGATGAATTCGGGCCGCACAAATGCGTTCACAGCATCGCCGATACTTGGAGCACCCGCGCCGCGAACAGTGCCACGCATCGTCAGACCGGCTTCGGTCTCAACCTCCACGGCGCCATTTTCGACGCGGGTGACCCGGCCCGCCCACCGGTTGGTATCCCCAACGAAACCGGCGACAAAAGCTGCCAACGGCTTGTGGTAAAGCTCCTGCGGCGTGCCGATCTGAACGAACTTGCCCTTGTCCATGATGGCGACATGGTCGGACATCACCAATGCTTCAGACTGGTCGTGAGTGATGTAGACAAAGGTGGTATCAAACTGGTGCTGAAGCAGTTTAAGTTCGATCTTCATGGCTTCGCGCAACTTCAGATCGAGCGCGCCGAGCGGCTCATCCAGAAGCAGCACATCCGGATCCAGCACCATGCAGCGGGCAATCGCGATGCGCTGCTTCTGGCCGCCTGACAACTGCCTGATTTCGCGACCCGCGACATCAGGCAGCGAAATACGTTCGAGAACATCATGCACCTTGGTGCGGATGACATCCTTGGATGCCCCCGTACAGCGCAAGCCGTAGGCGATGTTTTCATAGACATTCATCATCGGAAACAACGCCAGGTGCTGAAACACCATCTTCACGTTGCGCCGGTTTGGCGGCGTTCCGATAACGGACTTCCCCTTGATTCTGATATCACCGGAAGTCGGTTGCTCGAATCCGGCAATCATCCGCATCAGGGTTGTCTTGCCGCAGCCTGACGGACCAAGGATGGAAAAAAAGGATCCCTTGGGAATTTCAAAGGAGACATCGTCAACGGCTCGCACCGAGCCGAAGTGCTTCTTGACCTGAATACATTCCAGATCGTTCTCGGTGGATGATTGCATCGAGTACCCAGTGCCGTGTCGTCGATAGATTTCGGAGTTTTGGTCGTGACCGCACAAATCGGATTGCGCGGTCACGCTTGTCTCAAGAGCAGAAAAGCTTAAGGCCAGCCTTATTCGGAGCCTGTGGCAGCCTTGATTTTCTCGAGTGTCTTGCCTTCCATGTCCTCGACGCCGGCCGGGATGTTGGCGAAAAACTTCAGATTGTCGATGTCTTCGTCGGT
>NZ_JBDWHW010000122.1:0-7503 GCF_039975035.1 Hoeflea sp. | reverse complement strand
CGATTGCGGCCTTTGCCTTTCTTGGCGGTCTGATCCTGAATGTCATGCCCTGTGTTCTGCCTGTCCTGTCCATCAACCTCACATCGCTTCTCAATCATGGAAACAAGCCAGCGCACGAGGTCCGGAATGGGTTCCTGATGTCGGCGCTTGGCGTTCTGGTGTTCATGTGGGCCCTCGCCGCAATCATTCTGGTTCTGCAATCCGTCGGCGTCACCGTTGGGTGGGGCCTGCAATTCCAAAGCCCTGTTTTCCTGACCGTCATGTTTCTGGTGCTTGCCGTGTTCTCTGCCAATCTGTTCGGGGTGTTCGAAGTTTCATTGCCCTCCGGGTTGCAGTCACGGCTGGCCAGATCAAGCGGTCGCGACGGGTATGGCGGAGATTTTGCAACAGGCGCCTTCGCGGCGGTGCTGGCCACGCCCTGCTCGGCCCCGTTTTTGGGGACAGCGGTTGCCTTTGCCCTGTCCGGGCGCCCGATTGATGTCATTCTCGTTTTCACGGCTCTGGGGCTTGGGCTCTCCCTGCCCTATCTGGTTCTGGCGGGGAAGCCTGGTCTGGTCCGGTTGTTGCCCAGGCCGGGACGTTGGATGGTTGTCGTCAAATGGGTGCTTGCCGGTCTTCTGGCCGGGACCGCGATCTGGCTGCTCTGGGTACTGATAGGGGTGGCGGGTGGCCGGGTGGCCATGACCGTGCTGCTTATGACGAGCCTTTTCATTCTTCTCGCAACAATACGTTTGCCGGGCAGATTGACGCGCCCGACAGCGCTGGTGGTGGTTGCTGTTCTCAGCCTTCTGGTGCCGACGGCGCTGACAATCCCGCCGCAGACGAGAGCGGTGGGCCAGGACTGGGTCGCGTTCGATCGCTCCGAGATACCGAAACTGGTGTCGCAGGGAAAAACCGTCTTTGTCGACGTGACCGCAGACTGGTGCCTGACGTGCAAGGCCAACAAGACGCTGGTGCTGGACCGTGCGCCCGTGGTCGACCAACTGCGGGGTGATAATGTCGTTGCGATGCGGGCAGACTGGACTAGGCCCAGCACTGACATTTCCCGGTATCTGGAAAGCCACAACAGGTTTGGCATCCCGTTCAACATCGTCTACGGGCCAAACGCGCCAGACGGGATCATCCTGTCCGAGGTTCTGACGTCCGAGGCCGTTCTCGACGCGCTGAGCAGGGCTGCACTTGGCGACCCTGTGACCGCTTTGAAAACGGATGGTTAGGCCTAAAAGAGGCCCATCGCACGCGCCGACATCCAGACGCCCATGAATATCATCATCAGGTTTTCGGTCAGGGACACGAAACCCAGCGGCACGTTTGAACCGCCGCCCACGCAGGCGCACTTGATCTCGCGCTTATCGATGTAGACGGCCTTGAAAACTGAAGCCGCTCCGACCGTACCGATGAACAGTGCAACAGGCGCGCTGATCCAGACCAAGGCACCGGCGACCATGAGAATACCGGCAAGTGCTTCGCCGAAGGGATAGACATAGCCATAGCGCACCCATTTCTGGGCAAGCAGATCGTAGTTCAGAAACATCGTGGAAAACGTCTCGACGTCCTGCAGTTTTTGAACAGCAAGAAAGCTCATCGAGATCGCGATGAACCACTCGAATGCCCGCAGCGTCAGGATCGAACCGTAAAACGCCCAACTGAGACCAAGCGCCATAAGGAATGCGACCGCGAATATCGCAATGACGGGTTGATAAGTCGTCTCGTCGTCATCCTTTACGTCCTGGCCGAAAAATTCCCTCAGCGCGTCATAGCCACCAATTCTTTCATTGCCGATAAAGGTCTGCGGAGTCGTTTCGACACCGTGTTCTTCCATGAAAGCATCCGTTTCCTCGCGGGTGTTCAGAGGCCGGTCCTCAATCGAATACCCCTCCCGCTCAAGCAGGTCCTTCGATTTTCAGCCCATAGGGACAAACATGCTCCTCCATCACCATTCGGTACAAAACCGCCGTCTTCGGGGTGGATTTTGCCTCTCTCGTCATGACGCGTTCCTTTAAATCCTTTAACCGTTGCAGGTCCAATACCCGGTAAATCCGACAGTCAGAGGCGTCTCTCCCGTCAATTCAAACAGCAGGGTGGCGTCTTCACCGTCCGCGTCACCCGGCGCCAGCGTGAATTGGCCACCATCGGCAGACAGGACGCCACCGGACGTCACTGTGTCTTGCGACGTGAAGTTGACCAGCGATCCGGATATCTTGGCGACGCCGTTCCCCGCCCCGTCCGTGACCAGAATGGGATCGGCGTTCACGGCGCGAATGAAACGGCATTGTCCGTCGGACCCCAGTGCGCGTGTTATTTCTTCGGCTTTGAGCGGTGCAGGACGGATTCCGGCAATCACCGGGGTTGCAATCGCTTCTTGAAGCCCCTCCATTTCAGCCGGACCGTCCGCTTCACCAAGTGGCCATTCAGGACCGGCTTCGCCATTTGCCTCAATGTCATCTATGAGGAAACGCATTTCGGAAATTTCGCGGTTTTGCGCCGTCACAATTTCCGAAGCCAGCGCCTCGACCCTTGGATCTGTCAGCTCGGCCCGTTCGCTTGTCATGATCGCAATGGAGTGGTGCGGAATCATCGCGCTCATCCAGCTTTCGTCCTGAATGGTCTCCTGGCTTCTCACGAGCCAGAGCGCGCCGGCGAACATCACGACAGACCCGAGAATGATCGCGGCGTTGACGCCCTTGTTCTTGTACATGTTCAACATGAAAAGGAGCATCACGGTCGCCATCGTCGCGCCCATGATGAACGTCATGTAAAATCGGGTTTCGCTCCAGTAGACATGTTCGAAGGAGTACGAGTTGATGTACATCAGGCCGAACATGATCGCAGTCGATGTGCCGACCATCGCCAGAAACCGGCCATAGGATGAACCTGAATGGCCTCCCGAATGTGCTGCACCTTCACTTGAACGGGTGTCGGACCCGCCACGAGATTTCCCGATCGCATCTTCAGACATCTGATCTCTCCATCATGGATTCTATTTGTGGAGGAACAACATTCCAGCGCTGGAGGGTTTCAAGACGATATATCGAAACGGCATGAAACCCCATAAATGTCTGGCCCAGGCATCGTGCGTTACGGGTCTTTGGCCAGATCTTTCAGGATTGGACAATCGGGGCGGTGATCGCCCTGGCAGGCGTCAACGAGGTGAGCCAGGGTCTCTCGCATCGACTTGAGCTGGGCGATTTTTTCGTCAACGGCGGCCAGATGCTCTTGAGCGACAGCCTTGACCTGTGCACTTTCCCGCGTCTCATCTTCATAGAGATCAAGCAGCGTGCGGCAGTCTTCGATCGAGAACCCGAACGTCCTGGCGCGACCGAGAAATGCGAGCTTGTGGATGTCGCTGTCGCGAAAGGCGCGATAGCCGTTGTCGCTGCGCAAAGGCCGGACAAGGCCGATGTCTTCGTAGTAGCGGATTGTCTTCGCTGGCAAACCCGCGCGTTCTGATACTTCTCCGATGTTCACACCTGTCTCCTATTCTGCGGGCTGCGTTGCGAATTTCGTCTCCGCGTCGTGGGGCGGATCCTGTTCCGACATCGTCGCCTTGATCCGTCGCAGCCGCAGCGCGTTGGTCAGAACCGACACGGAGGACAGCGCCATGGCCCCGGCGGCAAACACCGGCGACAGGAGCAATCCAAAGGCCGGGTAAAGCGCGCCCGCCGCCACAGGGATCAGCGCGACGTTATAGCCAAAGGCCCAGATAAGGTTCTGCCGTATGTTGCGCATGGTCTTGCGCGACACGTCGATGGCATTCACCACGCCGCGCAGGTCGCCCGACATCAACACCACGTCGGCGCTTTCGATTGCGACATCCGTGCCGGTTCCGATGGCGATGCCGACATCGGCATGGGCCAGCGCTGGCGCGTCGTTGATGCCGTCTCCGACAAAGGCGATCTTGCTGTTCCCTTGCCGCAATTCGTCCAGGGCGGCGACTTTTCCATCCGGCAACACCCCTGCAATGACATGGTCGATCCCGACCTCGCGGGCGATGGCATCTGCCGTGGCCTTCTTGTCTCCGGTGATCATCGCGACCTTGATCCCTCGATCATGCAGAGCTGCGATCACTTCGGCGCTGGAGGATTTGACCGGGTCTGCCACGGCAATCACGGCCGCCAGGGATCCGTCCACCGCAGCATAAAGCGCGGTGCGTCCCTTTTCGGCCAAGGCCCTTTCGCGGTCTTCCAGCGGGCTGGTGTCAATGCCCTGCTGCACCATGAAGCGATCCGCACCGACATGAACCTTGCGGCCCTGGACAAGCGCCTCGACACCGTAGCCGGTCACGGACCGGAATTCCGTCGCATCGGGCCAGGACAGGCCTTCGCTCTTTGCGGACTGCACAATGGCCTCTGCCACCGGGTGCTCAGACTGCGCCTCGACAGATGCGATGAGGGCGAGTGTCTCTGCCCGGTCAAAGCCGTCGGCCGTGATGAGGTCTGTCAAACTGGGTTGCCCTTGCGTGACCGTCCCGGTCTTGTCCAATGCGACAACGCCAACTTCATCCAGATGTTGCAGCGCATCTCCCTTGCGGAAGAACACCCCCATCTCAGCCGCGCGTCCTGTCCCCACCATGATCGAGGTGGGCGTGGCCAACCCCATGGCGCAGGGGCACGCAATGATCAGAACGGAGACACCCGCCACAAGCGCAAAGGTCAGAGCCGGATCGGGACCGACCAGCAGCCAGACAACCACAGTCGCAAGCGCCAGAACCAGAACGGCAGGCACGAACCACATGGTCACGCGATCCACTAGGCCTTGGATCGGCAGCTTGGCCCCCTGAGCATCTTCGACCATGCGGATAATCTGCGCCAGCGTGGTATCCGCCCCGACTCGCGTCGCCGTTATGGTCAGGCTCCCGGTGCCGTTCACCGTGCCGCCGGTCACCGGTTCGCCAGCAGCCTTTGGCACGGCGAGGGGTTCACCGGTGATCATGCTTTCATCGACGTTGCTTGATCCTTCTGTGACCTCGCCATCGACAGGCAGCCTTTCACCGGGACGCACGAGGATCTGATCGCCGATCCGCAGTTCCTTGATGTCAACCTCGGTCGCCTGCCCGTCACGCAGGACCCTGGCTGTCTTTGCCTGCAGACCAAGAAGGGCCTGAATGGCTGCACCGGTCTTGCCCTTGGCCCGCGCTTCAAGCCAGCGACCCAACAAGATCAGAACGACAATAACCGCCGCTGCTTCGAAATAGACGGCGCGCACACCGTCAGGCAGCACCTGAGGCAGGAAGGTCGCGACTACGGAATAAGTCCACGCCGCCCCGGTTCCCAGTGCGACAAGGCTGTTCATATCCGGGGCACGCTTGATCAACGCCGGAATGCCCTTCGCAAAGAACCCCCAACCCGGTCCGAAAAGAACCACCGTGGCAAGCGCGAATTGGATCAGCCATGACGTTTGAATGCCGATTGTGCTCTCAATCAGGCCCTCAAAGCCGGGTATGGTATGTTTTCCCATTTCCAGAACGAACACCGGCACGGTCAGGATCGCGGCAAGGATGACACGGCGCGCCAGCGCGTCGGCTTCTTCTGCCTTGCGGTCCGATCGGTCCTCGTGCGCATCGCTCTGCGCAATCTCGGCCGGGTACCCCGCCTCCGTACTGATCCGGGCAATCTTTTCCGGGGTGATGGCATCTGGCAGATACTCTACCACAGCCGTTTCGGTTGCCAGATTGACCGCCGCATTCAATACGCCGGGTGTCCGTACAAGCGCCTTTTCAACCCGACCGACACAGGACGCGCAGGACATGGCGTCTACGTTCAATGTTACGCGCCCCGTCCGTGCCGGGTATCCGGCGTTCGAGAGGGCCGTGACCGCCACGCCCGTGGTGGCCGGATTATCCATCTGAAATTGAGCCGTTTCGTTCACAAGGTTGACACTGACGTTCGAAAGGCCCGGAACCTCGTTCAAAGCCTTCTCAACCCTGCCCACACAAGACGCACAGTTCATGCCGGAAACGGATAGACGTATCGTATTGGGGTCGGTCATGAGGGCCTCCTCGGTTGAACTTACCCTGATATAGGGCTTCCAGTTGCTGGAAGCTCAAGAGAGTATCTAATTTTTTTTGATATTTGCTTGACCTTCCTCCCGATGGAACGACCAAGTCTGAGGTTGTACCAAAAATGGAGGCCTTCATGATTTTTTCCGTCCCGAAAATGAGCTGTGGACACTGCACATCCGCTATAGAAAGCGGCATCAAGGCAAAGGATCCATCAGCCGTTGTCACGGCCGATCTGGACCTTCGCCTTGTCACTGTCCAAAGCACATTGGAACAGGCGACCGTGCGGCAAGCCATCGCTGACGCTGGCTACGACGCTTCAGCCGCGTAGGATTGTCCTTATTCGGCGGCCCGTGCCTGATCGACAAGCTCGATCATCTGGTCCGCCTGGATCAGGCCCGGCGCAAGACTGTCGCCGATCACAAATGAAGGTGTGCCACTGAACCCCAGAGATTGCGCAAGCCGCATGGAAGTCTGTATGTGTTCTTCGATTTCCGGTCCGTTCATGTCGCGACGCAACTGTGCAACATCGAGGCCGATGTCTTCCGCAGTGCGGAGAATCGATGCTTCCTCTGCGCGTTCCTTCAGTTGCATCATGGCCCAATGAAACTCTTCATATTTGCCCTGGTTTCGGGACGCCAGCGCCGCGCGGGCGGCAAAAACCGACCCGTCCCCCAGAATGGGCCATTCCCGGTAAACGACCCTGACGTTGGGATCAGCAGCGAGCAGGGCCTCCATTTCAGGTTTAACCCGGCGGCAATAGGGGCAGTTGGAGTCGAAGAATTCGACAACCGTGACATCGCCATCCGGATTGCCCAGAACGGGCGCATTGGGATCATTTTCAAGCGTGGCTTTTTCCGTATCGAAAACCTGCGCTGCGGCTTGCGCCTGCAACGCCTGCTGTTGCTGTTCGAACAACTGCGCGGCCTCGAACACGATGCCCGGATTCTCGCGGATGGCTTCCAGCACCAGTTCCTTGATCCGGTCTTCGTCCATGCCGTCTGCAATCGCAGCGATCGGAAGCATTAACAGTGCGGTGGTAGCCAAGAATCTTTTCATTATCCGTCTCCTTGTGAGGCAATATCCTGGGCCGTGCGCTCGGCTTGCGTGGCGCGTTCACGCTCCGGCCATGTTGACTTGATGTATGCGAGGATGTCCCAGATTTCCCCGTCGCTCAGTTGGTCGCCGAAACCGGGCATGCCGCTGTTGAAGTCAACGCCTTGCGCCGCGAGAACCTCGGCGCCCCCCAGCTTGGTGTAGGCGAACAGCATGCTGTCCGCGTGGTGCCAAGTGTGGCCGCTTGCATCATGCGGCGGTGCGGGCAGGCTTCCGTCATCACGCGGACTGCGCCAGTTTTCTTCACCTTCCAGATTTGCGCCATGGCACGCGGCGCAATTTTCGGCATAGAGGACTTCGCCCGCGGCCACATCGGCTGAGGAGTTGATGAGGTTTTCCGCCGTATGGTCGGTTCCGCCGGACCGGGTCCACAGGAATATGGTAGCCAC
>NZ_JBDWHW010000121.1:0-10261 GCF_039975035.1 Hoeflea sp. | reverse complement strand
CAGTTCTCCAAGCGTTAATTCGCCTGGACGACATCGGAGAGAATTCTGGACGGGGCTTCGGCCCCGTCTTTTTTTGTGGCTGCCGCGCAGAGGAAATGGCGCGCGGTACGCATCCACTCAATCAAAATCGACGGGTTTATTCCGCGGGATTCGTTCTGGCGGCCACAGGCATGGTGGCGGAGGGAGTGCGGCCATGCAGTTTGCGCAGCGTCCAGCGGGACAGCGGACGCTCGACAAATGTGTAATAGCCACCCGCAACAGAAAATGCGGTGGCCGTCATGATCAGGTAATGCACAGGCCAGGGCAATTGATCCAGGGGAGCTGTCGGGATGGCGTATTTGACATAGAATGTGACGACAAAGACATGCGTGAGGTAAACCGCATAGGACCAGTCGCCCATTCGCGCCAGAAAGCCATTCCTGAAAGTCGTCACACCCAACGCGCCATACAGTACCGCAGCTGCAGGCACGCCCCAGTAATAGGGTCTCCAGTCCACCATCGGCCTTTCCCATTGCAAGACCAGCAGCAAAACCCCGGCGGCAAGGACCGCCAGTGGCGCAAAGCCCAGGCGCAACCTTCCGGTCTGGCGCCAGGATTGAAAAACCAGAATGCCGAACACGAATTCCAGCAGTATCGGGTTGGTGTAAAAGGCCAGGCTGGGATTGGCGGAGTCGGTTGCAATCCCCAGCAGGACCAAACCGATTATGACCGCTGAAGCGATCAGCAATCGCCGATCCGAGAACAATCCGGCGGTTATGGCGACGATGGCGTAGAAGAATATCTCGTAGTTCAAGGTCCAGCCGACCACCAGCATCGGCACGGTCGATCCCTCGCCCGTGTCAGCGGCAAGGAAGAGCAAGGAAGTAAAAAGATGCGTGATATCCGCGGTCGTCGAGCGGAAGAGGCTGGGGGCCAGTGCCGCCAATATGAACACGAACAGCGTGATCACCCAATAGGCCGGCGCCACGCGCGCAATGCGTTTGATCCAGAACTCCCTGCCAGAAAAGGCGCCCGGACGGTCGACGATCATCGCCATGATGAACCCGGAAATGACAAAAAACAGATCCACACCGGCGGCGCCGACATGATCGATCCGTCTGGGGTCGAGAGCCCAGGTTTCCTGGGAGAGGACCGACACATGGAACAGCATGACCACGAGCGCAGCCACCGCGCGCAGGTACTGCACAGGGTAGAGCGTCTCGGATCGGGGCATTAGCACGGTCTTGTCGTTCACGATCGTATCCAGTTGATGTCTGTTTCCAATACCATCTGCCGCACAAGCCGCGGCGTTAATCCGGATTTAACCTTAATGGTGGAACGGCAAGACCAGCGCAGCTTTATCATGACGGTCGAATGGGGTAGACAATCCCTCAAATCCTATCCGCGTCCGGGAACCAGACCATGGCCAACCAATCCATCGACCACGCCTTCACCACAACCTCGCTGACAGACCGTGCGACGGACCCCACCTATGCCGGCGCGTTGTCGTTCATGCGGCGCAAATACACCAAATCGCTCGAAGGCGCGGATGCGGTGGTCTGGGGTATTCCGTTCGACGCCGCTGTGTCCAACCGTCCCGGCGCACGCTTTGGCCCGCAGGCGATCCGGCGCGCCTCGGCGATCATGGACAACGACCCGCAATATCCGTTTGAGCGCGATCTGTTCGAGAGCATGGCTGTGATCGATTATGGCGACTGTCTGCTTGATTACGGCAATCACCAGGAAACCCCTGCCACGATCGAACGCGAAGCCACGAAAATACTGGCGTCGGGTGCGTTCCTGATGAGCATGGGAGGCGATCATTATGTCACCTGGCCGCTGCTCAAGGCACATGCGGCAAAACACGGACCGCTGGCGCTGGTGCAGTTCGATGCGCATCAGGACACCTGGTTCGATGACGGACAGCGGATCGACCACGGCTCGTTTGTCGGTCGGGCGGTCCGTGACGGCGTGATCGATCCGACCCGGTCAATTCAGGCGGGGATCAGGACCCATGCGCCCGAGGATTGCGGTATCCGCATCCTCTATGGCAATGAGGTCGAGGACATGACGGCATCCCGGATTGCCCAAACCATCCTCGATCACGTCGGCGACGCCGCCTGCTACATCACCTTCGATATCGACTGCCTCGATCCGGCGTTTGCGCCCGGGACCGGCACTCCCGTCGCCGGCGGTCCCTCAAGCGCCAAGATGCTGTCTGTGCTGCAGAAGCTCGGGGGGCTTGATATGAAAGGGGCCGATATTGTAGAAGTCGCCCCAGCCTATGATCACGCGGACATCACCGCGATTGCCGGAGCCGCTGTCGCCATGCATTATTTCGGACTTCTCGCAGAACGCCACTCGCGACGATAATCGCGCGAGCCTCATTGCCAACTTCGGAGATTGAGTCCGAAGTCCTGCCCAAGCCCTTGATATACATGCATGAACGGAGATGCCCGATGGCTCCCAAGATTTTCATTGACGGTGAACATGGCACAACAGGCCTGCAGATCGTTTCGCGGCTGCAAGACCGGAGCGATATCGAGCTGATGTCGATGCCTGCCGAGAAGCGGCGGGACGAGGATGTGCGGACGACGTTTCTGCGCGAAGCCGATATCGCCATTTTGTGCCTGCCTGACGATGCGGCACGCGAAGCCGTCGCGCTGGCTGCTGATGCCGGAACCCGCTTCATCGACGCCTCCACCGCACACCGGACCCATCCCGACTGGACCTTCGGCTTTGCCGAACTCTCGGACGGTCAGGCGAGGCGGATTGCCTCGGCGCAGTTCGTGTCGAATCCGGGCTGCTATTCAACCGGGGCCATCGCGCTGATCGCGCCTCTGGTGGCGGCCGGCCTGCTGCCTGTCGATTATCCGGCGACGATCAACGCCGTGTCGGGCTACACCGGCGGCGGCAAACAGATGATCGCACAGATGGAGGATGCGTCGCGCGACGACGCGATCACCGCGGCCTATTTCGCCTATGCGCTGACACTGGCGCACAAACATGTGCCCGAAATCGTCAGCCACACCGGGATAACGCGGCGGCCGGTTTTCACCCCCGCCGTCGGCCGGTTCGCGCAAGGCATGCTGGTCAATGTTCCGCTGCATCTCGATCTGATGAACGGCACTGCGTCGATGGCAGATATCCACGCCGCGATTGATGCGCATTATGCCGGCGGTTCCATCGTCGAGGTGGTTTCGCTGGCAGACACAGCCGCGCCCCGGCTTGATCCTGAGGAATTGACCGGGACAGACCGCATGAAGCTCTACGTCTGTGGTACTGAAGGAGCAGGCCAGCTCAATCTGGTCGCATCGCTCGACAATCTCGGCAAGGGCGCGTCCGGTGCCGCGGTCCAGAATCTCGATCTGATGATTGGCGGCCAGCACTCCTGATACTCAGGCGCTGGCGCATATCCTGACGAGGGCAGAGCGGGAAAGGCCGGCAGCGTCGATCAATCGCGCTGGTCGAACTTTTTGGCCAGATCCTCGTAGTCATCGTCCTCGACATACCGGATTTCGCGGATAATGCGAAGCGTCGGCTTGAGGGCGAAACAGATCGATCCGACCAGAAAGCACCAGGTTCCCGCAGTCTGCCAAGCCTCCGAGAAAAACATGATCGACCCGATCACGAAAAGCACCGCAGCCGAAACATCAACGGTGGTGTAGGCCAGTTCAAACATGGCATAGGCACGCCTGTCGGCAATGTACCGGCGGCGAGTGGAGGGCTTGAATAGAGGCATTGTTGTCCCTTTTGCGATCAGGCCGATTTAGGAAAGCAACCCGCCTCCTAATGCCTGATCCGGACGTTTGCCTCAAGCGGATAGGCGCCGTAAAAGCCGCGCCAATGGGCGACAGCGAAGCCGAGCACGACCACAGCCCAGCCCTGATGGGCCAGGGCCCAGCCGAAAGGCACCTGGGTGACAATGACCGTAATCCCGATCAGCGCCTGAACCGTAACCATCGCAAACAGCACAATGGCGCGGCGGTAATGGGTGCTGCCGGCGCCGCGCTTGATCGCGGCCAGCATGTGCCAAAGCGTCAGCACGAAGAGCAGGTAACCGCCGAGGCGATGAACAAATTGCACGGTAAGTTCGTTCTCAAAGAAATTGCGCCAGGCCGGCGTGATCTCCAAGAGGCCCGGGGGAACCAGTTCGCCATTCATCAACGGCCAGGTGCTCGACGCCAGACCGGCGTCCAGTCCGGCGACAAGGCCACCCAGATAGATTTGCACCAGCATGAGACCTGCAAGAACCCCTGCCCCGCGTCGAAGTCCTGCACTTGGAACCGGATCGCCGGAATGCGGCGCAAGCCCGCGCATGACCCAGACAATCGCGGCGAAAATCATGCAGGCAAGCGTGAGATGCGTGGCGAGCCGGTACTGGCTGACATCGACGCGGTCGACCAGGCCGGAAGCCACCATCCACCAGCCCACGGCACCCTGCAGCCCGCCCAGAACCAGAAGTCCGAACAGGGGCCAGCGCAGGCGTTTTTCGACGCGACCGGTTACCAGGAAAAACAGGAATGGCACACCAAACAGGATGCCGACGCTGCGGGCCAGGAACCTGTGCACCCACTCCCACCAGTAGATTGTCTTGAACTCGTCCAGGCTCATGCCCTTGTTGATCAACTGGTATTCCGGGATCTGGCGGTAGAGTTCCAGTTCTTCCTGCCAGTCCGCCTCGCTCATCGGTGGTATGACGCCGTGGATCGGCTTCCATTCCGTGATCGACAGGCCGGAATCGGTCAGACGCGTGGCGCCGCCGACTAGGACAAGAGCGAGGATGGCGAAGAGCACGATCGCAAGCCAGATTCGCTGTGCCGTCCGGTTGCGTCGAACATGTTCAACAGCCGCGATGACATCCTCCCTCTCCGAGGACAGGGTGCCGTTGACTTCGGCAGGCTGAACAGTGGTGAGGGTGGGGGCGGAATTGACGGTCATCGGCGAATTTTTCCTTTCGACATCGACGGACATGTGCACCACACCTGTTTGCAAGGCAAGAGCGATGGCTTTGCGGCATGGGGTCGCGGTGGTGGGGTCGCGGCGGTGAGACCCGTCAACCCTTGCGTTCAGCGGCAAAGCCGCTATTCAGGTGGCGAACATGAAAGAGAAAACCTGACCATGCCTGTGCGCCTCAGAAAGTTCATCGGAACCCTCCTCATCATCGTCCTGGTGGTGCTTTACGCGCTTGTGGCGACGACGGTGGCATCCTACCGGCTGGCCGAGTCCGCCTGGTATGTGCACCTGGTCTATTTTCTGTTCACCGGGGTGCTTTGGATTGTGCCGGCCATGTTCATCATCAGGTGGATGGAAGGCCCGGCAAGGAAAAAGCAATCCTGAAATCCGCTGGCGGCAACCGTTGCCGGTCAGGCATGTGTTCACACAGCATTAACCTAGGCCTCGGCTTTTTGCGCGCGGGGCGGTGTCTCTTACCGAATTCTTGAGAGACAGGCGTCATGCTTTACGCCACAAGCATGAAATTCCACGAGCTTTGACGCCATGGCGAATACACACGATATCACAGCAACCGCACCCCGGATCGCGATTGAAAAGCGTGCGAGTCCGCTGCCCAACAGGTTGACGGCGCATATGACGCCGGACCCGAGCAGTGTCAGGGCGCTGTGGCAACGGCTTGAATCCGAACCGGCGATGACATTTCATCAGAGCCTGGCCTGGGTCCAGGCCTGGTCGAAGGGAACGCACACAGCGCTTTGCATCGTCACCCTCGAGCAGGATGGGGTCCCGTTCGCGCTGCTGCCGCTCGAAATCGGCCACATGGGCGGCCTGAAGATCGCCCGGTTCGCCGGAACCGGATTTTCCAACGAGAATACAGGACTGATAGACCTCGGCCGGCTCGATGACGTTGCACCGGTCGCGCCGGAAGACCTAACAACCGCGATGAGGCAAGCGGGTCTCGACGCAGACATCGTACTTTTCGACAAGATGACGCCGGAGGCCGCCGCGCGCGCACCCTTTTCCGGGCTGTCGCGCGTGTATCACCAGAACCCGAGCTTCCAGTTGCCGTTGTCCACTGATTTCAGTGCGGTGCTCGCACAGATCAATGGCAAGCGTCGCCGCAAGAAGTTCCGGGTTTCGGAGCGCCGCCTTGAAGCCATCGGCGGATACCGGCACATCACCGGCAATGATGCGACACAGGCGCAGCGCCTGCTCGACGCGTTTCTGGCGCAGAAACCGGTCCGTCTTGCCTCCCAGGGATTGCCGAATGTGTTTGCCGACCCGGGGATTCAGGCTTTTCTGGCGGAACTCGCCGCAACGCCAACTGGTGAAGGTCGTCCGGCGCTCGAGCTTCACGGCATCGAGCTGACCGGCGGCGATCATGCAGGGCAGATCATCGCGGTTGCCGGGCTGACCATCAAGGACCGCCATGTCACCTGTCAGTTCGGCTCGATCAATGAAGAGATTGCCGCCGACGCAAGTGCGGGTGAACTGCTGTTTTACCGGATGATCGAGTGTGCGTCGGCCGCAGGCCACAGCGTCTTCGATTTCGGCGTCGGAGACCAGCTCTACAAACGGTCCTGGTGCCCGCAGCGAACCGAACTGCTGGATTGCTATGCGCCGCTCAACCTCAAGGGACGCCTCGCCGCGCCGCTGATCGCCGGCGTGATCCGCCTGAAGCGGACAATCAAGACCTCACCGACGCTGCACAGAGCCGCCGCCTGGCTACGCGGGATCCTGGTGCGCAGATCCGTGGCGTCGCCTGAAGGCGACTGACCGGGATGGCTGCAAGCTGAAACAGACGGGTCGGGCTCAGGTCAGAACACTTGAGCGCGACACCTGTTCGCGGTGACGGTTATGCGTTTCCGCCCCAGCCTGCAAGGGTGAGCGCGACATGCATCAGGCCGCGGAGCTGTGATGTCCCATGGGGTCGTTCGGTTCGCCGGGCGTCATCAGCAGCACATCTTCAAAGCCATGCGCGTTGAATTCCGCCAGGTATGCCGCCAACTCGGCTTCTCCCGAACGCAGGAGCGAAAGCACGATCTCGCCTCCGTCCGAGCGGGCAATGCGCGCAACGGATGCGGCGTCAGCTGCGCCGCACTCGACAATCACCAGATCATAAGCCTCCGTCAGCGCGTCGATCACCATCGGCAAACGATCAACAGCGCGCATGGCGCGGCGTGCGTTGGCGTTTCCATGCGGGATGATATGGGCAGACGACAACCGGTCGGGATGAATGGAATCGGCAATGGCAATGTCACCGCACATCAGGTCGGTCAGACCCGGCAACCGGACCGATTCCGCCATCAATTCGGTCGGACACCCCGAACCGGTGAGATCGATCAACAGGGTTCGATACCCTTCGCCGGCGACGGTACGTGCCAGCATGACCGATGCCGCCGAACCTTCATCGCCTTCCGGAGAGATGCAGACCGCCACCGGCGTCGCGTCGGTGACAAGTTGATCGGCGACCGCTTCAACGGAAAAATCGTCCGCGTCATTGGCAATTGTCGGCGTGGCGGCAATTGCCGGCATGACCGGGGTCGCCGGGCCGGGTTCAAGACCCGGCGCGGGCGCGACATTTTCCTTTTGCCCAGCGGACGGCTCGCGGATCATCCCTGATGACGGACGCAAAGCCCGCCCCGAGAACAATTCCGCCAGCATCACGCCGACCGACGACAACAGGAATGTTGCCAGCGCCGCAACAATGATGATGGGCCCGGTTTTCGGATAATAGGCTTCGGACGCAGGCACCGCTCGCGAAATCACCCGCGCATCCGCCGGCAGCGCCTTGGGCTCCGAACGCGATGCAGCTTCACGGTACCGACCGAGATAGGTCTCCAGAAGATCCCGTTGCGCTGCCGCTTCGCGTTCAAGCGAGCGCAGTTCGACGGCTTCCTCGCCTTCACGTCCGGACCCGGCCTTCAGCGCGTTGAGCTGGGCGGTCAGTTCTTCCTCGCGGATACGCGCCACCCGGGCATTGCTTTCCAGGCTTGAAAGGACTTTGCGGATTTCACCCACGATCTGGTTTTCAACATCGTTCAATTGGGCCCGCAGACCCTTCATGCGCGGGTGCGCCTCAAGCAGGGTCGTCGACAGATCGGCGATCTGGGCGCGGATATTACCTTCGCTTTCACGCAAACGCTGGACCACAGGCGAGCTCAAGACATCGGAAACCGCGTCGACCGCCTGCCCATTCTTCAAGGCGTTGCGCACAGATTGCGCACGGGCTTCGGAATCGGCGCGTTCACCGCGCACGCGGCTCAGTTCGGTCGAAATGTCGGACAATTGCTTGGCCGAGATCGTATCCTGCTGGTTAACCAGCAGAAGCCCCGTTTGAGACCGGTATTCCGCGACCTTGGCTTCCGATTCACGGACCTTTTCGCGCAACCTGGCAATTTCCGGTTCCAACCAGGCGCTGGCATCGGTGTTGTTTTCCAGTTTCGCCCCCGACTGAAAGGCGAGGTAAGCATCGACAAGCGCGTTGGGCACCTCGGCGGCAAGGCTTGCGTCCTCGGACGAGAATTGGATGCCGATGACCCGCGATCCGGGAACGGCGTAAATGTCGAGCTTTTTATTGAACGCCTTGAGCACACGCTCTTCAGCGGGCACATCGAGCGGATTCTTCTTAAGTCCGAGCAACACCAGCAAATCAGCAATCGCGGAAGATTTCGCCGCCGAATCGAACTCTTTGTGCGATGACAGGTTGAGTTCGCGGGCCACCTGCTTGAGCAGATCGGTTGAGCGGAGAATTTCCACCTGACTGGTCACTGCGCGCTCATCTAGCGCCGTGGCGGCGGATTGCGAGTTCTGGTCGCTCGTATAAACCGGCTCGCGGGTTTCGATCAAAAGCCGGGTTTCCGACTTGTAGAGCGGATTGATCATCCCGGTGACAACAAAGGCCAGACCCGCGGCGGCCGCAGTCAAGCCCGCGACAAGCGCTTTCTTTTCCCAGACGGCCTTTACCAGGCGACCAAGATCAATATCCACATCCGGTTGTGGCATCGGTGAGACAGACATGCGCGGGTTACTCCATACTTACACTCGCGAGGAAGGGTAAACGAACATGGTAACGCAAGGGTTAAGGCAAAGGTGACGGTTCCTTTACCTTTGGATCGCCCTGCCCGGCTGGCCACTTTTCCGGACATTGACATAATTTGTTCTCGGAGTTTTACCGCCCGTTAACCCTAATGGATCGATAACGGGTCTCGAAATTGCACGTCTCGCGTGGAGCAGGAAAAGTATGAAACCCGCCAAGTCCAAAGCGACACTCCTCCTGGCGGCCGCCATGGCTTCTGTCATGCTGGCGGGTTGTTCCGGATACAAACCGGCACCCAAGGCATTTCATGAAGCCGTGATGCAGCCCTACAGGGTCGATGCGGGTGACAGACTGCGCATCAATGTCTTCGAGCAATCCGGATTGAGTGGAACCTATTCTGTAGACCAGGCAGGTTACATCGCGTTCCCGCTTATCGGCGCAGTGCCTGCGCGCGGGCACACCTTGCAGGAACTCGAAGGCAGCATTGCCGCAAGTCTCAGGCAAGGCTTTTTGCGCGATCCCGACGTGTCCATTGAAATCGACCGGTACCGCTCCTTCTTCATTATGGGTGAAGTGGGGCAGGCCGGGCAATATTCCTATGTCGCCGGCATGACCGTGCAAAAGGCCATCGCCATTGCCGGTGGATATTCGCCGAGAGCTCATCACCGCGACGTCGACATCACCCGCACGATCAACGGCAAGATTCTGACAGGCCGGGTTCCGATCACGGACCCGATCCTTGCCGGTGACACGATCTATGTACGCGAGCGGCTGTTCTGATCTCATGGCTGAACCAAAACCCTTGCGGATCCTGCATTGTTTCCGGTCGCCGGTTGGCGGGATTTTCCGCCATGTCCGGGATCTGGTGGAAGAACACGCCAAGGCGGGCCACCAGGTCGGAATTCTGTGCGATTCCACCACCGGCGGCGCCTATGAGGACGCACTTTTCGACAGCATCATGCCACATCTGGCGCTCGGGCTCACACGGTTGCCGATGCGCCGGTCTCTCGGTCTGTCCGACATTCGGACCGCAGTCAAAACCTTTCGTGAAATCAAGAATTTGCAGCCGCATGTGTTGCACGGACACGGCGCCAAGGGTGGCGCATTCGTGCGACTTGTCGGTTCACAGTTACGGGTATCCCGGTATTGCGTTGCCCGTTTATATTCACCCCATGGCGGAAGCCTGCACTACGACGAGAAAACCCTTCGCGGTCAGGCCTATTTCGCGATCGAGCGTTTTCTCGAGCGTTGGACGGACAGTCTGGTGTTCGTCTCCGATTACGAGCG
>NZ_JBDWHW010000120.1:0-30597 GCF_039975035.1 Hoeflea sp. | reverse complement strand
CCTCAATGTGATGGAGGGCTATCCGATCGGCTTCCTCGGGCACAATTCGTCTGAAACCATCCATCTGATGGCGGAGGCGATGAAGCGCGCCTATGCCGACCGCTCGGAATATCTCGGCGACCCGGATTTTGCCGATGTGCCGGTCAAGGCGCTGACCTCGAAGGCCTATGCGGCCAAGATCCGCGACGGCATCAGCCTCAACCGCGCCACGCCCTCGGAAACAATCAAGCCGGGCAAGCTGGCGCCCTACGAGAGCGACCAGACCACGCATTTCTCCATTGTCGATCAATATGGCAACGCGGTGTCCAACACCTACACGCTGAATTTCTCCTATGGCTCGGGCATGACGGCCAAGGGCACCGGGGTGCTGCTCAACAACGAGATGGATGATTTCTCCGCCAAGCCGGGCGTGCCCAACGCCTATGGCCTGATCGGCGGCGACGCCAATGCAGTGGAGCCCGGCAAACGGCCGCTGTCGTCGATGAGCCCGACGATTGTGCTCAAGGATGGCAAGCCGTATCTCGTCACCGGCAGCCCCGGCGGCTCGCGCATCATCACCACCACGCTGCAGCTGATCTCCAACATGATCGATCACTCCATGAACGTCGCCGAAGCCACCAACGCCGCGCGCATTCACCACCAGTGGCTGCCCGACGAAATCCGCGTCGAGGAGGGCGGCCTGTCGCGCGACACGGTGGCGGCACTCGAGGCCAAGGGCCACAGGATTGCGGTCAAAAGCGTGATGGGCTCGACCCAGTCGATCCATGTCGACGCTGGCAAGGGCCTGCTGCTCGGCGCTTCGGACCCGAGACGGACGGGATCGGCGACTGTGGGGTATTGAGGGGATTTATTTAACGATCGTCCAGTCGACGACGCCATGGTTTGCTACTTCTTCAAATTCATGTGGCTTGGTGTGGTCGCAAAAAATTACCAGATTGGCGCAATCATGCCTGGCGTTGGGAACAAGCACGCCAGACGGATCACCTGGTTCAGTTGAACCCAGAAAATGAGCCGCATCGCCAACTTGCTGGCATGTCGGATACTCTGCTTTGCGGCTGAGATAGGCGAGCTGGCCATATTGGCTCATATCCACACCGAGCTTTTGCAGCGCGGTTCGATCTGACAAATCATAGACCCCATTGAGCGTCACTTTGATCTCATGCAGCGTGTAGCGCAGCTTTGATGGGAAAACAGGCTGACCACGTTTGAGATGAAAATACATCTCTGCAATGGCACCTTCGCGCGTCAGCGACGTATAAAGAACGTCAAAATCGCCCGTATCCCAACGGTTGCCTGCCGCAGAACATTGGCACGGATCACGCCCTACCCTGACGACGCGCCACACGGTTGCGTCAAATGGATCGACATCAAGCGCTTCCAGCGCATCCAGCAGTTTGTTGTCACGGGGAAGAAAAGCGCTCACGGTTATAGATACCCGTCAGAGTCTAGGCGATTGAGAATATCCAGAACTTCAATGGTGCGCTCTTGATGAATCAAATCCACAGCACGCTCTCCGCCCAGTTGCGGGTGGCGGGAATAGAGCCATGTCCTGATTTCTTCCTCCGTATAATAATCCTGGAGTCGCCGCACGATATAGACAAGATCAGCCAGAACCATTTCATTCTTGGGCTGTGGCTTTGCACTTCCGCTGCGCCAACGCGAGACAGTGGCTTTAGACACATCCGTCAGATTGGCAATGTCGGTGCCACGCAGCCCGCCAACGGCTTCGATTTCCGCAAGATTACGAGCAATCGAATTGGTCGCAACGACATTCATGACTTCCCTCCTCGTGCGCGTTCTTCTAACGACGACAAGCGATGTACCGCTCGCGCAGATGTGCCTGCATCCTTCAGTTTCTCATACAATTCCGTCAGAGAGTTTGATTGGCGGCTCATGTCTTTGTGGAGTTTACTCATACGCGTCATCAGTTTCTCGGGATCGACATCTTTTGATCGTGCGATCTCAGGTTTGGGGGTTAAATTCTTGATTTGCCTTGCCCGCTCTACGGCCGATTCCATACGGTGCTGAATGAAATGGGTCGCCCGATGGGCATTGGGTACGTCATTTAGAGCATTAAAATTGGAAACCGCTTCTCGGGAAGCCAAAATCTTCGGCTCAGCGATAATGTCAGCTGCTGTTCTCAAACCAGCCACATGGCTGCTTGGTAAAAGCAAGCGCTTGCCGCCAGTTGCAGAGAGCAATGTTTCATACTCTTTCACTGTCAATGATTTGTTGATTGCAGCCAAGCTAATACGAATGGCGCGTCCGCCTGACTTCTCTGGGTCGCGTTCTTTAGGTGGATTGTGCCATTGGCGCGCATCAAAACGCTCACTTTCACCTACGCCATGGGCAAAACCAGATGCCGCACCAAGCGCCATAACTGCCTCGCCAATCAATCCACCCAGATAGTCGGTGATGATTGGCCTTCCAAGGTTATGCAGCTTTGTTAGCGCTGAGATGAAGGCGACGGTTGGCTGAGCGGGTGAATCATTACCAAACCCAGATGCCCTGATCCACAAATTATCAAAGGGCAAGTCGGCCAAGGCGTTCATGATATTTTGTCGCGCCGTTGCATCATTGAGCATCAAATGCGGTACGATCAGCAGATAATCAATCGCAATATGCCGCCCGCCTTCGCGATCCAGCGCTGCACGCAGTTGAATGCAGCCAGCTCGATCAACATCCAACCAACTGTCACAGTTTTTGTCACCGAGGAAATGGCCCGGGGACAGTACGGCATCAACACCATACTCAACTGCACAGCGTGCGATTTGTCCGTAAATGTCGCTTGGATGGCCCGACAAATAGTAAGGCATTCCAACAAGGTCACCGCCTGATACCTGCGACCATGGCACGTCTTTGGCGCTGCCTGCAAATTTGAGCGGCGCGGCCAATTCGGCCGCTTTGGTGTCCAGGACAACCTCAACCCCCGCCTCTTTGAATTGCTTTATCTGGCTACGCAGATAGCGAAGACGTGATGCGTCCACCACCACACGGTTTGCCGCAAGGTGCCCTTCGACAAACAGGCTCGATACTCTCTTATGAGACTGCTCGCCTAATCGAATAAATTGCGCCAGCGGCACTACGGGCGGCGTTTTGTGGGGAAATCGTACGATCTTGGCGGCCATAGAAGGATTCTCCAAATCGGTTTCACAAACTAATATTATGAAACCGATTTGGAAATGTCAATCAATTCACTCTTGGTATTACGAGAATGCCCGTTACCCGCAAAAGAAATAAAACCCGCCCCTCACCGCTTTCCGGGTCGCGCCAGCGCGAGCCAGATCTGCCCCAGCAGCAGCGGCGCCAGGCTTGCGGCGAGCGACAGTGCCAGTCCTTGCGTGCCCGGATCAGGCAGGCCCAAAAGGCTGGCGAGCGAAGGCAGCCAGTGCGCCATGCCGATCAGCCCCAGACACAGCACCAGCGCGCCCCAGACGTAAGGGTTGCGGGTGACGTCGTTGCTGAACAGGCCGGCGTCCGCATCGCGCATGTTGAACACGTTCCACAATTGCGCCAGCGCCAGGGTCAGAAACGCCACGGTGACGGCAGCCTCGGCTTCCAGCTTGAGCCAGTCGAGCGCCAGCATGAAGGCGCCAAGCGTGGACACTGTGATGGCCGCGCCGAGCACGCCGATCAGCGTCCAGCGTGGGCGGTCCATGATCGGCTCGTCCGGATCGCGCGGCGGTTTGTGCATGACGTTTTGATCGCCCTTGCCCAGCCCCAGCGCAAAGGCCGGGAAGACATCGGTGACCAGATTGAGAAACAGGATCTGCAGCGGCAGCAGCGGCATCGGCAGCCCCACGCCCACGGCAAGACCGACGACCAGCACCTCGCTGACATTGCACGACATCAGATAGACCACGAATTTGCGGATATTGTCGAAGATCACCCGGCCCTGCCGCATGGCCATGATGATGGTGGCGAACTGGTCGTCGCGCAGCACCATGTGCGCTGCCTGCTGGGCGACCTGGGTGCCGCGCTTGCCCATGGCGACGCCGATATCGGCCTTCTTCAGCGCCGGTGCGTCGTTGACACCATCGCCGGTCATCGCCACGACATGGCCGGCCTGTTGATAGATCGATACGAGGCTGAGCTTGGTCTCCGGCGCCACCCGGGCAAACACATCCGCCGTCAAAATGCGGTTGCGCAGCTCGTCGTTCACCGTGTCAGCATCAAGCCCGGCGATCTCGCGGCCTTCGATCACGCTCAGATCGCCGTCGCCAAGCCCCGCCTGCCGGGCGATGGTGGCGGCCGTGTCGGCATGATCGCCGGTCATCATGACAACCCGCACACCGGCTGCCCGGCACGCGCGGATCGCCGGCGGCACGTCCTCGCGGACCGGGTCAAGCAGGCAGACGAGCCCCACCAGCGTCAGGCCGGTGTATGGGGCGGCATCCTCATCATCGCTGCGCTTCATCGCCAGTCCCAGCAGCCTGAGGCCTTCCCGGGCCGCTTTCGAGCTGCGGCTTTTCCACAGCGCGCGCGACGTCTCGTCAAGACGCTGCGGACCTTCCATGGTCAGCACCGCATCAGCGCTGTCAATAATCGCCTCCGGCGCACCCTTGACCGCGACAAGACAGTGTCCATCGTCAGCATGCACCGTCGCCATCATCTTGGCATCGGGATCAAAGGCGTGCCCACGGATTTCCGGAAACTCTTTCACAAGGCCGGCACGGCTGACACCTGATGTTTTGGCGACCGCCAGCAACGCCAGTTCCATCGGATCGCCGACCCGGCCGTCTGCCTTGCCGTCGCCCAATTCGGCATTGTTGCACAGCGCCCCGATCCTGACTGCCCAGATCAACGGATCGTCAGATGCCGGATCACGCCCGTCGCTCTCGCGCCCTTCAAGCTCGACATCGCCACCGTCAAGCAGGTAGCGCACCGCCGTCATCCGGTTTTCGGTCAGTGTCCCGGTCTTGTCGGTCAGAATCACCGTGGTGGCGCCCAGCGTCTCGACCGAGGACAGCCTTGTGATCACCGCGTTGCGCTGGGCCATGCGCCACATGCCGCGCGCCAGGCTGAGCGTGGCGACCACCGGAAGCCCTTCCGGCACGGCAGCCACTGCCAGCGCCACCCCGGTCTGAATCATCGCGACCACCTCATGGCCGCGCAGGATGCCGGCGCCGATGGTCAGTGCTGCGAGCACGAAAGTCAGCCACACCAGCCGGTGTCCGAGCCTGTCGAGCCGTTTTTCCAGGGGGGCTGCTTCGCTTTCGGCGCTCTGGACCAGATCGCTGATGCGGCCGATTTCGGTTTTCATGCCGGTAGCAACGACCAGCCCCTCGCCGGTGCCTTGGGTGATTGCCGTTGCTTTGAACGCCATGCAGGCTCTGTCACCGAGCGTGGCATCCGGGGGAACCGGCTTGGTGGATTTGAGGACCGGGACCGATTCCCCAGTCAGGACGGATTCGTCCACCTGCAGGTTCGAGGCCTGGCTGATCCGCAAATCGGCGGTGACAATGTCACCTGCCTCAAGAATGACGACGTCGCCGGGCACCAGCTCGTGTGCGTCGACGATGCGCTGATGCCCGTCGCGGCGGACACGCGTCTTTACCTCGGCGATGCGCATCAGGGCTTCCATCGACCGCGCCGCCCGCAGTTCGGTGATGAACCCGATACCGCCGTTGATCAGCAGGACGACGACAATCGCCACACCTTCGGCGATATCGCCAAGCACAAATGACAGCAGGGCCGCGCCCGCCAGCAGCCAGACGATGATGCTGTTGAACTGGTGCGCCAAGATGGCCAGCACGTTTCTGGTTTGCTGGCGGCGCAGCTGATTGGGGCCGTAACTCTTCAGCCTGTGACGGACCTGTGCCGGGTCGAGACCTGTCGAAAGGTCAGCCTCAAGCCGGTTTTCGATGTCTTGCACCGGCTGCGAATGCGCGTTTTCAAGCCTGTCTGGTATCACATGAATGCCTGCCTTTTGAATGGAATCGGTCCGGTCGCCCATTGCCGGACAGAACCACAAAAGCCGTCAAATCAGCATGACAAAGATCAAACTCCACCCAATCAAACAGTCGGGCAGACTTACGGCTTGCCGTTTTCCCACACCACCTCCTGGCCGTAGAGCGGCACGGTGGAAATGTTCATCTTGGCCGAGCCGTCCTGGACCTGCTGCGAATTGACCAGATAGATCAGCGTGTCGTTCATCTTGTCGTAGATCCGGCGCACCACCAGCGATTTCCAGATCAGCGAGCGCGATTCCTTGAACACCACGTCGCCGTCCTCGTCGAGATCGATGTCCTTGATGGTGATCGGGCCGGTCTGGCGGCAGGCGATGGAGGCGTTGGAGGGATCCTCGAACCAGTTGCCTTTCTGCAGCCGGTCGATGACGCCGCGGTCGAAATAGGCGACATGGCAGGTCACGCCCGCAACTTCCGGGTCGGTCACCGCATCAATCAGAATGTCGTTGCCGAGCCAGTCGACCCCGACCTCGCCGACCTGTTCGGCCAGCGCGGGCGTGGCCAGACACGCGGCGGCAATCATTCCGGCTGACATGGTGGAGAGGATCTGCTGTTTGAGGGTCATGAACTGTCTCCTTGTTCGCACGCTCCGTCTGCTGGCCGGGCTGTGCGCCGGCTACCCGGTTTGCATCTGTGGATGATGATATGGAGCCAAGAGGGGACAATTGAAAGACCTGTCCGGATCTGACGGAGCCGCAAAACCACGCTGGCGTCGCATCCGGACCTGTGACTTCGCACCGCGGCGACCGAAAGCGTCTTGACGCTTGGCATCGTCCACGCCGCGCGCTAGATAAGGCGGATGACCACACCATCTGTGCCTCACCGCCAATCGGGATTGCGAAACCAGATTGCCCTCGCCATCGGCCTGATTGCCGCTGCGATGCTGACCGGACTGGCTTTCGCCGCCTGGCAAAGCAACGGGCCGGCGCTGCTCTATGCGCTTGCCGCCAATGGTCTGGCCTGGTGCTTCTGATCCCGTAACGAAATTGCCGGCCCGTTTGCGTCCGGGCCGAACCGGCCGCTCCTTCAGCGGCCAAGCTGGAGACTTCGATGAAAGCCATACGCCTCGTCCTCTGGGCCCTGATTGCCGCGCTGGCGGTTGCGCTGGGCTGGTTCACCTATGAGTGGCAAAAAACCGAAAACCAGATTGCCGCCAAGCCCTATGGCGTGCCGTTCGAGCTTGTCGACCAATCCGGCAATCCAATCACCCAGGCGGCGTTTGTCGGCCGGCCCACGGCGCTGTTCTTCGGCTTCACCCATTGCCCGGAAGTCTGCCCGACCACGCTGTTTGAGCTCGACGGCTGGCTCAAGCAGGTCGACCCGGACGGCGACAGGATCGGCGCCTATTTCATCACCGTCGATCCCGAGCGCGACTCGCCGGAACTGCTGGGCAATTATGTGTCAGGCGTCACCGATCGCGTCATCGGCATTTCCGGCCCGCCCGAAAAGGTGGCCCAGGTGATCAAGGGCTTCAACATCTACGCCAAGAAGGTGCCGGTCGACACCCAGGATCCGGACGGCGACTACACCATGGATCACACAGCTTCGGTGTTCCTGCTCGACGCCAAAGGCCGTTTCAAGAGCACCATTGCCTGGGGAGAAAACCCCGACACGGCAATAGCCAAACTCGAGAACCTGCTATAGAGCGTCGCGATCAATCGGATTTGCTTGACCGGCAGGCCACAAGCGCCAGTTCAATATTCTACAGCGTCCTGCGCGCCTCCAGAGAGCGTGGGGCGGAGTGACTTCAAATGACACGCGGTGCGACAGGGGAATGGCATGGATGACATCGTTTTCAAACTTGCCGTGATCGGCACCGCCGGAATCGCGGCCCAGTGGTTTGCCTGGCGGCTGCAACTGCCGGCCATCGTGCTGCTGCTGGCGGCGGGTTTCATTGCCGGTCCGGCCACGGGCTTTCTCGATCCGGCCGCCGATTTTGGCGCGGTTTACCGGCCGATGGTCTCGATTGCGGTGGCAATCATCCTGTTTGAAGGCGGGCTGACGCTCAATTTCAAGGAAATCCGCGAAACCTCGACGGCGGTCCGACGCATCATCATGTATGCCGGGCCGCTGACCTGGGCCATGGCCGCCGTCGCCGCCCATCACATCGGCGGCCTGAGCTGGCCGACGGCGATCGTGCTGGGCGCCATTCTGGTGGTCACCGGTCCGACGGTGATCATGCCGCTGCTGCGCCAGGCCCAGCTCGACGCCCGTCCGGCATCGCTGCTGCGCTGGGAAGCCATCGTCAACGACCCGATCGGCGCCTTGTTCGCGGTTGTCGCCTTCGAAGTCATCCTGGTCTATATCGGCCTGCATCAGGCCGACAACCTGTTTGCCCTCGTCATCGGCGGGTTCGTGCTGGCGGTCGGCAGCGGCTGGGCCGGAGCGAAACTGATCGTCTGGTCCTTCGTTCGCGGGCATGTGCCTGAATATCTCAAGGCGCCGGTGCTGCTTGCCACCGTGGTGGCGGTCTATGCGGCAAGCAATCTGGTGCTGGAAGAAGCCGGGCTGCTGACCGTGACCGTGATGGGCATGGTGCTGGCCAACAGCCGCATCGCCTCTCTCACCGACATGCGCCGCTTCAAGGAAACCATCACCACGCTGCTGGTGTCCGGCATTTTCATCATTCTCACCGCTTCGCTGAGCATTGAGGACATCCGCTCGCTCGACTGGCAGGCGGCGCTGTTTGTCGCTTCGCTGCTGTTGGTCATCCGTCCGGTGGCGATCATGCTGGCCACGATCAAGTCCGGCGCGACGATACAGGAGCGGATCCTGACTTCATGGATCGCCCCGCGCGGTGTTGTCGCCGTTGCCGTCTCCGGCCTGTTCGGAACCCTGCTGGCCGACGCCGGGGTTGCGGACGCAGGCCGCATGGTCGCGTTCAGTTTCGCGGTCGTGGTCACCACCATCGTGCTGCACGGCTTCACGCTTGCCCCGCTGGCGCGGTTCCTGGAACTGAAGAAGACCTCCAAACCGGGCATCCTGATTGTCGGTGGTTCCAGGTGGTCGACGGCGCTGGCCAAGAAACTCAATGAAGCCGAGGTTCCGGTGTTGCTCGCCGACCAGAACTGGAACCACCTGGCCGAGGCGCGGCTTGCCAGCATCCCGGTGTATTTCGGCGAGGTGCTGTCGGAATCGGCCCACCATGCAATCGATCCGAAGAGTTTTTCGTCGCTCATCGCGGCCGGCGACAACGACGCCTACAACGCGCTGGTTTGCACCGACTTCGGACCGGAACTGGGCCGCAGCCATGTCTTCCAGATCGGCCGCATCGACGAGAAGGCGCGCCAGGCGCTCAATTTCACGCTTGGTGGACGCTCGCTGACCAAGGAGCCGGTCAGCTTTCATGATCTGCGCGAAAAGCTTCTTGGTGGCTGGACATTTCAACTCACCCGGCTGACCGATGAATATGGCTGGGCGGACTACAAGGACTCCCGTCCCGATGGCGCGCTGGTGCTGTTGTGGATCAAGCCTTCGGGCACACTGGTGTTTGCCGCCACCGCGTCGAGTTCACCGGGGCAGAACGACCGGATTCTCAGTTTCGCCATGCCCAAGGACGAAGCCCGCGCCGAGGCCGCCAGCAAGACCGCCCGCAAGGCGGAAGTCACGCTTGCCGCCAAGACCGTGACCGACACCAAGCCCGGGACCAAAGCGAGCGGCACAGATCAGGGAAACATACCATCGTGAGCGACCACCGCTATTATATCGTCACGGATGAGGCCGGCGCTGGCCGGGCGCTCGATCTGCTCTCCGACGTGTTCGAGGACGAAGGCGTGCCGATTGCCACTATGGAGGTCGACGAGACCATGGGGGTTTGGGAAGCCTCGGTTTACGCCACAGACGATCCCGACGACGGGCTGAAAGCCCGGGTCGCCGACTGCCTGGCGCGGGATTTTCCCGACGTGCCGATCGAGATCGAAATCTTCGGCCAGACCGACTGGATCGCCAAGTCGCTGGAAGGGCTGAAGCCGGTCCGTGCCGGGCGGTTTCTGGTGCATGGCAGCCATGACCGGGATGCCGTCCGCATCAATGACCTGGCCATCGAACTGGAAGCAGGACAGGCCTTCGGCACCGGCCATCACGGCACCACGGCAGGCTGTCTGGAAATGATCGAGAAAGTCATGCGCGCAGCCCCTGGCGGACCGCGCGGCGTCAACCCGGTGCTCGATCTGGGCACAGGCTCCGGGGTTCTGGCCATCGCCGCGGCGAAACTCGGCCCGGTCCGGGTTCTGGCCACCGACATCGACCCGGTGGCCACCCGGGTGGCGCGGGACAATGTCCGGAGCAACAATTGCTCCGCCCAGATCGAATGCGTCACGGCGACAGGGTTTCACTCCACAGCGTTTTCGCACAAAGGTCCGTTCGGACTGATCATCGCCAATATTCTGGCCCGCCCGCTGATGCGCATGGCGCCGGACATCAAACGAAATCTTGGCTCCGGCGGCTCGGTGATCCTGTCGGGAATTCTGGCAAGCCAGCGCCGGCAGGTGCTCGCCGCCTTCAACGGCCAGGGCATGCGCCACATCCGGACCCTGTGGCGCAACGGCTGGGTGACGATCCATCTGAAATGAGCGGCAGCGGATGACTGCTTCGGAATCAAAAACGGCCCCCTTGAAGGGAGCCGTTGGAATGGTCAGCGGGCCTTTGTTGCGGCCCGAAGCGTTTGGAAGCGCCTAGAAGAAGTAGGCCTGCGCGCCTTCGCGCTTAAGTTCTTCGCGGGTGCGGCCAAGAGCCTTGAGCTGGGCGTCGTCCATCCCGAGAAGTGCGCCATTCACATAGCGGCGAACCTGGCGCTCACGGGCGCTGACGAGACGGTCGAAGGCATTCTGAAAAAAGTTACCGGACATGTGTTAATCCCCTTTGGGTAAGTGATTGCTCTGTCCTCCTGCAAACCCAAGATAGGTGTTTTGGCGCCAATGTGCAGAGTTTATGTTGCAGTGCAGCTATGCACAATGCGCATGCACTAGACGCTCATGCCGCGTAATTGTGCATAGGCGATGGCTTTGCCTTGCAACAACGGCGGAAATTTGGGCATGCTGGCTGAAGCGGACCTGGCCGGGGACAATTCGCAAGCTTCCGGGATCCACAGCGGCGAACCGCTTTCGCGACACCCCGGTGCATGAACGCAAAATCACTGCGCTGATCCGATTCCACTTTCCGGCGCAACGCTGTAAGGTCCGGCAAATCGAGACCTCTCAGCCGCAATCGCAAGGACAATCCGTTCATGTTCCAGAATTTCGAAGTGCTCTCCTCCCCGGATCAGGCGGCGACCAGACTGGCGCGGCTACGCACCGGGTTTGGCGCATCCGGTGTCGACGCCGTCGCGGTGCCGCGCTCGGACGAGTATCTCGGCGAATATGTGCCCGACTGCGCCGAACGGCTGGCCTGGCTCACCGGCTTCACCGGATCAGCGGGACTGGTGCTGGTGCTCGAAGACGAGGCCCACATTTTCGTCGATGGACGCTATGCGGCGCAGGTCCGGGCGCAAACCGATGGCCAGGTGTTCCGGTATCAGGATCTGATCGCCACGCCCTTGGCCAGCTTTCTTCAGGACTGCGGGCTCGAAGGCCTCCGGCTTGGCATCGATCCGTGGACATGGCCGGGCAGCGAAGTGACCCGACTGGAAACGGCTTTGAAGACAATTGGCGGCTCGCTGGTGTTGCTCGAGCACAACCCGGTCGACGCGGTCTGGGATGACCGCCCCGAGCCGCCGCTCGGCACGGTGACGATCCAGCCAACCGAGTTTGCCGGCACTCTGGCGCGTGAAAAGCTGGCGGTGATTGCTCAAACAGCCGCCGAGGCCGGAGCCGACGCGGTGATCCTCGCTGACCCCTCCTCGGTTGCCTGGAGCTTCAACATTCGTGGCCAGGACCTGCCCTCGACGCCGCATCCCCTGTCGCGCGCCATCATTGCCGCCACCGGCCTGCCGCGCCTGTTCATCGACAAGCGCAAGACCGGGATCGAGGCGGAAGCCTATCTGACCCAGATCGCCGACCTGGAGCGGCCGTCAAGCTTTGACGAAGCCCTGAAAGAGCTCGGCAAGGCCGGTGCCACGGTGATGATCGATCCGGCAGTGGCGTCCCATGCCATTTCCCTGCTGATCGAAAAGGCCGGCGGCACAGTGCTGAACGCGCCCGACCCGGCCCGGCTTCCCCGCGCCTGCAAGAACGAGGCCGAGATTGCCGGCAGCGCCAGGGTGCACGTCCAGGACGGCGCCGCGATGGTCCGCTTCCTCGCCTGGCTTGACCGGCAGACGCCGGGCACGATCGACGAGATCGGCGCGGCCACCCGGCTCGAGCAGTTCCGCGCCACAACCGGCGAAACCATGCAGATGCCGCTGAAGGCGCTGTCTTTCGACACCATTTCCGGCGCCGGCCCGAATGCCGCAATCATGCATTACCGCGTCAACACCCAAACCAACCGGCGGGTCAATTCCGGCGAAATGCTGCTGATTGATTCCGGCGGGCAATATGTCGCCGGCACCACCGACATCACCCGCACGGTGGCGGTGGGAGATGTGCCGCAGGAGCAGAAGCGGTTCTTCACGCTGGTGCTCAAGGGCATGATCGCGATCAGTTGCCTGCGTTTTCCCGAAGGCACCCGCGGTATGGACATCGACGCCTTCGCCCGCATCGCGCTGTGGCAGGCCGGCGCCGATTTCGCCCATGGCACCGGTCACGGCGTCGGCAGCTATCTGTCGGTCCACGAAGGCCCGCAATCGATCTCGCGGCGCGGCACGCAAGAGTTGCTGCCGGGCATGATCGTGTCGAACGAGCCGGGCTACTACCGCGACGGGGCGTTCGGCATCCGCATCGAGAACCTGGTCACTGTGCATGAGCCGCGCGAGATAGACGGCGGCGACAAGCCGATGCTGGGCTTTGAAACGCTGACTCTGTGTCCGATCGACAAGCGGCTGATCCTCGTCCATCTGCTCGATGCGACCGAGCGGGCCTGGCTCGACGCCTATCACGCCCGGGTGCGCGCCGAGCTTTCGCCGCTGCTCAGCGACGATCCGGCGCTTGAATGGCTCGAAACGGCGACGGGCCCGCTTTGAGACGGACCCGGCCGGATCAGCCGAATCCCGGATTGCCTGCCCCCGTTGGCGTCAGCCCGATGGCACGGGTTTTCAAACGCGTGGTGATGCACACGGACAGCACCCCATCCCGCGAATACGAGCTTTGTTCAAAGTGTTAGAGGAGCCGTCCTTGGCGGCATTGCGGATTTCATGTTGCTCAATTCATCGATAGCGGCGGTGGTGCTGATTGTGGCGCTGGGTCTGTTTATGCCGCAGGTGCGCAGATCCTCGACCTGGCGGGCGGTGACCACGCCGCTGGCCTCGATCATAGGCAGCGGTTTTCTGGTGCTTGGTCCGTTGCTCACCGTCGCCTATGGCGACTATGCGCCGCTGGCCATGGCGGCCTTGTGTGTCGGGGCCTATCTGTATGGCGCCGCCATTCGCTACAATATGGCGGCAATCGATGCCCGCGCCGACACCGCCGCCGATACCGGATTGCAGCGAAACCTGGAAGTCGCGGCTTCCTGGCTGCTCGGCTTCGCCTACATCATTTCGGTTGCCTACTACCTCAACCTGCTTGGATCATTCGGGGTAAGCCTGACAGGTTTTGACCAACCGATCTACGCGAAGCTGCTGACATCGATCGTGTATGCAATCATCCTGCTGGTGGGCTGGACGCTGGGTTTCAAATCGCTCGAACGCATGGAGTATGTCTCGGTCACCGCCAAGCTCGCCATCATCGCAGGGCTGCTGCTTGGTCTGCTGGTGTTTTTCTATGGCAAGGCCAGCAATGGCGGACTGATCTTCAATGCGCCGACCCAGACCGGCCTGTCCGCCCTGACCCTGGCATTCGGGCTGATCGTCACGGTTCAGGGTTTCGAGACATCACGCTATCTGGGCGCGGACTACGACGCCAAGACCCGCATCCGCTCGATGCGCTGGTCGCAATGGGTGTCGACCGCCATCTACATGATCTACATCCTGCTTGCCGCTTACGTGTTCGAGCGCAGCCAGTTCAAGCTCTCGGAAACGGCCATCGTCGACATGATGGCCGTGGTTGCGCCGATTTTGCCGGCCTTGCTGGTCGCCGCGGCGCTGGCCGCGCAATTCAGCGCGGCAATTGCCGATACCAGCGGCTCGGGCGGGCTGTTCGCCGAACTCAGCTCCAACCGGATCACACCGCCAGTGGCCTATGCCGTGCTGACCGCCGTCGGACTGGTTCTGACCTGGACCGCCGATGTTTTTGAAATCATCAGCTACGCCTCCCGCGCCTTCGCGCTTTACTACGCGCTGCAGGCGCTCATTGCCGTGCTCCACGCCCGCGATCAGGGCCAGCGCCGGCGGGGCCTGGGCTTCGCCGCTCTTGCCGTGCTTGGCGTGCTGATCGTGATCTTCGGACAATCCGTGGAAGCCTGATTGCCGCAAAACCCAGCGTATGCCGAACGCAAGATCCTGAAGGCGCTTCCCAAGATGAAGCGCGCGGCTTCGTCGGACAAGCTCAAGGATGCATCCGAGAAGCACCGCGAGCAGACCGAAGGCCAGATCGAGCGGCTGCAGAAGGTGTTCGAGATTCTCGGCAAGCCCGCACGCGGCAAGACCTGTGATGCCATCGAGGGCATCATCGCCGAGGGCGAGGAAATCATCGACGAGTTCAAGGGCACCGCAGCCCTTGACGCAGGCCTGATTTCATCGGCCCAGGCCGTCGAGCATTATGAGATCACCCGCTACGGGACCTTGAAGCGGTGGGCGCAGGAACTTGGTCTGAAGGACGCCGCCAAGCTGTTTGATGAAACCCTCACCGAGGAATCCCAGACCGACACCGATCTGACCAAACTGGCCGATTCCTTCGCCAATCAACGGGCAAAGGCGGCCTGACCGGTGGGCAGCCGGACAATCCTCCGGCTGCCGCCATTTCCGTGTCATGCTTCGTGACAACACCTCCACCGGCACCGGCCGGTTCAATCCGGCAGCGTCAAAGCCCCACGCCCCTGAGCGCGATGATCAGCGCCCAGCCGATGGCAAACATCGCCATCATCGGCAGTCTGAGCCCGATGATCAGGCAGGCGGCAAGCGTCAGCGCCTCGGCCGAACCGTTCGACACCGCCGCCGGAGCCACCAGCGTGGTCAGCACCGCCGCCGGCACGGCATTGAGCGCCGCATCGACGCGTGGCGGAATGCGCTTGAACCGGGACAGCACCAGATGCCCGCCGATGCGGGTGCCATAGGTGACAATCGCCGCGGCGATGATGGTCCAGACATTGACCGGAACACCCCAGAACACGCCGTTCATGGCGTCAGCTCCACCGCTTCGACATCAGCGGACGGCGGCGGCGGCAGCAGCATCGCGACAATCACCCCGGCCAGCGCGCCGAGGCTGACATGCCAGGGCGAGCCGACGCTGTAATAGGCGCCAATCGACCCCAGACTGGAAGCGATCACCACCGGCAGCCAGCTCGGTCGTGTCCGGAACCCGAGAACCAGGCCGAGGAAATAGACCGGCAGCAGGAAATCGATGCCGAACAGGGCCGGGTCGGTGATCAGACTGCCGAACAGCGCGCCGACCCAGGCTTCCAGCACCCACAGAACATAGATCGGCAGCGCCATGCCCATGTACCAGATCAGCGTCACCGGTATCTTGTTGTCGGCCCGCGCCTCCGACGCCGCGTATTGAGGATCGGTGAGGAAGAAGAAGGCGATGGCCTTTTGCCATTCCGGCATCCCCCCCATCCGCCGTCCGAGCGCGGCGGAATAGAGCACATGGCGGAAATTGACCGCGAACACCGACAGCACGATGATCCACGGCGCGATGTGCGAACTGAACAGCTCGAGCCCGACCATCTGGCTGGCGCCGGCGAACACCAGGCCGCTCATCAGCACCGCCTCGCCGACACTCAGGCCATTGTCCACCGCAAGCGCGCCAAACAGCATGCCGAACGGCGACGCGGCGGCGACAATCGGCAGACTGGCGCGCACGCCCTGGAAAAAATCCGACCGGGATGGGGACATGGAAGACACTCCTGTGCCGGATGGATAGGTCAGCATAGCTGACCAGTCAATTGAATAGGATTGATGTTATGATGAAGCGGGGAGATGCAGCGGCGGCAGCCGGTTATGGCTTGGGGCTGCTGGGGCGTTCCGAAAGAGCGGGGTCGCCTTTGCGAAAACAACGGCTTCGCACCGCCGGTTTTCGATCGCAAAGGCTCACCTTGCCGCCGCCCGAAGCGGGACTGGCTGCCGTCAACTGGCCTTGCTCCGCCGGTGACACTAGGCACGCACAATTTGGCAATCACATCACGAATGCGATCAAAGCACAGCCACCGGCGTGCACAGGCAGCCTGTCGTCTTGGGGATGTTGAGCGCGCTCACGACAAACAGAAAGTCGTTGCGGTTCTGTGCGGCGCAGGCCTCGCCCAGCGCTTCAAGGTCCATATTGTGAACCAGGGGAATGCCCCAGAAGACCAGTGACAACCGGTGCACTGGCGATTCGCAAATCTCCGCGATCGGACTGGGAAACACATCGCTGGGCGAGTCGGAGGCAAGAACGGAAACACCCGAACGGCCAAGCAGATTGACGCATTCGTAATGCAGGCCACCAATCTTTCCATGGCGCTCTTCTCCCTCTTTGGGAGGAATGCCGGGAATCTGCGACACGCCCGTGCGGATGATCAGGGCGTCGCCGGGTTGAGTGAGAGCAACTGCCGCCTCGATCTCCTCCGGACGCACGAAATCACCCGGTTCCAGCCCCTTCACGCCACGTGCCCGAGCGACGTCGACAAAGACTCCTCTGGTTACAATACCAAGCAGGTCACGCGAATCCTGAAGCTTTGCACCGTTTTCCTGATCGACGACATCATCGAAGCGACGGCCGTTGAATGTGTAGCCCTTGTAGCCGACATGCGCGAAGGCATCGATATGGGTGTTGAACATTCCATGGGGATGAATTGTGACGGCATCGAGCGCGGTTTGAAGATTGCCCGACGGATAAGGCATCCCGACGAAGGTCATCTCGTTCTTGACGCCGGGCCAGCCATAAATCGGGTCTTCTTCAAGAGTTTCGCGCGCGCACGAGATCACCTGTCCGGTTTTTGATGACGCAACACCCCGCGCTGTCACATCCTGAGTAATAAGATTGAGTGTACCACGGTCATTCGGCCACCGTCCCCAGTTGCCGATATGTCCGGGCCATTCTTTCAGTTCCGAAGGGACGTCCAAGGAAATTCTCCCATATAAAAAAAGCCATGAATACGTCACGTCGACGTCAAGCGTCAACCTGTGATGACCGTTTCACGGGACAACACATAGCGCTTTTGCAGCAAACGGAAACGAGGTTGGTCCGGACGCTGTCTGGCCCGGACAGCCTTGGCAGGTGGTGCACCGACAAATCCGCTTTGCCTGGTCGTCAACGACACCCTTTGGTCACATCATGCGCGGCGAACGGGTTGCTTTGGCGAAACGCGGCCGACCCGGCGCTGCAACCGGCTTTCCGCTCCGGCAACAGGCAATGAACGTTTTGGCCGCCGACCCGAGGCCCTCGCCCGAGGCCGGATTGAGAAACCGTGACCGTGCCCCCCCAGTGCGTTCTTTGGCCTCAAACGAGCCGGGCAGCAATGCGCCCTCACCTCGGCCACCGAGCCTAGCTTTGCCTTTTCCTGAATGCGGACACTGATGTGACGGCGCCTGAGATCAATGTTTCGCAGGTTTGAGACGCTCGTTTCATCGGCTAGTCTCGTCGAAAAGTGAGGCAAGTCGCCATCGTCTGCTGACCCGACCCGGTTGTCGGAAATTCTGCAAAGCCGACCTTCACCACTGTCCAACTCGCGGAACGCACGGCCGGGTCCAGTCAGTTCGCCCCTGCGGTTGATTGGACAACATCCAGAACTGCCTTCGCGGCGCGGCTGGTGCCGGAAGCCGCTTTCATGGCCTCTGAAATGTCCGTGAGGCGGGCTTGCATCTCGACATCCTGCAACAGGGACAAGACAGCCGTTTCCAGTTCCGCGCCGGTCCAGTTGGAGCGGTGCATGTTCAAGCCCGTGCCGGTGGCTTGCGCGCGCTGTGCGTTGTCATGTCCATCCCAGCAGTAGGGCATGATCAGCGATGGCACCCCGTGGTACAGCGCTTCGCAATAGCTGTTGTTGCCGCCATGATGGATGAACAGCGCGGATTGCGCCACAACGGAGGGCTGGGGAAACCAGCTTCCCAGGAAAACATTGTCCGGCACCCGTTCATAGGCTTCCAGGAAACCGCCGACATTGATCAGGAACCGCGCCGGAAGTTTGGCAAAGACATCGATCATCCGCTCGATCAGATGCGTATCGATGGCGCCAAGACTGCCGAAGCTCATATAGATGAGCGGACCGTCCTCGACTGGAAAGTGCGGTGAATCAAACCGTGTTTCGCTACGCACGCAACCCTCCAGGAAAACAAATTCCGGTTCGGTCAGCGGAATACGGCGATCATAACGCACCGCTGTTGGTGCGAGGATGAGATTGAGATGCTCCGAGGTTTCCAGAAAGTTAGCCGCTGGCAGGGGGCCAAGTCCGCGTGCCTTGCGGAATGCGTTGTACCGGCGATGCGCTGAGTCCGTGGCCTTCAGGTAGGATTTTTCAAATCGCCTGCAGGCCAATTTGTCGTTTGGGTCCAGGCCTGAGAGATAGGGAGGCACATTTGCATCCGGCAACTCTGTCTCTGCGCAAGAGACAACACGCACCCACGGGCAACCGGCCCTCATGATGGCGGGAAACATGATGACGTTGTCGAGAAGGATGGCATCCGGCTTGATCCGGCTCAGAAGAGCCTCGAGCCCAACTTCTGCAGCTTCGACGGTGTCGACAATAGCCTCCCATGTCGGGCCGACATAAGTCGGCAGTTGCGCTTCAGGATCCAGATCGAAATGAGAAAGCTGGTTGCTGATAAAGCTTTGCCAGTAATCCTCGGCTTCATGGGCGCTGCTGGGCGTGGCTTCGTAGAGATGGTACTCCTTGAACCCGTATTCGGCGAAAACCCCGGTGAAGCCCGGGTGGCATATGAAGACCGGAGTGGCGCCCAGCCGCTGAAGTTCCTGAGCTATGCCCACACAGTTGAGCGCGGCACCGAAGCTCGCCTCAGGGAACAGGGCGATGATGGGAGAAACACTCATGCACGAGGCCTTCTGATCAGTGGAGGAATGCCACGGTTTGCGGCCTCGGGTCTTCGGGTTCGCGAACGCCGCAGATGCAACACCATCTGGTCGGCCGCGATGTCGAACTGGTTTTGTTCAAGACTGTCGAGAATGCCAAGATGCTCTTCGAGCGATTGGCGAAGCCGAAAGTCAGGCACGGAGGTATCTTTTTGGGTCGCACGGCGCAACCGATGGTGTGCCAGAAGCGTGCCGCGGGCAAAGCGGTTGGCCGAACATTCGGCTATGAAGCAATGGAACTCCGTATCAAGGCGCGTGAAACCCGCTGCGGTGATGCGCCCTTCCCTTATGCTGAGGAAGTCCTCCATCCGGCCTCTGAGAATACCGGCTTTCTTGCTATCGACCGCAAAACCGGGAGCCAGAATGGCTTGTGGTTCCAGGATCAAGCGGAAGGCAAGGCTTTCATCCATGGCCTTTGGAGAATCCAGCATGGGTTGAAATGCCCAGGAGCGACCGGGCAATTGGGTGGCAACACCATCCTGAGACAGTATTTTTAGTGCAAAAAGTACAGAATGCCGTGACGCATTGTACTTTCGTGCGAGCGCGCTGACTGATTGCACGTCACCAATCCGGCGCTCGGCGCGATCCGACAGAATCCGGTCGGCGAGGGTTTGCCCCATCCCTTCCAGAGTCTGGGCCGCCCGCAGCAATTCATCCGATTCCGAAATCGCCAGAAAATAGCCCTCTTCTTCGCGGCGATAGAGAATATTATTCTCTTCGAGCACCCGGAACGCTGCACGAATGGGCGTTCTTGATACACCGCAGCTATCCGAGAACAGTTTTTCAGGCAAATGATCGCCCGCCTTCATGGCCCGTTCCAGCATGATACTGATAACCTGCTGGGCAAGAGCAAGGTGGTTCTGGCGTGCGTTTCGTCTCGTGTCGGCCATGGCAATCCCGGAGGTTGAGGGAGCTTTCGATGGCACTCCCGGTCAGGATCTGTGGAAAATACATCAAATACATATTTGACGTATTTTTGCAGCTATTCGTACTATGCGGCACATCAGCCAACAAGAGCTGTCTCACAAAATTTCGCCAACGCCAAAACAGGCGACGGCTATCCAAGGGATCAAATGGAGGATCACCATGACCCGACTGACGAACTTAATCGGTGTCACGCTGGGCGCCGGGCTTGCAGCTTTCGCTGTCACCGCACAAGCTGAAGATCTCGTCGTATCCAACTGGGACGGCTATATGGCGCCCGATGCGATCGAGAAGTTCAATTCTGCGACCGGGAACTCGGCTGAACTCGTGTTGCATGCAACCAACGAAGAAATCATGGGCAAGCTGATTGCCTCCAAGGGCAAGGGCTACGATGTGGTCTTCGTCTCTTCTCCCTTCGCCGAAATCCTCAACAATCTTGGCCTGGCCGAAACGCTCGATCATGCGAAGATTCCCAATATCGGCAACCTGTTCACGGATGCCACGCAGCTGAAATATGATCCGGGCAACACGTTTTCCTTGCCCTATGCCTGGGGAACCACAGGGCTGTGCTATCGCAGCGACCTTGTCGGCGAGACACCCGACAGCTGGATGGACCTTCTTGAGCCGTCTGAAGCGCTCACTGGCAAGACCACAATGCTGGCCACGGACCGCTGGCTGATGGCTGCCGGTGAATTGGCGCTTGGCTATTCGGTCAACGAGACCGATCAGGCCAAGCTTGAAGAGGTTCGCGATCTCCTGATCAAGGCTAAAAACACCCTGCTGGCCTATGATGACACAACTTTCTATTCCAAGTTGGTAACTGGCGAAGCCGAATTGGTGCAGGCCTGGGACGGCTGGTGCAACTACGGCATCGGCGAGAATGCCGATATCAAATACATCGTCCCGAAAGAAGGGTCCGACCTCTGGGTCGACACGATGGTGATCCTCAAGAATTCCGAACACAAGGATGCGGCCTATGCATTCGTGAACTACATTCTTGACGCCGCCAACCACCGCTGGGCCGCAGAGAACATTCTCTACAAGGTTCCCAACAAGGCGGCCATGGATGGCCTGGATCCGGCTCTTGTCGAACAGTATCCGAACCTGGGCATGAGCCCGGACGAACTGCTGGCCTACGAGCAGCTCCGTGATCTCGGCGAGGCCCAGCGCGCCTATTCCCGCATCGTGTCGGAAATCAAGGCTGCCGACTGACAGTCTCCATCTGAAACCACCCCGGCACGCATTGCGCCGGGGTGGTCTCCCAGCAGTGCCTCAAATTGCTTAACACCGGCGTGAAAGACTTGCGAGTTCATCCATGGCAGACCGCAAACCGCTCTATCTGATGACGCCAGCCCTGCTGTGGCTGACCGGTTTCATGGTCATTCCATGTCTGCTGATCCTTGCCCTGGCGTTCTTCCGGCGCGGCATATATGGCGGCATCGAATACGTCTTTACACTGGAGAATATCGCGCTGGTTTTTGATCCGCTCTATGCCGGGATCTTTATCAAATCGGCGATCATTGCCGGACAATCCGCACTCATAGCCACTGTGGTTGGATACGCCGCGGCCTATGCCATCGCATCCATGCCCAAACAGCGCCAGCCGCTGCTTCTGTTTCTTGCAATTCTTCCGTTCTGGTCGAACTATCTGGTGCGTACCTACGCATGGATTGTGCTGCTGAACCGCGAAGGCCTGGTTGTGGCCGTGGCGCGGGCACTTGGATACGAGCAGGAATTGCCCAGCCTTCTGTACACGGAAGCGGCCGTGATCGTCGGGCTGGTCTACAACTATCTGCCCTTTGTCATTCTCGCCTGTTATGCCCCTCTCGCCCGCCTGAACACCGAAATCGGTGAAGCTTCGCGCGATTTGGGCGCAAGCGGCTGGACCACGTTTCGCCGCATCACCCTGCCCATGACGGTTCCGGGAATCGCCACCGGGTTTGTTTTCGTCTTCGTGCTGTCCATCGGCAATTTCGTGACGCCCGCCCTGCTTGGCGGCGGTCAGTTCCAGATGATCGGAAACCTGGTCTACGCCCAATTCCTCACGGCCAATGACTGGCCATTCGGAGCCGCACTTTCCATGGCCTTGATTGCGGTCATGATGGGCCTGCTCACGCTTCAGACGTTTGCAACAGAACGCGCTTCCGGTGGACGTGAAGGGGAACAAGGCAATGGGTAATCGTGCGCCGCTTTCCCTTATGCTGATGATCCTGGCTGCCGTTTTCGCCTTTCTCTATCTGCCGATCTCGGTTCTGTTCGCCCTGTCGTTCAATGAGGGCGGCATGCCGACGGCCTGGTCCGGGTTTTCGGTGAAATGGTACTATTTGCTGTTTCAGGACAAGGACATCATCCATGCCGCGTTCAACACGCTGATTGTTGCGGTCATTTCCACCATACTCGCGGCCATATTGGGCACACTTCTGGCCATCGGCGTTGAAATCCGGCGCCGCAAGGGCCGCTTTCTCGAAACCATGATCTTCGCGCCGATGATCATCCCCGACATTGTGCTCGCCATTGCGCTGTTGAGTTTCTTCTCTCTGCTTGACGTCACCATGGGCCTTCACACCATTATCGTGAGCCATGTGGTCTTCAATCTGGCCTTCGTCTGCTCGGTGGTCCGCGCCAGGCTGAAAGGGTTTGACTGGTCGATTGTCGAAGCCTCGAGCGATCTTGGCGCTCCCATTCTTGTCACCTTGAGGCGGATTGTGGTTCCGGTGTTGATGCCTGCTGTTGTCGCCGGCTCGCTGCTGGCTTTCACACTGTCGGTTGACGAATTCATCATCGCCTTTTTCACCGCAGGCGCCGGGCGCGCATCAATCACGTTGCCGATGCAGATCTTCTCGATGATCCGCTTTGGCGTCACCCCTGAAATCAATGCACTTTCAACAATCGTGATGACCGTCTCGGTCGTCATCCTAGCTGTTTCGCAGCGCGTCAATCGCGGAGGGCTTCCAGGCCAATGACCAGCGCTCTTCTCACCATTCGCAATGTCGAAAAGCACTTCAACAAATATCATGCCGTGGACGGCATTTCGCTTGATATTCAGGAGAATGAATTTTTCGCGCTGCTTGGCCCATCGGGCAGCGGCAAGACTACGCTATTGCGTATGTTGGCCGGGTTTGAAACGCCTACAGTCGGTAGCATTCTGCTCGATGGAAAGGACATATCCCACATACCTCCCAACCATCGCCCGATCAATCTGATGTTCCAGTCTTACGCTCTGTTTCCGCATATGACGGTGGCGCAGAACATCGCTTACGGACTGGAAATGGAAAAGTTGCCAAAGCCGGAAATCAAATCCCGCGTCAATGAAATGATGGAGATGGTTCAACTGCCGCACCTGGCGGGCCGCAAACCGGAACAGCTTTCAGGCGGCCAGCGCCAACGGGTTGCGCTCGCACGGTCGCTGGTCAAGCGCCCACGTCTGTTGCTGCTTGATGAACCCCTGGGCGCGCTCGACAAGAAGCTGCGCGGCGAGATGCAGCTTGAGCTGAAACGAATCCAGGATCAGTTCGGCATCACCTTCATTGTTGTCACCCATGATCAGGAAGAAGCGCTGGTGATGGCGGACCGGATTGCCATCCTCAAGGAGGGCAAGCTGCTGCAGCACGGCACGCCGCTCGAAATCTACGAATACCCGCAGACGCGTTTTGCAGCCGACTTCATTGGCGTGATGAATTTCTTTCCGGCCAAAGTGCAGGATGGCGTGCTCAAATCGACCGACGGCACCTCGGCGTTCAAGGCACGTATTCCGGAGTGCATCGGGTCGGGTGACGAGGTGATGGCTGCAGTGCGCCCCGAACGTCTGCATTTGGGCGCAGGCGAAACGGAAAACAGCCTGACCGGGATTGTCCGCGCGATGGCTTATCACGGGCTTGATCTGCAGGTGCATCTGGATACGCCGCTCTCTCCCCAGCCGGTGATGTTGCGGCTGACGGCGGACGCGGCAGAAGGCCACGCGCTTTGCATCGGTGACACGATTACCGCCGGCTGGTCGGCCCGCGACACGCGGGTCTTCGCCGTCTGAGGCCCGGGTTTGAAAACCATTGTCCGGAAACACCAAACGAAACTCAAAGAGGATGGAAGATGACACAGAAGATTTTCGCTTTTTTCCCGGAAGCGGCCTATGGGCCGGCCTTGAATTCCGTCGGTATCGCGCAAGCCGTTGAACGCATGGGCCACAAGGCGGTTTTCCTGTCAGATCCCGGGTTTGTTGACGTTTACAAGGGCTATGGCTTTGAAGCCCATCCCGTGAACCTGTCCGCGCCGATGCCTGCCGAGCAGATGGCAAAGTTCTGGGAAGACTTCATCAACGGCCATATTCCCAACTTCCGCAAGGCGCCGATCGATCAGCTCGACAATTACGTCAAGGAATGCTGGGAGGCGATCGTCGACAGTGCTAAATGGGCCGAGAAGGACCTTCCCGCCATTCTCGCCGAAATAAAACCCGACGTGATCTCGGTTGACAATGTGATCCTGTTTCCGGCCATCAAGCAAAATGGCGCGCCCTGGGTGCGGATCATCTCCTGCTCTGAAAACGAGATCGAGGATGATGCCATTCCACCGCATCTTTCCGGCATGTCGGAAAACGATACCGAAGGCCATGCCGCCTTTCGGGCAAAATTTCATGAGGTGATCAAGCCGATCCACGATGATTACAATGAATTCCTCAAATCGACCGGGGAGGAGCCTTACAAGCTCGGCGAGTTCTTTGAAGCTTCGCCTTATCTCAACCTGCTGCTTTACCCGGAGCCAGTAACCTATAAGCGCGCCAAGCCGCTCGACCCTGCACAGTTCCAATACCTGGAAGGCTGTGTCAGGCAGGACGAACCTTATGAGGTTCCCACATTCAGAAAAAACAATGATGGTCCGTTGCTTTATGTTTCGTTTGGCTCGCTTGGCGCCGGCGATACCGATCTCCTCAAGCGCCTGATCACGCTGATTGGCAAAACCCGGTATCGGGCGTTGGTCAATGTCGGTGACTATAAAGGCGAGTACACCGATATTCCGGACAATGTGATCATCGAGAGTTGGTATCCGCAGCCTTCCGTGATCCCACAGGTTGATGCCGTGATCCATCATGGCGGCAACAACTCCTTCACCGAATGCCTCTATTTCGGCAAGCCGGCAATCATCATGTCCTATGTCTGGGACGGTCATGACAATGCGATGCGCGTTCAGGAAACCGGGCATGGGTTCCGCTCCGAGCGCTACGACTGGACCGACGAGGAACTGATCGAAAAGATCGAAGCCTGCCTGACTGATGAGGCCATGGCCCAGCGTCTCAAGGCGACATCAGCCCACATGCAATCGCAGAACGGACAGGAAAAGGCAGCCAGGCTCCTCGTCGCTCTGGCGGAGAAGGCCGCATGACCGATCTTTCATCTTCTGCTCCGCACATTCATGGGGCTGGCGTCTATGACGATTTGGTCGACTGGGGCGCCCAGCCGGACATAATTGACGGTCAATCCCATTCCACCGGGCGGCTGCTCTTCAAGGGGCCGAACAATTCGCCGGAGACGGGAATTTGGGTGTGCACGCCCGGGCGCTGGCGACTTTCGGTTCCACGCGACGAATTTTGTCATTTCGTCTCCGGCCACGCCACCTACCGGCGTGACGGGAGCGATGAGGTGCTCGAAGTGTCTCCGGGCACCTGCGTGCTGTTTCAAGCCGGATGGGAAGGCGAAGCCGAGATCACCGAAACCATCCGCAACATTTACATTCTGAGTTGAACTGGAATTTCAGATGACCCCCACCCCTGTAATGCACAAGCCGCTGGACGTGACCGATACGGTCGACTGGGGCATCATTCCGACGATGGTTGAGGGCGAAAGCCACACCTCCGGCAAGGTTCTGTACAAGGGCCCTGAGGGACAATCGGAATGCGGTCTTTGGATCTGCACACCCGGCAAATGGGAGTGCCACGTCACCAAGGATGAGTTCTGCCACTTTCTCGAAGGGCGCTGTACCTATGTCCATGAAAGCGGTGAGGTGATCGAGATCACGCCCGACACGGCGGCGTTCTTTCCGCAGGACTGGAAGGGCATCTGCACCGTCCACGAGACCGTCAAGAAGGTCTACATGATCCGATGACGTCTGCAGCACACAGCGCAGTCAGACCGGCGCCACCCATTGCCGCCTTTCTGGCGCGGCATGGGTTGGCAAATGCCCATCTTGAACCTCTGGCTGGTGATGCGTCGGCGCGACGGTATTTCCGCTTGCCGGACAAAGGGCTTTTGCTGATGGAAGATCGTGAGGATCTGGTGGGATTTGCTGCCTATGTCCGGCTGTCACGCCATCTCCTGAGCCTCGGACTGTCGGCTCCGCGCGTTCATGGTGCCGACCCGTCAACCGGTCTTGGACTGGTCGAGGATTTTGGAGCAGACACTTATTCGAAATGCCTGTCTGAAGGCACAAGCGAGGCAGACCTTTATGGGCTTGCGGTCGATGCGCTCCTGCATCTGCATCACGATGTCCATGGCGCTGAAGTTGCATGCCCCGAATATGACATGGCGACATATCTCGCGGAACTCGACATCTTTTCGCAATGGTTCGCGCCGGCAGTCAGTCCGTCCCTTGACCGGTCGGTGTTTCAGGAGACATTCCGCACGCTTTGGGCCGAGGCCCTGGCTCCTCTGCAAGATTGCGCCCAGACGCTGGTGCTGCGTGACTTCCATGTCGACAATCTGATGTATCTGCCTGAGCGGACGGACGTGGCGCGCTGTGGGCTGCTTGATTTTCAGGACGGCATTCTCGGGCCGTGTGAATATGATCTCGTCTCGCTTCTGCAGGATGCGCGCCGGGACCTGGCTCCCGGTCTCGAAGCGGCTTTGCTTGGCCGATACGTCGCCAATGCGCCGGCTCGACTGGGTGGCCCAGCCGCCATCCGGCAGCGCTATGCCTTGCTGGGCGCACAGCGTCATGCGCGCATCGCCGGCGTGTTTGTGCGGCTCGCCAAGCGCGACCGCAAGACCCAGTATCTCGCATTTCTGCCTCGTGTGTTGCGGCAGCTTGAGAGCGCGCTTTCTGATGCCGGTCTTGTCGAAATCAAGGATTTTCTGAACACGCAGCTGCCCGGTTGGGCCGCGAAAGGCAAGGCTCTCGGGCCGCCGTCACAAGAAAATGAAGGAATGATCCATGTCTGAAACGGCCACACCTCGTTACTTTCTGGCGCCGCACTTTGTGCCGAGCACTGGTGCCGCCCATGCTGTGATCGATCCGGCAACGCTGGAAGAGGTTGGCAAGCGGGGCGATGTGACGTCTTCCGAAATCGAGCTGGTGCTGACCCGGGTCAATACAGCGCAAGCCCTATGGAAAAAGATCGACGCCAAGACACGGGCGCAAACACTGCATCGCCTGGCCAACCGGATCGAAGCAAACGACGTGACCACCTGCGCGATCCTGATGTCGCGGGAAATGGGCAAGCCCTATCCGGAAGCCATTGGCGAAGTGGCCAATTGCGCTTCGATCTTCCGGTATTACGCAGAAATGGCGCGTGACGAGGCGGGCAAGGTGGCGGGCACCACGCAAGCAGGCTCCTTGCAGTATGCGCGCTATGAACCCTATGGCGTTTCAGCGCATATCATGCCGTTCAATTTCCCGATCCTGTTGATGTGCTGGACGGTTGCCGCATCGCTGGCTGCGGGAAATGGGTGCGTGATCAAACCCGCCGAAGCCACAACATTGTCGACACTGGAATTCATGAAGGTGTTTGACACGCTGCCAGACGATCTTGTGGCATGCCTGCCAGGAGGTGCTGCCGTCGGAGTGGCGCTGGTGGACAGTGACAAGACACACGCAATTGCCTTCACCGGGTCGGTCGGGGCAGGACAGGCGGTGGCAGCGGCAGCCGCGCGCAAGATGAAACCGGCGGTCATCGAGGCTGGCGGGTCTGATCCGATGATCATCACGGCACACGCGCCGATCGCCATTGCCGCGGCCGGTGCAGTGACCGGGGCCTTTCACATGTCCGGTCAGGTCTGCACATCAACCGAGCGACTGTATGTCGTTGACAGCATTCACGATGAATTCGTCGAAGCCTTCGTGGCCGAAACCAGGCAATTGCGGATCGGCAATGGTCTCGACAAATCCGAAATCGGTCCGCTGGTAAGCCAGGCTGCGCTGCAGAAAATTGAGCGGCTGGTTGCCGACGCTGTCGCCAAGGGAGCGAAAATCGAGATTGGCGGCGGCATGCCGCAGGGGCTGGAAAAGGGCTGGTTCTTCGAACCCACCATTCTCACCGGCTGCACGCCGGAGATGGAGATCCTCAGGACCGAGGTCTTTGGCCCGGTCGTGTCCATCGTGCGCGTGCCGGATTTCGACACGGCAATCGCCATGGCCAACGACAGTCCGTTCGGTCTTGGCGCGTCCATCTTCACGACCAATCTGGAAGAGGCGCATGAGGCTGCGGAACGGCTCGAGGCCGGGATGGTCTGGGTCAACAACCCGATGATCGACAATGACGCCCTGCCCTTTGGCGGCTGGAAGGCGTCTGGTCTGGGCCGCGAGCTGGGCCGTCAGGGTCTCGACGCCTTTCGCCGGTCCAAGATGGTGATCATGGACCACAAACCGGTTCGCCATGACTGGTGGTACCCCTATCCCGACGACTGGTTCCTGGAAGCAGGCGGGCGCAAGCACGTTTGACAGACCGGATACGCGACGAGAGGTATTTTCATGAAAACTGAGCTCTACATCGACGGTGCTTTTGTACCGGCTGCGGCTGGCGGGCATTTCCCGGCGATTAATCCCGCGACCGAAACTGCCTTTGCCGAAGTGGCGGCGGGACAGGCCGAGGATATCGATCGCGCGGTTCGTGCTGCTCGCCGTGCATTCGACAGCGGTGTCTGGTCCGGCCTCGGTGGATCGGGCAGGGCCGCCGTTCTGAGAAAAATCGCTCAGGGTATCAAGGTCCGTGTCGACGATATCGCCGCGCTTGAGACCCGGGACAATGGCAAGCCGCTGCCGGAGGCCGTCTGGGATATCGAAGATGCCGCCTTCTGTTTCGATTATTACGCCGATCTGGCCGAAGCCGCCGAAGCCAGGGGTGATACCCGGCTTGATGTCGGTGATGAACGTTTCGAAAGCCGGATCCGGCGGGAACCCGCTGGTGTCGTCGGCGCGATCACGCCGTGGAATTTCCCCATGTTGATGGCGGTGTGGAAAGTGGCGCCAGCCCTTGCCGCCGGATGCACAATTGTTCTCAAGCCTTCCGAGCTTTGCTCGATGTCCTGCGTCGAACTGGCGCGCATCATTGATGCGGCCGGTGTGCCGCCGGGCGTGTTCAATCTTGTCACCGGATTTGGGCCGGATGCCGGTGCGCCACTGTCCGAACACCCGCTGGTCGACAAGCTTGCCTTTACCGGCTCGGTGCCGACAGGACGCAAGGTCATGCAGGCTGCGTCGGGCGGAATTCGCACCGTCTCGCTCGAACTGGGCGGAAAATCACCGTTCATCATTTTCAACGATTGTGATCTGGAAAAGGCTGTCGAATGGATTCTCTTTGGCATCTTCTGGAACAAGGGCGAAGTCTGCTCGGCCACGTCTCGAATCCTGGTCCAGCGCGCGCTCTATCCCCGTTTGCTCGAGCGTCTCAAACAGGCGGCGGAAGCCATCACCATCGGTCCGGGAGATCAGGATGGCGTCAAGCTTGGGCCGGTCGTTGCCAGGAGCCAGTATGACAAAATCATGGGCTTTCTGGAACGCGCCAGAACAAGCGGTGCGAAGCTGATCACCGGCGGCAGACGACCGGATGGCTTTGCCAAGGGCTATTACATCCAGCCCACCGTGTTTGCCGATGTGCCGCTGGATGCGGAAATCTGGCGTGAGGAGATTTTTGGCCCCGTGGTTTGCGTTAACCCGTTTGATACCGAAGCAGAGGCCATAAGCCTGGCCAATGACAGTCCGTATGGACTGGCGGGCGCAGTGATGTCGGATGATTTGGAGCGGTGCGACCGTGTTGCGGCGAAATTGCGGGCCGGAATCATCTGGGTGAACTGTTCGCAGCCCACCTTCACCCAGGCGCCCTGGGGCGGCTTCAAAAGCTCCGGAATCGGGCGTGAACTGGGGCAGGCTGGCTATGACGCCTATCTGGAAACAAAGCAGATCACCCGCTTTGATCATGGTTGCGACTGGGGCTGGTACCTTGGCGGAGACGATCCCCAATGAGCACTATTCAAAGAGTGCTTGCATGAACATCAAGCAACGTCTTGCTGGCGCCTCAACCGATCCGTATTGGTGGAGCACCGTTGCACCCGGTGCGGCGCAACCACCGCTGAGCGAGGATGGCGTTTGCGATCTTGCCATCATCGGTGGCGGATTCACCGGGCTCTGGTGCGCGCTCAAGGCGCGTGAACGCTATCGCGATGCACGCATTGTGGTGCTGGAAGCCAAGCGCTGCGGCGGGGCTGCCAGCGGGCGGAATGGCGGATTTTGTGCGCCGAGCATTTCACATGGCGTTTCCAATGCACTGGCGCGCTGGCCCAGCGAAGCGGAAACCCTGGTCCGGTTTGGAGCCG
>NZ_JBDWHW010000119.1:0-18493 GCF_039975035.1 Hoeflea sp. | reverse complement strand
ATTTGACAAGTTCAGCCGGTCCGGCCGGCGCAAGCCGGTTGAGGCGGGAGACGAGGAATGAGCGATCAGCCTGTCGTGGTGTTTGACAGCGGTATCGGAGGGCTGAGCGTGCTGCGCGAGGCACGGGTGATCATGCCCGGCAGGCGGTTCGTCTATGTCGCCGACGACGCCGGCTTTCCCTATGGACGATGGGAAGAGGGGGCGCTCAGCGAGCGCATCGTCAACCTGTTCGCCGGGCTGATTGAGCGGTACAATCCGGCGCTGGCACTGATTGCCTGCAACACCGCCTCGACCATCGTCATGCCGGCGCTTCGCCAGGCCTATCCGGAGCTGCCGTTTGTCGGCACGGTGCCGGCGATCAAGCCCGCTGCCGAACGCACCCGCTCGGGCCTGGTTTCGGTGCTGGCGACGCCCGGTACGGTCAAGCGGCAATACACCCGTGACCTGATCCGCGATTACGCCGACAAGGTGCATGTGCGGCTGGTGGGCTCGGAAAATCTCGCCGAACTCGCCGAAACCTACATGCGCAAGGGTTTTGTCGACGAGGCGGCGGTGAAGGCGGAAATCGATCCGTGTTTTGTCAGCCATGACGGCCAGCAGACCGACATCGTGGTGCTGGCCTGCACGCATTTTCCGTTTCTGGTCAACCGTATGCGCAAGCTGGCGCCCTGGCCGGTGGACTGGATCGATCCGGCGGAAGCGATCGCGCGCCGCGCGCTAGCAATTGTCGAGACGTTGCCGGGTGGCGATGCGCTGCCGGACGCCAAGGACACGGTGGTGTTCACCTCGGGCAAACCGGATTACAGCGGGCTCCGGCTGATGCACGGGTTTGGGCTGACAACCGTGTGAGCCTGACGGTCCCGATGTGGCGGTGCGCATTGGAACCCGGGCCGGAATTCTGTGTATTTCCGGTTCCACGCTCCGCGAGAGAGCAATAGTCTGGTAGACAGGCCGGTGCCCGGTTGCCGAATAGAATCGGTCGGGTGTGTGCGTCGCGTAAAACGGAGTTGAGCCAAGGTGCAGGTCGGAATTGACATGGGGAGTTTGGCGGGCGGACAGCCGGCCAAGCTCGACATCGAGGAATTGCTGGCGACCCGTCTTCTGGTGCAAGGCAATTCCGGTTCGGGCAAGTCGCATCTGCTCAGGCGTCTGCTCGAGCAGTCGGCGCAATGGGTGCAGCAGGTGATTATCGACCCTGAGGGCGATTTTGTCACACTGTCGGACAAATACGGACATCTGGTGGTCGAGGGTGAGCGCAGCGAGGCCGAACTGGCGGGAATTGCCAGCCGCATAAGGCGGCACCGGGTCTCCTGCGTGCTGTCGCTGGAGGGGCTCGATGTCGAGCAGCAGATGCGCGCGGCTGCGGTGTTTCTCAACGCCATGTTCGATGCCGATCACGAACACTGGTATCCGGTGCTGGTCGTGGTCGACGAGGCGCAGATGTTTGCGCCCGCCGTCGGCGGCGACGTTTCCGAAGATGCACGCAAGATGTCGCTCGGCGCGATGACAAACCTGATGTGCCGCGGCCGCAAGCGCGGGATGGCGGGCGTGATCGCCACCCAGCGGCTAGCCAAGCTGGCCAAGAACGTTGCGGCGGAAGCCTCCAACTTCCTGATGGGCCGGACATTTCTCGATATCGACATGGCGCGTGCGGCTGATCTGTTGGGCATGGACCGGCGTCAGGCGGAGATGTTCCGCGATCTCACGCGCGGCAATTTCGTCGGCCTTGGCCCGGCGCTGTCGCGGCGGCCCTTGCCGATCAGCATTGGCGAGGTGCAGACGCAGGCGCGCTCGTCGAGCCCGAAACTGATGCCGATGCCGGAGACAGTGGCTGACGTGGAGGATCTGATCTTTACGCCCGATCCGGAGGAATTTGCCCGCCTGACCCAACGCCGGGCGCGGCCCGCGCCGCGGCCTACCACCGACATTCTGGCGGAACTGTCACGCGCCACGCCTCTCGGCGACGCGCCGCTTGCGAAATCCGGGCCGGAATCGGCCACCCCGGGAATGTCGCCGGAAGAACGCGAAGAGCGGATTGCCACCGTGCTTGGGGAAATCCTCGCCGATCCGCAATCGGGCTATCGCACCGATGCGGCGCTCTATCAGGACTTTCTGGTGCGGTTGAGGATGCGCAGGGTTTCAGGTTCGCCAATGCCGCTTTCGGATTTCCGCCGCCGTGTCGCGATTGCGCGTTCGGGCGTGGATGCCGAGACGGCGGAGACCGAAGCCTGGGCAACAGCGCTGTCGCTGTCCGCCACCGTCACCGATGACCTGCAAGGCGTGTTCCTGATGCTGGCCAATGCCGCGATCAGGTCCGAGCCCTGTCCCTCAGACGCCCGCATCGCGCGGGCCTACGGCACCCATTCCGCCCGCCGGGCGCGGCGGCTGCTGGGCTATTTCGAGGAGCAGGGCCTGATCATCGTCCATGCAGATCTGTCAGGAAAACGCATTGTCGGGATTCCGGAACTGCAGGCCGAAACCGCGCCGGGGGCTGCGGATGCGGCTGATGAGGATGCGGGCAGTGCCGAGGCGGCGGAGTGAGGGCTAAGTCCCTTATGTTCCAGCCCGCTCCTCCCAGACTTTGACCAGTTCGACAATCGTCTCCACTGATTTCTCCATGTCCTGGACGCTGATCCATTCCAGTGGCGAATGATAGGAGTGGCCGCCGGTGTAGATGTTGGGGCAGGGCAGGCCCATGAATGACAGGCGCGAGCCGTCGGTGCCGCCGCGAATCGAATGGGTCACCGGCTCAAGGCCGGCGCGGCGGACGGCTTCGACCAGATTGGCCATGACCTCGGGATGACGGTCGAGCACTTCCTTCATGTTGCGATATTGCTCGACCACGGTGAAGCGCATGCTTGAGCCGGGATAGGCGGTCATCACCTGCTCAGCGATCTCCCTGAGGATGGCTTCCTTGCGGGCAAGGCCATCGTTGACGAAATCACGAATGATGAAGGAAAGCCGGGCCTTGTCCATCGATCCGGAAATGCCGGTGGGATGAATGAAGCCCTGTCGGCCATCGGTGGTTTCAGGCGCGATTCCCCGGGGCAGGCGGGCGATGATCTCGCCGGCAATCTTGATGGCGTTTTCCATCACGCCCTTGGAGGTACCCGGATGCTGGGCGACGCCGGTGATCTCGATCTCGACGCCGTCGGCGGAGAAGGTCTCGTTCTCGATTTCGCCGATGGTGCTGCCGTCCAGCGTATAGCCGAAGGCGGCGCCGAGTTTGTCGATGTCGACCTTGTCAGCGCCACGGCCGATTTCCTCGTCTGTTGTGAACAGCAGCCTGATGGTGCCGTGCCTGATGTTCGGGTTGTCGATCAGAAATTGTGCCGCCGTCATGATTTCGGCGATACCAGCCTTGTCGTCGGCGCCGAGCAGCGTGGTGCCGTCGGTGGTGACGATGTCGTGGCCGATCTGGTTGTTGAGCTCGGGATGTTCGCTGACGCGGATCACGCGGCTGGTGTCACCGGTCAGTTGAATGTCTCCGCCCTGATAGTTGCGCACGACATTCGGCTTGACGTCGGTCCCGGTGAAATCCGGCGCGGTGTCCATGTGCGAGCAGAAGCAGATCACCGGCACATCCTTGCCGGAGTTGGCGGGCAGCGTCGCATAGATATTGCCGTGCTCGTCCATGTGCGCGTCGTTGAGACCGAGCGCCAGCAGGTCCGCGACCAGCACACGGCCCAGATCCTTCTGCTTTTCGGTCGAGGGCTGCGCCAGGGAGGAGGGGTCCGACTGGGTGTCGATGACGACGTAGCGGAGCAAACGGTCGAGAACAGTGTCGGTCATGGCGAATCCCAATCCAGTTGACGGAAAATACTGCTATAGCGGACCTTGTGGTCTACGGAAATATCGCGGGGACATGCCGGGTTCACTGAGGATGCAGCAGCCTGGAGATTTGTGTGCGAGGGAAGTGCAAACGGTTGACTTGCGATCCTTTCCACCGTAGACACCCTGGCAGCGCGAGGGTTCATCCCCTCGCGTTTTCTTACGTGTCCCGTGGACGGTTTATCACAATGCGTGCGTGAACTGTCCTGTCAGGTCCCGAAAACGGGGGCCAGAGGAGGGCGCGTTTCCTTCATCCGGTTTGGCAACAGGCCGGGTTAACCTTTTGAAAGGAAATGCGATGAGCAAGCGCGAATCGTCCAAGTACAAACTCGACCGCCGTATGGGCGAAAACATCTGGGGCCGTCCGAAGTCCCCGGTCAACCGCCGTGAATACGGCCCCGGTCAGCACGGTCAGCGCCGCAAGGGCAAGCTTTCCGACTTTGGTGTGCAGCTGCGCGCCAAGCAGAAGCTGAAGGGCTATTACGGCGATATTTCGGAAAAGCAGTTCCGCAAGACCTATGACGAAGCCAACCGGATGAAGGGCGATACGCCTGAAAACCTGATCGGCCTTCTCGAGCAGCGTCTTGACGCCGTCGTCTACCGCGCCAAGTTCGTGCCGACGATTTTTGCGGCTCGCCAGTTCGTCAACCACGGCCACATCACTGTCAACGGCCAGCGCGTCAACATCGGCTCGTTCCGTTGCAAGCCGGGTGATGTCGTTGCGGTCAAGGAAAAGTCCAAGCAGTTGGCCATCGTGCTCGAATCGGCCCAGCTCGCAGAGCGTGACGTGCCGGAATACATCGAAGCCGATCACCACAAGATGTCGGCCACCTTCGTTCGCGTGCCGACGCTCGGCGACGTTCCTTACGCAGTGGTGATGGAACCGAACCTGGTCGTCGAATTCTATTCACGCTGATCCTTCCTTCCAGGATCGCGTCAGATCAAGGCCGCCTTTCGGGGCGGCCTTTTTGTATGCGAGATTGGCTGCAGCTGGTGTGCCCGGAGACAGACAATGACTGATCTGCAAGATGTGCTTGACGAGATCGCCCTTGAGGCCGCGATTGCTGCCGAGCGTGGCGAGGTGGCGCATTACATTCCCGAACTGGCCAAGGTCGATCCGAACCAGTTCGGCATTGCCGTGGCGTTGCCGGACGGGCGTGTGCTTTCAGCCGGTGATGCGGCGACTCCGTTCTCGATCCAGAGCGTGTCGAAAGTGTTCACGCTGGCTCTGGCGCTGGGCAAGCTCGGCGACGCGGTGTGGAGCAGTGTCGGGCGCGAGCCGTCGGGCAATCCGTTCAACTCGATCGTCCAGCTCGAGCAGGAAAAGGGCCGCCCGCGCAATCCGTTCATCAATGCCGGCGCCATCGCGGTGGTCGATCTGATCATGGCCGGACACAGGCCGATCGAAGCAATCGGCGAGATCATCCAGTTCATCCGTCATCTGGCCGATGATGATTCGATCCTGATCGACGAGCACGTGGCGCGGTCTGAAACTGCCCACGGCGACCGCAATGCCTCGCTGGCGCATTTCATGCGCTCATTCGGTAATATCGATCATCCGGTTGATCATGTGCTGGGTGTGTATTTCCATCAATGCGCCATCGTCATGAGCTGCCAGCAACTGGCTCGCGCCGGATTGTTTCTGGCGAGCCAGGGACGCGACCCGGTGACCTGCGCGCAAGTTGTATCGCCGCAGCGGGCGCGGCGGATCAACGCCATCATGCTGATGTGCGGCCATTATGACGGTTCGGGTGAATTTGCCTTCCGCGTCGGCTTGCCCGGCAAGAGCGGCGTTGGCGGCGGCATCCTGGCAATAGCACCGGGAAAAGCCTCGATCGCGGTCTGGTCCCCCGGGCTTGACCATGTCGGCAATTCCAAACTCGGCACCGCAGCACTGGAACAATTGGCCAGGCGAATGGAATGGTCGGTGTTCGGGGCTTGACTGATCTGGTCAAAGCCATCATCCCGGGTGCCATGAGTGATGTGATCGACAGTGTGGAGACGATGGAGCCGGCGACAGGGGCGGGACCGTCGCTCTATGCGGGTGCGCCGTCGAGCGTTTCGTTCAACAAGCTGCGCAAGCGGCTGATCCGCAATGTGCGGCAGGCGATTGAGGATTTTGCCATGGCGCCGCCGGCGGAAGCCGAGACATCGGTGCGTCCACGCTGGCTGGTGGCATTGTCGGGCGGCAAGGATTCCTACGGGTTGCTGGCGTTGTTGATGGATCTGAAATGGCGCGGCATGCTGCCGGTCGATCTGATTGCCTGCAATCTCGATCAGGGCCAGCCGAACTTTCCAAAGCATGTGCTGCCCGACTACCTGACTTCCCACAATGTGCCGCACCGGATCGAATACCGCGATACCTATTCTGTGGTGACCGGCAAGGTGGCGGAGGGAGCGACCTATTGCGCGCTGTGCTCGCGGTTGAGGCGCGGCAATCTCTATCGCATCGCGCGGGAAGAGGGCTGCGAGGCGCTGGTGCTGGGTCATCATCGCGACGATATTCTCGAGACCTTTTTCCTCAATTTCTTTCATGGCGGACGGCTGGCGGCGATGCCGCCGAAGCTGCTCAATGATGATGGCGATGTGATGGTCCTGCGACCTCTGGCCTATTGCGCCGAAGAGGATCTGGCGCGGTTCGCCGAGGCGCTCCAGTTTCCGATCATTCCGTGTGACCTGTGCGGTTCACAGGATGGTTTGCAACGCAATGTTATGAAAGCGATGATTGCCGACATCGAGCAGCGGATGCCCGGCCGCAAGGATTCGATGATCCGCGCGCTCGGCAACGCCAGGGCTTCCCACCTTCTCGACAGGTCGCTGTTCGATTTTGCGGGTCTGTCGGTCCAACCCGAGAAAGCAGGCACATGACCCCACTTGGCGCAGCCGATATGGACTGGCTGGCGGCTTTGCTGCAGGAAGCCGGAACGACGGAAATCATGCCGCGGTTTCGCAACCTCGATGAGGGCGCGGTGCGGCACAAGACCTCGGCCGATGATCTTGTCACCGAGGCGGATGTGAATGCGGAACGCATGATCACCGAAGCGCTGCTTGCGAAATTTCCCGGTTCGCTGGTGATCGGCGAAGAGGCGGTGTCCGACAATCCGGCGCTGCTTGATAACTGGACGAAATCGGACAAGCGCGCTTTTGTGGTCGATCCAATCGATGGCACCTTCAATTTCGCTTCCGGGGTCGCCTCGTTCGGCGTCATGCTGGGCATTGTCGAAGCTGGCGAGACGGTCGCCGGGATCATTCACGATCCGGTTGGCCAGGACTGGATCATGGCGCAGAAGGGGGCGGGTGCCTTGCTGCGACGGCATGACGGGCGCGAAACCGCCTTGCGGGTTGCACAGCCCGTCGGATCCATCGGGGAAATGATCGGCTCGGCTTCATGGCAATACATGCCGGAGCCCGAGCGCAGCATCGTGGCCCGCAACCAGGCGCTGTGCCTGGGCGGAGTTGGTTACCGCTGCGCGGCGCAGGAGTACCGGCTGCTGGCGGGTGGTCACATCAATTTTGCGCTCTACAACAAGCTGATGCCCTGGGATCATCTGGCTGGCGCACTGATCACCCAGGAGGCGGGCGGCTATGTCCGCCGCTTTGATGGCAGCGCCTACCGGCCCGAGCATCTTGATGGCGGTTTGCTGGCGACCAGCGATTGCGCCAACTGGACCATGGTGCGCGAAGCCTTGTGGCGGGCTTAGCGCCGTAGCCTTGGCAGGGCGGCGCTCTGACCTGAGATCAATCCGGTGTGCCGACGCCGAACAACCTGCCCTTTTCCGCGATCACCACCATGATCAGCGAGACTGCCGAAACCAGGGCATACCCGGCGGCGAGCGGGAACACCGTTCCGTCATAGGCCTGACCGATCAAGGCTCCAACAACGCCGCCTCCGACAGTCTGCGCAAACCCGAGCGTCGAGGAAGCAGTGCCGGCGATGGCGCCGAGCGGCTCCATGGCGATGGAATTGAAGTTCGAGCCGACAAAACCGAACAACGGCATCATAAGCAGGGAAATTCCGAAAAACAGCCAGAACGGGATCGGCCCGATGGCGGTCAGCGTGGCAAAAATTACGCCCAGAACGAGATATGCAATCAGGGCGCCGTGCGACAGACGGCGTTGTCCGAAGCGGCCGACAAGCCGGGCATTGAGAAACGACGATCCGGCCATGACGACGGCGACAGCAGCGAAAGCAATGGGGAAATAGCTGCCCAGGCCGTAAATATCGACATAGATCGGCTGCGCCACGTTCAGAAAGCCGAACAGCGAGCCGAAATAGAAGCTGGTGGCAAGGGTGTAAAACAGCGCAATCCGATTGGTCAGCACGATGGCGAAGGCCTCGCGGATGCTCTTGAGCGTCAGCGGCCTGCGATTTTCCGGCTTGAGGGTTTCGGGCAATCGGTAAGCGGCCCAGGTACCAACCAGCAGCGAAACAGCGGTCATGAACACAAAAATGAGATGCCAGTCGCCGGCAAGGATGATCACCTGACCCATCATCGGCGCGAACACCGGAACCACCATGAAGACCATCATGACCAGTGACATGGTGGCGGCCATTCCACGGCCCGAATGCGTGTCGCGAACCACAGACAGCGCAATGACCCGGGTTGCGGCGGCGCCGATGCCCTGCAGGAACCTTGCCAGCAGCAGAAATTCGAAACTTGGAGCAAGTGCGCCCGCGATCGAACACAGCGCATAGAGCGCGATCCCGATGAACAGGGGATTGCGCCGGCCGAACCGGTCGGAGATTGGTCCGAAAAACAGCTGCGCGCCGCCAAAGCCGATAATGTAGGTCAGCAGCACGAACTGCACCTGATTGGCATCGGTAACGCCGAAGCCCATGGCTATGTCGGGAAAAGCCGGCAGCATGATGTCGATCGCCAGCGCGTTCAGGGCCATCAGCGAGGCGACGATTGCGATGAATTGAGGGCGGCTGATGCCTGCAATGGTCGCAGGCGGGATCGCAGTGGCAGCCGTTTTTCCGTGCATTGAATTGCCTATCCAGTCGATAACAGGATGCATCTGTGCATCTGCTGATTGTAAAGCTGAATCCAAATCCGCGTACCAGGCGATCGTGTCGGGGTTTTCGGGATTGGGGCTTCAGAAGGCGGGTCGTCGTGACCGGAGCCGATGACGTTCATAACCCCGGTGGGGCGATCCGTAAAGTCTCGCAATGCCGACCACTCGACTTGCTGAACGCTGTATCAGCGACGGACAATGTCACCCCGACGACCTCTAAATCATGGAATATTGCGGGATCGTCATCATCGATGGCACGCTGGCGACCGCGAGCCCGCGGGCGGGACGGCTGGAGGTGGTCTGGCGCGACGGCCCGTCGAAGGTCTCTTGGCAAAGACGCTGGAACCGGCGGCGGCGGTGATCCGGTCGTCAAGCCAGGGTTGGTTGATGCGGGTTGCGTCCGTGACCGGGGTTGAATGACCTGCGGACGCGCAGCGATTGTGCGTGATGCTTTTTCTCAGTGGCTGATTTCGTCACGGGCGGCGCGGACGGGATCAATCACCCGCCAGCCGAAACCGAGGAATGGTTGGGCCACTTCCGCCAGTTCGGTCAGATCGTCCAGCAGCGCGGTCCCCTTGAGCCGGTCGGCGGAAAAACGTCGTGACAGGGTCAGGTGTCTCAGACGGAGCAGACCAACGGTTTGCGGATCGGTGATCGCCTCGAATCCGCGCGGCGTGCGCTTGAGACTGTTTTCCATGTCGAACACGAAACCGAGATCCAACAGCGGCTCGAGTGCTGCGTCGAACTGGGCCTTGCGCGCGACAATTGCTTCCCGGAAGGCCCGGAGTTCGTCTGATTCCATGGCGTAGAACCCGACGGAAAGAAAGCTGTCATCCGGGGAGACATGAAAATACAGCAGCCCTTGGTCCTTCTTGGTGGCGGTACGGGTGATCACCGCGCTGATGTGGGTGTTGTAGGGGTGCTTTTCCTTGGCAAAGCGGACATCGCGGTTGATGCGGAATGTCGATGTCTTGCGGTTGCATGTCAGCGGGATCTTCCTGTCCGCCAGAGCCTGCGCCAGATCATCGATCAGCCGTCCGCGCGGCTCGTTGAGATGTGCCTCGAACATGTCCTTGTTGGCGTGAAACCACTCGCGGTTCTGGTGAAAACCCAGCGCCTTGAGAAAGGGCAGGGCCTTTTCGCCAAAGCCGGTATAGGGCGCGCCGGTCATTGATCGTCATCCCGGGCGTAAGTCGATAAACCGGCCGTGTCGTTGACAATTACGGCGATTGCAGCACGGACCTGACTGCTGATCGAGGCGTGAACTCCGGGCATGGAACCTCCAAAACGACGACGGCGCGGACCGGTCAATCCGGAACGCGGGTTTCAGATTCCGTCAGGCGATTTCGCCGGAATCAGACAATCAGTATAGTAACCAGCGGCTGGCAATGTGACCGGTGAATTGATTGTGTGGGTGAAAAGCCGGTGTTTCGAAATCACCCTTGCCGCGTCTGCAACCGCGGCAGCGGGGACGGTGATGGCGAAAAGATCCAGTTGATCGATTTGTGAGAACAGTTCGGCGGTGGGAGGCAGTCGGTAGCTGGTGAAGATGATATCGTCATATCCCAGCTCCCGGACAGCTTGGTATTCAGACAGTGAATATATCTGGGGGACGAACCGATGCTGCAATGGCCCGGCCCTGCTTGCGATCCAGGCCAGTCCGTCAATGTTGCCGGACTTGAAGTCGGTGACGATCCTGCCCGGATTGGCGCGCAACCAGTCGAGCAGGGTGTCCAGCGACAGGCGTGTCAGACCGAAACCGGGCGTTGCCGCCTCGTAGCTGCGCGCTGAGGGCGCGAAAAAGAAAGACGTGAGCCAGTCGCCCCAGCCAAGCCGGTTCCAGTAACGATACTGGTCCGTCCAGTCGTGGCCGATGGCCAGTGCCCCATCGCTGGTCCGGTTGAAATCCAGTTCAAACAGCTCGAACCCGTGGCTCAGCGATTGATCCAGCGCTTCCTTCGAATTCGAGTAGTCGCCCTGTTGCAATCCGCCGCCTGCGTGGGCAATCAGGCTGATCCCCTCTGGAGCCTCGATATAGGCATCGCACTGGATGCGTTCGGGTCGATCAAGCCACCGGATCAGGGGCAACGAGATGGCGACCACAAGGCCGGCGGCGATTGTGAACCTGAAAAGGGATGACGATCCGGAGAAGAGCGCTTTGCCCGATCCTTTGCTGTCCGGCTGAAACGGGCTCGGGTCGGTGTTCACATCGGTATCCTGGGAAACGTGCGTTGTGGCGGCAGATGAAGCAGTCCGATCATACCCGGGGCGGGTTAATCATCCGTCTTTTGCCACAGGCGGCTCAATCAGCGCGGATGGGCGCGAGGGCAAACCGGAGCCGAGGACCCGGATCAGCTCACTGTGCGGCGTCGGACGTCTCTGTGTAACCCGGAAGCGCACCGGTGATGACATAGCGCAGGATCGCCACCACCTGATCCGGAGTCCTGGCGACGGCAAGCGCTGCCGCATCAACTTCCTTGAGTGCGTGGGCATGCTCGTCCTGGTGCAGGATGATCAGGGGTTTACCAAGAGCCGCGGCGTAGCCCGCGTCGAAGGCCGCATTCCACTGCTTGTATTTCTCGCCGAAGCGGACAACGACGATATCTGCCTTGTCGAGCAATGTGCGGGTGCGGATGGCGTTGATCTGCGCGCCCTTGTGGTCGTGCCAGAACTTGTCGGGCTCGGTGCCAAGAATGGCTACGCCGACATCGTCGGAGGCTTCGTGATGGGTGACGGGGGCGCTGAATGCAACAGGCAGGCCGGCAGAGCGCGCGCCTGTTTCAATCTGCTCGCGCCAGTCGGAATGGATTTCGCCAGAGAGGTAGATGGTCCAGGTCATGATCAAGGTCTCCAGACTTGCTTTGAATGGCGGGAAGGCGGATCAACCGCGGGGTGTTTTTGGCTGAAACGAAAAGAGGCGGAAAATCCGCCTCTTGCCGCATCAGATGAACAGTGTTTCAGGCCGCTTTGACCGGAATGCCGGCCGTGGTCATGTGCTGCTGCAGCTCTTCCGACTGGAACATCTCGCGAATGATGTCGCACCCGCCGACAAACTCGCCCTTGACGTAAAGCTGCGGAATGGTCGGCCAGTTGGAGTATTCCTTGATGCCGTTGCGCAGCGAATCATCCGCCAGCACGTTGACGCCCTTGTAGGGTACGCCGAGGTAATCCAGGATCTGGACAACCTGACCGGAAAAACCGCACTGCGGAAATTGCGGGGTGCCTTTCATGAACAGCACCACGTCGTTGCTTTTCACTTCATTGTCGATGAATTCATTGATACCGGACATCGTAGGATCCTTTCAAGACGTGTAGCCACGATATTTCTTTGTCCTTCAGATAACGCGGCGCGCATGACAAGACAAGAAGCCACGCATTATAAGTCTCATCATGACAAAATACCGCACCCTGTATTTGCTGATCATCCTGCTTTTTGTGGCTGGCGGCTTGTTCTTCTGGAGTGCGCTGGTCCCGACCGGCAAGCTGCCTGAAGCAGGAATGGCGGGATCAAACGGGAACGAAGCCATGACAGCATTAGACAGGCCGGATATCTGCGAGGAAACCGTGTTTGAGGGCGCGCGGGCGAGCCTGTGCATCATCGATCCCGCAGCCAACGCGACAAGACTGGTCTATCGGGACCGGACCGGCGTGCCGCATGGCAGCGTGAAGCGGGCGGTGACGGCTTTGGCGACCTTCGGTCAAACGCCGGTGCTGGCGATGAATGCAGGCATGTACCACTCCGACATGACGCCGGTGGGACTTTATGTCGAGGACGGGAAAGAGATTTCGCCGCTCAACACAGACGATGATTTCGGCAATTTCTTTCTCAAACCCAACGGAGTGTTTTTCATCCGCCCCGACGGCACTGCCGGAGTGATGGAAACAATGGCCTATGCCGGCGCGGAGATTGCACCGGCCTTTGCGACTCAGTCCGGCCCAATGCTGGTGATCAATGGTGAAATCCATCCCCGCTTTCTGCCCGACGGAACCACCAGATATATTCGCAACGGGGTGGGCGTGCGCACTGATGGCAAACTGGTACTGGCAATCACCCGCGATCCGGTGAGTCTCGGGTCTTTCGCGCGGCTGTTCAAGGACGTGGCCATGTGCCCGAATGCGCTGTTTTTCGACGGTGGAGTCTCAAGCATGGCTTGGGGCGCCCATATGGAAATCGACGCGGGCGAACCGGCGGGCCCGGTTGTGGTGGTGATGCTACGCGACTGAGCCGGACACTTGCCGCGCAGGTTGCGTCACCTCATCGCCGATGCGCATAAACCTGCACACCGGTTTGTTCGATTGTGGCGGGTCGTTACAGTCAGGCGGGTTCGGACGACCGAACCGATGGAGACAAGGGACGGTCAGCCAACTCCATGCAGACCGTGAAAGCCCCCGGTTAAAATTATGGGGGCGAGAAGCAACGCCGCAACGGCGAGAATGGGTATCCGCTCCCGCCACTTATCCAGTCGTCTCAGCAAAATGAAGGTCAACACTACCACCAGAACCGCCTCTAACGGGGCGACCAATCCACCGTAATAAGCCTGATCCCAGTAGGAAACCGGGCTTTTGAAAACCCAATCGGAAACCGGCCAGAACTGGCGACGTGCATCATCATGGTGGGTCAGAAAATCAACCGCCGCATGGGCTAATCCGGCGCCCGCGAACGCCATGACGGCTTTCCAGTGAAACACGATCCCCACGGCAATCAAGGCGCCCCAGACGAAGAAACTGTGGTCGATCGCGAAAACCTGCTGCCAGCGCTCGGAAAAGAACAGGGTGGTGTAGACCTGTTGTTGTGGAATTCCGGCGATCCGGGTCGCATAGGCGACCATGACGAGCAGGGGTATGTCCGGCGCCAAACCACCCACAAGCGCAGCGGCGGATACCGACGGATAATCCTTCCGGGCAAACAAGGCTGCGCCTATCAGCATGTGGGTCGGTGTATTCATGACGCTCCGTTGATTTGTGGTCTCGGGTTGCAAAGCGGATCAAGCCAGAATGATATGCTCAGCGCGACGCCATTTTGAAGGCAGGAAACAGCCTGCTGTTGTCTCTGCCGATCAATCGTTTGCGAGTTTCCGTCCCGGCCAGGCTTAATCGGGCACGCTGGTCTGCAACGCCAGGGCGTGCAGAACGCCGCCCATGTTGCCCTGCAGCGCATTGTAGACCATCTGGTGCTGCTGCACCCGGCTTTTGCCGCGAAAGCTCTCCGAGACCACTTCCGCCGCATAATGGTCGCCGTCACCGGCCAGATCGCGGATGGTGACCTGGGCGTCGGGAATTCCGGCCTTGATCAATTTTTCGATATCGTTTGCGTTCATCGCCATGTTGTGAGGCTCCTGATTGGGCTATTCGGCGGCGAGTGCCGCCGGGCTATCCATGAATGAAGGGAACCATGATTCATGGGCGGTGCGCAATGCGGATACCGACACGGACATCAGGCCGTCGATACGCAAGCTGTCGCCCGACATGATGCCGAGTTGGCGGAAGGGAACACCCACGCCTTCGGCGCTGGCGGCGACATAGCCTGACAGTTCCGCAGGAACCGTGATGACATAGCGCGCCTGATCCTCGCCGAACAGCAGCGCGTGCGCCGGGCCATTGCTGCCTGACAGGTCGATGTCCATGCCCAGATCCGAGGCCATGGCCATTTCCGCGAGTGTTGCGGCAAGTCCGCCCGAGGAAATGTCATGGCATGAGGTGACCAGATCATTGCGGATCGCCGAACGGACGAATTCGCCGTTGCGGCGTTCGACCATGAGATCGACCGATGGCGGAGCGCCTTCGGCCCGGCCGAGACAATCGCGCATCCATGCGGACTGACCAAGATGGGTGCCGTCACCGCCGATCATGATTATGGCGTCGCCAGCACTGGCGCCGCCGATGCGGGCCATGTGGTTCCAGTTGTCGATCAGGCCGACGCCGCCGATGGTGGGTGTCGGCAGGATCGCCTCGCCATTGGTTTCGTTATAGAGCGAGACATTGCCCGATACGATGGGGAAATCCAGTGCCCGGCAGGCTTCGCCGATGCCCTGGATAGCCATCACCAGCTGGCCCATGATTTCCGGACGCTCGGGATTGCCGAAATTGAGGTTGTCGGTGGACGCCAGCGGCTCGGCGCCGGTGGCGGTGAGGTTGCGCCAGCATTCGGCGACGGCCTGCTTGCCGCCCTCGTAGGGGTTTGCCTCGACATAGCGCGGCGTGACGTCGGACGAGAAAGCCAGCGCCTTGGTGTCATGGCCCTCGACACGCACGACCCCCGCGTCGCCACCCGGGATCTGCAGGGAATTGCCCTGGATCAGCGTGTCGTACTGCTCCCAGACCCAGCGCTTGGAGGCGTTGTTGGGCGAACCGAGCAGATCGAGCAGCGCCTGGCCATAATCTTCCGGCTCTTCGACGTCGGCGGTGTCGAGTGGTGACAGGCCGCCGATTTCGCGCCATTCGCGGTCATATTCGGGAGCCTCGTCGCCGAGTTCCTTGATCGGCAGATTGGCGACTTCCTCGCCCTGATGCAGGATGCGGAAGCGCAGATCGTCAGTGGTCTTGCCGACAATGGCGAAGTCGAGGCCCCATTTGACGAAGATTGCCTTGGCTTCCGCCTCCTTTTCGGGCTCGAGCACCATGAGCATGCGCTCCTGGCTTTCCGACAGCATCATCTCGTAGGCGCTCATGTTTTCTTCGCGCACCGGCACGTGATCGAGATCGAGCTCGATGCCGAGGTCGCCCTTGGCGCCCATTTCGACCGCCGAGCAGGTGAGACCGGCAGCCCCCATGTCCTGGATGGCGATGACCGCGCCGGTCTGCATGAGTTCGAGACAGGCTTCGAGCAGGCATTTTTCGGTGAACGGATCGCCCACCTGCACGGTGGGACGTTTCTCCTCGATGGATTCGTCAAATTCGGCCGATGCCATGGTGGCGCCGCCGACACCGTCGCGGCCAGTCTTGGCGCCGAGATAGACCACCGGAAGCCCGACGCCCTTGGCTTCGGAGAGAAAGATTGCATCGGTCTTGGCGATGCCCGCGGCAAAGGCGTTGACCAGGCAATTGCCGTTGTAGCGCGCATCGAACTCGACTTCACCGCCGACCGTCGGCACGCCGAAGGAATTGCCATAACCGCCGACACCGGCGACAACGCCCGAGACCAGATGACGGGTCTTGGGGTGATCGGGTGCACCGAAGCGGAGCGCGTTCATCGCCGCGATCGGCCGCGCGCCCATGGTGAAGACATCGCGCAGGATGCCGCCAACGCCGGTCGCCGCACCCTGATAGGGTTCGATATAGGAGGGATGGTTGTGGCTTTCCATCTTGAAGACCACGCAATCGCCATCGCCGATATCGACCACACCAGCGTTTTCGCCCGGTCCCTGGATAACCCGCGGGCCCTCGGTCGGCAGCGTGCGCAGCCATTTCTTCGATGACTTGTACGAGCAATGCTCGTTCCACATTGCCGAGAAAATGCCCAGCTCGGTGAAACTCGGCTCGCGGCCGATGAGATCGAGAATGCGCTGGTATTCCTCGGGCTTGAGCCCGTGAGCGGCAATCAGCTCTTCGGTGATGGGAACGGTATTGGGAATGGTCATGGCGGGGGTCGCCCTTCTTGTCCTGTGCTTGCTGCAGGCTATAGCGTACTGGCGGGCCTGATGGCACCTTGAATTTGAATTTTTGACCGAAAGCCGATGCTAAACTGTGGACATGGCCAGCGCGATAATCGCTTTGCAGCGCACGTTCTCAGCACCCGGTGCCGCCTGATGCCCAGCGCGAGATGTCGCCATTGATCCGGCTTGCCAGCGGTGTGGTGGAAAGCGGACCGTAGAACTGGGCGTTGTTGGCTGAAGCGACGATGACCGCTTTCGGCAGGGATTGCGGCTTGCCGCGCGGAATGATCAACAGCCGCGGCGTGCTGGTGGTATCGAGTTCGGGGACGATGCCGAATTCCTTGAACTCGTTGTCCTTGAGCCAGCAGACATGAGCCTGGCTGTTGACCCTTTGCAGCGTCGAGACCGCCTGGGAATTGGAGCTTGTGCCCGAGGCCGGACCGGATGAAGGGGAACAGGCTGAGGCCAGAAATCCGGAAACCAGCACCACTGTCAGAGAAAATTTGTTCATGAGGGCTCCGGGCACCGGCCAAATGGCATTCGTCGAAGGCTGCAATAGCACGATTCCCCCTCGCACAAGGGTGCCTTCCGGCAATCGGGGCGTGCGCTTGCGAGATTTCGCAGGCCAGGGTCCTGGAGACCGCCTGCGGCAGCCTCAGGCGTCGACCAGTCCAAGCGCGGCCTCGAACAGGGCGCGGCCATCGGCGCCGCCATGAGCTGTTTCGATCAGGTTTTCGGGATGCGGCATCAGGCCCAGCACATTGCCTGCCTTGTTGACGATGCCAGCGATATTGTTGAGCGAACCGTTCGGATTGGTGTCCGTGGTGTAGCGGAATGCCACTTGATTGCCGGCTTCGATGTCGGCGAGCGTGTCGGCGTCGGTGAAATAGTTGCCGTCATGATGGGCCACCGGGCAGCGGATGATCTGGCCCTGCGTGTAACCGCTGGTAAAGACCGTATTCGCGTTGGCGACTTCAAGCTCGACCTCGCGGCAGACGAATCTGAGCGAGGCGTTGCGCATCAGGGCGCCCGGAAGCAGGCCGCTTTCGAGCAGGATCTGGAAGCCGTTGCACACGCCGATGACGCGAGCGCCTTTTTCAGCCTTTTCGCGCACCGCCTGCATCACCGGCATGCGTGCGGCAATCGCGCCACAGCGCAGATAGTCGCCATAGGAAAAGCCGCCGGGGATGACAATCAGATCGACATCGTCGTCGATCGAGGTCTCGGTTTGCCAGATCGTTTGCGGGGCCTGACCGGAGATCTTGGTCAGCGCCGCAATCATGTCGCGATCACGATTGAGGCCGGGGAGCAGGATGACGGCGGCTTTCATGGCTTAAAGTACCTCGACCGTGAAATCCTCGATCACGGTGTTGGCGAGCAGTTTGGCCGCCATGTCCCTGAGTTCGGCTTCGGCCCTGGAACGATCCGATGTCTCAAGCACGATGTCGAACACCTTGCCCTGGCGGATTGAACCGACGCCGGAAAAACCAAGTCCACCGAGCGCGTGCTCGATGGCCTTGCCTTGCGGATCGAGAACGCCGTTTTTCAGCGTCACTGTCACGCGTGCCTTGATCATATACGCAGCTCCTGACGCTTACTTGACCAGAACCGGTCCGGAAGGGCGGTTCATCTCGTTCTCGTTCATGATGCCAAGCCGGCGGGCGACTTCCTGATAGGCCTCGACGAGACTGCCGAGATCACGACGGAAGACGTCCTTGTCGAATTTCTGGTTGGTGTTGACGTCCCAGAGCCGGCAGGAATCAGGCGAAATCTCGTCGGCGACGACGATGCGCATCATGTCGCCTTCAAACAGCCGGCCACATTCGATCTTGAAATCGACCAGTTGAATGCCGACGCCGAGGAACAGGCCGGTGAGGAAGTCATTGACGCGGATGGCAAGCGCCATGATGTCGTCGATTTCCTGCGGGCTGGCCCAGCCAAAGGCGGTGACATGCTCTTCAGAGACCATCGGGTCGTCCAGCGCATCGGCCTTGTAATAGAACTCGATGATCGAGCGCGGCAAAACCGTACCTTCCTCGATACCAAGCCGCTTG
>NZ_JBDWHW010000118.1:0-14441 GCF_039975035.1 Hoeflea sp. | reverse complement strand
CTGGTTGAAAACTACTTCGCGAAGATCAAGGAATTCAGAGGCATAGCAACACGCTATGACAAAACGGACTGTAGCTACACAGCCAGTTGGAACCTTGCAGCTGCCCTGATCGCATCAAGATGAATGTCCACAGGCCCTAGTACCTCACCAACTCGTTTTGCTTCAAAAACCACATATTTTTTTATCAATCCGTAGCGGTTCTGAAGATGGTCTCTTCTGTCATCAAGGCCCATGCGATCCGCACCATCTTGTTGGCCTGAGCGTATCAATTCCAACTGTGGTAACTTCCCTCATGGACAGCTCTCCTTTCTGCGGCTTCCAACAACCGCCTATGGCATCTCAGATGCCGGGGCAGGAGACCGTCCACTCAATCAGAACCATTAATCCTCTCCGGGGCTAGCGCTATCGCTTAAGAGGCGCTAGAAAGATGCGGACATATTGGCATCCAAGCCTCGGACTGATCGCGAAATTGCGAATCGGTGCGGGGCTTTTTGATTTTGTGGCCCATGATGAAACGGAACATAGAGATCGGCCTTTTGCACTCGCTCAGCGGCGACTATGTCGCCTTGGCGACGGTTGCCCGTGCGGGCATTCTGCGAGGAGTGGCTGAAGTCAATGCCGACCCGGCGCTGGACGTCGGGTTTTCGGTGGTGGAGCGTGATCCGGAAGGACGGCTTGATCGCTACGCGCCGCTGTGCCGTGACATGCTGCAAAACGCTGGTGTGCGGCATATTTTCGGTTGCATCACTTCGTCGAGCCGCAAAGAAGTCATCCCCGAACTGGAGCGGTTTCACGGCGCACTCTGGTACTCTGCCCCCTATGAAGGGTTTGAGGCCAACGAGCATGTGGCTTATATGCATTCTTGCCCAAACCAGCATCTTTTGCCGCTGGTGGAATTTGCGATGCCCCGATTTGGAAACCGGGTCTGCCTGATCGGATCGAACTATATTTGGGGATGGGAAATTGCCCAGATAGCGCGCGAAAAAATCAGCACAATGGGCGGCCAGGTCCTGTCGGACCGCTATCTTCCGATTGGCGATACGGGTCTGGGTCAGATCCTCGAGGAGATCCGGGCGCTGCAACCGGATTTCATCGTCAACTCACTGATCGGCGAGAGCTCCTACAGCTTTCTTGCCCGGCTGGCGGAAGTGCGCGCCGAAGCGGAAAACGCGGAGTTACTGCCGGTTTTGTCATGCAACTTCACCGAAGGGGAGATTGCTGTAGCGGGTTCTGCGGCTGAAGGAATGTATGCGGCCGGCCCGTTCTTCGAGCAAAATGTCGTCGGGCACGGGTCGATTGCCGAAATGTCAAGATTGGCAGTGCATGAACTGGCCGGGTATCTCAATGCCAATCCGGGTGCCGAGAAACTGCCCCTGAGTGATCTGATAGCGTTGGCAGCAAAACAATCGCGCACCCTGCGGCTCGACTGCGAAAACCAGCATGCCAGCCAACCGGTGGTGATCGCGCAGCTGCGCGCCGGGAAATTTCAAGAGATCCTGCGCCTTCCAGAGCTTGCCGCCGATCCCTACTGGAGCCGGCGCGACAGGTCATCCCGACCGCCGTCCCACCTCAGGGTGGTATCATGACGCAGATCCGCACCGACAACCTGGGCGAGGCCAAGGCCTTTGTGCTGCACCGCCCGCATCCCTCGATGCAGCCGCTATTGCGGCAGCTGCATGTGATTGGTCTGGATGTGCATGAGGCCTGGCCCGAGCTCCCCGCTGAGGCATTGATGGCAGATTTCGTGTTCTACGACGCAGACATGGCCCATGAGGAGCAGTTTCTGTGGAAGCCCGGCGCTTCGCCGATGCCGTTGGTCGCTCTGATCGGCTCTGAAGCCCCGGGCCGGTTGCGGTGGGCAATGACGATGGGTGCTCATGCCCAATTGCTCAAGCCCGTCAGCGACAAGGGTATCTATGCAGCACTCCTGGTAGCGCGCAGCAATTTTGACCGCGCCAACAAGGCCGCGGCCCATATCACCGATCTCGAGACGCGGCTTTCGGCGCGCCAGACAATCGTGCAGGCGGTGATGATTTTTGTGCTTCGCGGCAAAAGCCAGGCCGAAGCCTATGAATTGCTGCGCCAGACGGCAATGGCCTGGCGCATGCCCATCGAAGAGGCCGCCCAACGTCTGGTTGCCAACCATTCAAGCGAAAAGGTGTCGGATGACAGTCAACGCATCGATCTCCCTTGAGCCGGCTACCGTCAGTCCGCATTCGGTCTGGCAGAAGCTGGCCCGGCGAAAGCTGGCAGTGCTTGGGCTGGTGATCATGCTGATCTGTATTCTTGGCGCAACGCTGGCGCCCTGGATTACCCCTTTCGATCCGAACGAACAGCACTTTGACGGGCTGACGATCGAAGGCGCCCCGCTGCCGCCCGGAGCGGTCTATTGGCTTGGTACGGATCTATTGGGTCGTGACCTGTTTACCCGCCTGCTGTTCGGCGCTCAGACCTCGCTGTTCATCGGGGTTGTGGCCAATGGGGTCGCGCTGTTTATCGGCACACTTGTCGGGGTCACCGCAGGGTATTTCCGCGGCGTGGTGGGCGCGGTCTTGATGCGCTTTACCGATCTCATGATGGCCTTTCCGGCGTTGCTGCTGGCGATCTGTCTTGCGGCAATCTTTTCCCCCTCGCTGTGGATCGTGGCAATGGTGATTGCCTTCGTGAACTGGGTGCAGACAGCGCGGGTGATCTTTACCCAAACCTCCTCGCTGGTCGAGCGGGATTATATCGCGGCAATAAAAACGCTGGGTGCAGGCCATGGGCGCATTCTCTTTCGCCACATCTTGCCGCATCTGGTGCCGACCCTGATCGTCTGGGGTACGCTGGGCATTTCGACCACAGTTCTACTGGAAGCTACGCTGTCGTTCCTGGGCGTGGGCGTGCAGCCGCCAACACCATCCTGGGGCAACATCATTTTCGAAAACCAGACCTACTTTCAGTCAGCACCCTGGCTGGTGTTCATTCCGGGTGCGGCCATTCTGGCGCTGGCACTGGGCTTCAACCTGGTTGGAGATGCCTTGCGCGACATTCTCGATCCGACACAACAGGGGCGTGACTGATGCCAGCTTATATTCTGCGCCGTCTGATCCAGTCTGCCTTGATCCTGCTGGGCGTGTCTTTCATCACTTTCGTGCTGCTTTATATCCTGCCCGCAGACCCCGTGCGCCAAATCGCCGGTCGGTCAGCCACGTCTGAAACGGTCGCCAGCATCCGCAGCCAGCTTGGTCTGGATAAACCTTTCATCGTGCAATACGGCACTTATTTATGGAACCTGCTGGGCGGCGATCTGGGGCGCTCTTATCTGCAAAAGACCGAAGTGGGCGCGCTGCTTGTTTCACGGTTGCCCGCCACGCTTCTGCTAATGGTCGCGGCGATTTTTTGTGAATTGGCAATCGGACTGACTCTTGGCATGATCGCCGCGCTCTACCGCGGACGACCGTTGGACAACGTTCTGATGCTGGGCAGTTTCGTCTCCGTCTCTGCGCCGCAATTCGTTGTCGCGCTGCTGCTGCTCTATGTTTTTGCGGTCAAACTGGGCTGGTTCCCGATTGGTGGTTACGGCACATTTGCACATCTGGTGCTGCCCGCGCTGACCTTGGGCATCCTTGGATCAGGCTGGTATTCACGTATCACGCGCTCTTCGATGCTGGATGTGCTGCGCGCTGATTTCATCCGCACCGCGCGCGCAAAAGGCCTCAAACGCACCCGCGTTATTCTGGCTCACGCACTGCCCAACGCCATTCTGCCGGTCATCGCCATGGTCGGCATTGATATCGGCATGTTCATGTCAGGCATAGTGGTGGTGGAAAGTGTCTTCGGCTGGCCAGGTATCGGCCAACTGGCCTGGCAGGCGATACAGCGCGTCGACATCCCGATCATCATGGGTGTCACGCTCGTGTCGGCGTTTGCCATCGTGCTCGGCAACCTCTTGGCCGACCTTATCGCCCCCCTTATCGACCCGCGTATCCGATTACGCTGAATGTAACCTACCAATGGGAGAGAAAACGATGAAAAAGCTACTACTTTCTACCGCACTTGCCGCTCTGATGGCGGTTCCTGCGTTTGCACAAAGTGAAGAACCCAAGCATGGCGGCAATATGATTGTCACCTACAAGGACGACGTGGCCACGCTTGACCCTGCCATCGGCTATGACTGGCAAAACTGGTCCATGATCAAATCGGTTTTTGACGGGTTGATGGATTATGAGCCAGGCACCACCGTGCTGCGTCCCGGCCTGGCCGAAAGCCACACCCTGTCCGATGACGGGCTGACCTATACGTTCAAACTGCGCCCGGGCGTGAAGTTTCACAACGGCCGCGCGATGACATCCGAGGATGTGGTCTATTCGATCAACCGCGTGGTGAACCCGGCCACCCAGTCACCTGGGCAAGGCTTCTTCGGCATGATCGAAGGCTTCGATGCCGCCGCGTCGGGCGAGGCAGATGGCCTTTCGGGGGTCACTGCCCCGGACGAAAATACTGTCACCATCAAATTGTCGCGCCCCGATGCCACGTTCCTGCATATCATGGCGCTGAACTTTTCCTTCGTGGTGCCAAAAGAAGTGGTGGAAGCCGAAGGGGACGATTTCGGCAAGAAGCCAGTCGGAACCGGCGCTTTCAAGCTCACCGAATGGTCTTTGGGCCAGCGCCTGACGTTTGAGAAGAACCCTGATTACTGGATTTCGGGCGTCCCCTATCTCGACAGTTTCACCGTCGAGGTCGGCCAGGAGCCTATCGTCGCCCTGCTGCGCGCCCAGAACGGCGAAGTGGACATTCCCGGTGACGGCATTCCGCCTGCAAAATTTGTCGAGGTGATGAACGACCCCGCGCAGGCAGCGCTGGTTGTCGAGGGTGGCCAGCTTCACACGGGCTATGTCACCATGAACGTTACTACTGCCCCTTTCGACAAGGTCGAAGTGCGCCGTGCCGTCAACATGGCAATCAACAAGGACCGTATCATTCAGGTCATCAACGGCCGCGCGGTGCCGGCAAACCAGCCGCTGCCGCCCACCATGCCGGGTTACACCAAGGACTACGCCGGTTATGCATATGATCCTGAAGCCGCGAAAAAGCTTCTGGCCGATGCGGGCTATGCCGATGGATTTGAAACCGAGCTGTTCGTGATGAACACGGACCCGAACCCGCGAATCGCCCAGGCCATCCAGCAAGATCTCAAAGCGATCGGCATTGATGCCGCGATCAAGTCACTGGCGCAGGCCAACGTGATCGAAGCCGGCGGTGCCGGTACCGCGCCGATGATCTGGTCGGGTGGCATGGCATGGATTGCTGACTTCCCCGATCCTGCCAACTTCTATGGACCGATTCTCGGATGTGGCGGCGCCGTGGAAGGCGGCTGGAACTGGGCAAAGTACTGCAACGAGGCATTGGACGCAAAAGCTGCAGACGCAGACTCCATCGTCGATCCGGCCAAGGGCGATGAGCGCCTGAAGCTGTGGTCCGATATCTACATGGCTGTGATGGAAGACGCCCCATGGGCGCCGGTGTTCAACGAGCAGCGTTTCACCATGAAATCGGCCCGCATTGGCGGTGACGATGCGCTTTTTGTTGATCCGGTGTCGATTCCTGTCAACTACGACTACGTCTTCATCAAGGAGTAAGGCACGGCATGTGCAAGCACTGTAACCACACGATCCACGCCCATCAGCACCATTTCGGCTGGGACAATAGCATTGCCCCCGCCCTGACCGCTGCGCCGGGCGAGACAATCCTGTTCCAGTGCCTCGACAGTTCCGGGGGCCAGCTTGGCCCCCGTTCCACCGTCGAGGAAGTGGCCAAACTGGATTTTGGCAAAATCAACCCGGTTTCCGGCCCCATCTTCGTCGATGGGGCAAAGCCCGGCGATGTGCTGAAAGTAACCATTGAAGGTTTCACCCCGCAACTGCGCGAAGGGGCTGGTTTCGGCTGGACCGCGATCATTCCAGGCTTTGGGCTTCTGTCCGATCAGTTTGCCGAACCGGCGTTGACGGTGTGGAAATTCGACGCTGATGCCAAGGAACCGGCGCTGTTCGGCAAGAACGGCCGGGTGCCGCTAAAACCGTTTGCCGGAACCATCGGCAATGCGCTGGCGGAACCGGGGCTGCACTCGGTTGTCCCGCCGCGCAGGGTGGGTGGCAACCTTGACATCCGCGACCTGGCGGCAGGCACCACGCTTTATCTGCCGGTGGAAGTGGAAGGCGCTCTGTTCAGCGTTGGCGACACCCATGCCGCGCAAGGCGACGGCGAAGTGTGCGGGACAGCGATCGAAAGTCCCTTCGACGCCATACTGACCCTGGATCTGATCAAGGATCAACCGCTGAAAACCCCGCGTTTCACTACCCCCGGCCCTGTCACCCGGCATCTCGACGCCAAGGGTTATGAGGTGACAACCGGAATCGGTCCTGATCTTTGGACCGCAGCAAAAGACGCCTTGTCCGGCATGATTGATTTGCTGTGCGCCACACAGAAACTGTCCCCAGCCGACGCCTATATGCTGGCATCCACCTGCGGTGATCTGCGGATTTCCGAGATCGTGGATATGCCGAATGTGGTCGTCAGCTTTTATTTCCCCCGAGTCGTGTTCGAATGACAGTTGCTGAACCGCTTTCACCGGCGCTGGATGCGGCCAGGCAGGACATTGTCCTGTCGGTCCGTGATCTTCATGTCTGTGCCCGGTCAGAGGAGGGGCTGGTGCCGCTGGTTCAGGGCCTTTCCTTTGATCTCAAGCGCGGCGAAGTGCTGGCCATCGCTGGCGAAAGCGGCTCGGGCAAATCGATCACGTCGCTCGCCTGTATGGGGCTTTTGCCCCAGCCGGCTGTGCGCATTACCCAGGGCTCGATCCGGCTGGGCGAGATTGAACTGACCAGCCTGCCGGAATCGCAAATGCGCGCACTGCGCGGTGACCGCATCGCCATGATTTTCCAGGAACCGATGACTGCACTGAACCCGGTGATGAGCATCGGCCGACAATTGATCGAGGCGATCCGCGCGCATGATCCCGTATCCGTGACCGATGCGCGGGCCCGTGCGCTGGAGGCGGTGCGCGCCGTACGTCTGTCACAGCCCGAAAAACGGCTTGAGCAATTTGCCCACGAACTTTCCGGCGGCATGCGCCAGCGGGTGATGATTGCCATGGCCATCGCCCTGCGTCCCGACGTGCTGATTGCCGATGAACCGACAACCGCGCTGGATGTGACAGTACAGCGCGAGGTGCTGGACCTGCTGCGCGATCTTCAGCGAGATCTGTCCACGTCAGTTATTCTGATCACCCATGATATGGGCGTTGTGGCTGAAATGGCCGACCGTGTGATCGTCATGCGCCAGGGCAGCACGGTTGAAAGCGCCTCCACGGTCGAACTGTTTGAAAACCCGCGCGAAGACTACACCCGTGAGCTTCTGGCCGCCGTGCCGCGCATCGGCGGTGCCTTGGCACGCGCACACCTGAATAAACATGAACCCCTGGTGCGCTTTGAAGATGTTTCGGTGCGTTTTCCCGTCCGCCAGGGCGTGCTTGGCCGGGTCAAGGCTCAGGTCCATGCTGTGGAACATGTCTCGCTCGAGATTGTCCGCGGTGAAACCCTTTCGCTCGTCGGCGAAAGCGGCTGCGGCAAATCCACGATTGCCAAGGCGCTGGTCGGACTGGTGCCCTACAGCGGCAACATAGAGGTTAATGGCAGAAGCCTGGTTCGTCTGGACGCAGCAGGTCGCAAGGCACTGCGCCGCGACCTGCAGATCGTCTTTCAGGACCCGATGGCCGCGCTTGATGCACGAATGACGGTTGGCGAGCTTATCCGCGAACCGCTGGCCATCCACAATATTGGCACCATTGAGGAACAACGCGCGCGCGTCTATCAGTTGCTCGAACGGGTCGACCTGTCGCCTTCCTACTACAGCCGCTATCCGCACGAGTTTTCCGGTGGCCAGCGTCAGCGCATTTGCATCGCCCGGGCGCTGGCGCTCAAACCGCAACTGATCGTCTGTGACGAGAGCGTGGCGGCACTCGATGTCTCCATCCAGGCCCGAATCCTCGACCTGCTACGTGACCTTCAAGAGGAAATGGGTGTGACCTATCTGTTCATCAGCCACGACATGGCCGTCGTCGAGAACATTTCCGATCGGGTCGCCGTTATGTATCTGGGCCAGATCGTCGAAATGGGAACGCGAGAGCAGGTGTTCGGCAACCCGCGCCACAGTTACACCAAGCGGCTTCTTGCCGCCGTCCCCGTACCTGATCCACGCAGCCCGCGCGCCGGCCTGCCGCGGCTAACCGGCGAGGTTCCAAGCCCTGTCTGGCCCCTGGGCGAGGGTCCCGCGCGACAGGCCCTGGTCGATGTGGAAGCTGGCCATCTGGTTGCCCCGGAATAGGCCGTACGCCAAATGGGTGGCTTTGGTGCGTGGATCCGCAAATGTACGGAGGGGAGCGGGAAAAAGGTTGGGGTCAAGCCGCAAGGGCCAGCTTAGCTCGTTTGAGCCGCCCGTCAGCAACCGCTGCTCGCACCTGCAACACCCGGTGAGCCCCGATCGGCGACCAACGCATCTGACGCTTTTTGTTCATACGTGGATTTACAAGGCTGTTGGCAGCGCTTTCGGCCGGAGGGTCCTGTCAGACGGATGAGAACAGGGCACTACAATGGCAAGAAAGCTGTCCATTATGCCGCGCCGAGCTGACGCCACTCAGCAAGAGCAGCGGCGCGGCCGGCTTTGAAACTTTGTCGAGAGTAGAGATGACGCTCCTGGTTGAAATGATTGCAGACCGAGGTGTGGACCGAGACGAATTTCGGTAAACTTCGCATGCGTCGGAACCGCATCATCGCTCGTTCCCGTCGTCGAAATGGCAGGTGCGAATTCTCCGCACGATTGTTCAGCCAACGACCGGTTTCCTGCCGGTCGGCTACACCGATCTCCTTCAAGGCTGCGCCGTATGACCGCAGTTTGTCGGTGACGAAGACAGCAGCCCCTCCATACCGCTTCATGGTTTTCTTCAGGAATCTCAACGCGGATTTCTTGTCCCGCGTCTTCGTTACAAAGCTTTCCAGCACCTCGCCCTCGTGATCGACCGCCCGCCACAGATAGTGCTGCTCACCATTGATCTTCACGAACATCTCGTCCAGGTGCCATCGCCATTGCGGCCAGGACCGCAGCTGCTCGGTGCGCTTCTTGCGGATCTCGGCAGCAAACATCGGGCCGAACCTGTTCCACCACAAACGAATGGTCTCGTGGCAAACATCGATGCCACGCTCGTGAAGCAGGTCCTCGACATTTCGTAGCGAAAGCGGGAAGCGAACGTACATCATGACCGCCAGGCGGATGATTTCTGGGCTGGTTCGGAAGTACCGAATTGGACTGCGTTTGGTCATGGCCTGAACCTACCGGACGGGCCTATCTGGCTCAAGTCGATTTACTTGACAGGACCCCTCCGGACTTCGTACCCAAAACGGCCTATCTCACGCGCCCAGAAGTGGGAGCTTCCACAGGCTTCCTTCGCAACCAGGCACTGTGGCAGGCCACCAAAGAAGTTCAAAACATGCCCACGCCGCAACTCCTTGCGAAACACACCGGCGCCACTCTCATCAGCTCCGTGGAGCTGAAAAACGTCTTTGGTCAAATCCAAACCGATCATACGAACTTCGCTCATGATGCTCATCTCCAATGGTGGTTTCAACAATCGCACTTTGCCACACACTCGGGTCGTCGCGGGCGTCTACATCACCAACGCTCCTTCAGAGTAATACATCTGCACCAGCAGGACTGACGACGCTGTTGTGCAGAATACCGATTTCGGCGATCTCGCTTTCAACATGATCGCCGGGAAGACAATAGCGGGTTGCGGCAATCAATCCCGGCGCCGGGGTCCAGTTGCCACCGAGTTCCTTGTCGGAAGACCATCCGGTACCGGCGGGGGTGCCTGTAAGGATCACCATGCCCGGTTTCAGGGTGAAACTGATAGAGAAGAAGTGGATCAACTCGGCGCATGTCCAGATCATGTCTGAAGTGTTCGCCTGCTGACGCAACTCGCCATTGATTCGCGTGCGAAGCGTCAGCGCCTGCGGATCTGGCAAGGCGTCGGCTGTGACAATGACAGGCCCCAAAGGCAGGCTGCTGTCAAACGCCTTGCCTCTGCCTAATTCATACCAGGTGAATCCTTCCGGTGTCTGGCGCACCTGCCGGTCGCGTGCAGTGACATCGTTGGAAACGGTATAGCCAAAAACATGATCCAGCGCATCCTCGACCGTGATGTGGCGGCCAGGCTTGCCGATGACTATCGCCAACTCGGTCTCCGCATCCAGTTTGCGGGTGAGTTTTGGATCGCATACGATCCCGTCACCCGGCCCGATGACGCAATCGGCAGTCTTGAGAAAGAACTCGGGTTCCTTGCCACTGAGCGGCGTATTCAGTTTTTCTGCGTTGTGAGCATGGTAATTGCTGCCGGCGCATAGCACCGTTGAAGGCATGATCGGCGCCAGCAACCGCACTGCGTCAATGCTGTGGCGGGCTGTTTCCGGAGCGTCCCGTATAAGTTGGCGTACAGCATCCATGGCTGCAGTTCCGCCGAGGATGAAGTTTGTGACATCCGCAAAAGCGCCGGCGTCAGCTCCTGCAGCGACCAAATCGATCACGGTCTCGTTCTCGATCACTCCAAGCCGCCGCGTAGTGTTCACTTCAAACATGCAAATCCGCATAATCGTCTCCATTATCTCAGCAAGAAAGAAGCCGTCAGGATTACCCCCACGCCAGCCACGCCGGCACGCAGATATTTCTCGGGAACAGCCTGACTCAACCGGGCACCAAAATAGCCACCGATAAGCGAGCCGGTCAGAACGGAGCCTGCCGCAACCCAGTCGATCAGTCCGGAAAAGCTCAGCGGAATCACCGCAATTGTATTCATGCAGAAGGCAAAGAGGTTCTTGCTGGCGTTTGCCTGCCGCAGCCCAAGCCCCGTCACCGACAGAACGGCCAGCAGAATGAAACCATAGCCTGCGCCGAAATAACCGCCATACACCCCACTAGCAAACAGCAAAACACCGGTGACCGGTTTCAGCCTGTCACCGGGAAACAGGCGCTGGGCGATTTCGGCAAGCCGGTTTCCCAGAAGAATTGCCCCCACCGCGATGATCAGCAAAACAGGTATGACAGCCAGAAACGCAGCTTCCGAGGACCAGATCAATGCCAGGGCCCCGCAAAAGGCTCCCGCCAATGCTGGCAGCATCTGACCTATCAGACCGCGGATATTGTCGCGCAAATGTTCGCGAAACACCCAGATAGCAGCCAGTTGCGACGGCCAGACGCCGGCTGTCCCGGTCGCGTTTGCGACAAGCGGCGGAAGCCCGGCCGCAAGCAACATCGGAAACACAAATAATTTCGCGCCGCCAGCGGCCGCGTTGACGATCCCGCCAAAGAGGCCGGCAACAAGAAACAGCGCGATTTGCAGGGTCATTTATCAACAGCCTGCTGTGGGGATGCATCCGCCAGACCAGCCGCCGTAAGCGCAAAATGCCAAGTCATCAGATCGCAGGCCCGATCAGCATCGCGGGCTAGAACAGCTTCCGAAATCGCCTGGTGTTCCACGCACAAGTCACGTTGACCGAGCTTCTGATAGACCGAGGCGCGACGATAGCGCGCGCACTGATCATGCAAACTGGCCCGCAGTTTTAACAACCAGCGTGATCCGCAGGCTGCCACCAGCGCCGTGTGAAAACCGGTGTTAGCCGCTTCCCATGCATCAGGCACGCCGGAGGTGGAACGTGCCAGTGCATCGTCTTGCTTTCGCATCAAATAGCTTGCAGCGACGACACTTGCCTCCCATTCCGCATCTCCGTGCTCGATGGACAATCGCAGCGCCGAGAGCTCGATGGCCGTCCGGGCTATGTTAAGATCTGCAAACTCGTCGGGCTCAAGCGGCGCCACGGTGAAGCCACGATTATCCTCGGCGATCACCAACTGATCGGTTGCTAGCATTTGCAATGCTTCCCTGAGCGGGGTCGGTCCTATTTCATAAAGAGATTTTAGTTTCTCGATCCGCAGCCTTTCACCCGGAGGACGGGTACCGCTGAGGATATCCGTCCGCAGCGCCCGGTAGGCCGCCTGGGCGAGAGTTCCGCCGGGGACGAGTTGAACGCCCGTCACTTCGAGCGATGATGGGGATGCGGCAATGGCCTTGTTCACGGTTGCAACCTCATGCGTGCAGTAGAGTCTGTTTGACAGGTCAGATTATATATGTAAATTCAATTTATCGTTAAAAAGGGATTCTGTCGAGAAAATGAAATTAGTCACATTTAGCAAAGACGGAAACATTGGTGCAGGCTTTATAAATGACGATCAGATCGTTGTCTGTGCCGAAGGCGACGGGGCAGACTATGCTGTTCGCGCACTGATTGAGGCAGGCTCCCCGGGCATTCAGGCCTGGCAGGCAATGGGCGCCGGTGGAGCGCTGCGCGTTCCCATTTCTGACGTCACTCTTCTTTCACCGGTTCCCGATCCCCGACGCGACATATTTTGCGTGGGCAAGAACTACTTCGCGCACGCAAAGGAATTTCACTCGAGTGGGTTTGATTCCAGCGGCAAGGAGGCCGTACCGAGTGCGCCGATTATTTTCACCAAGGCGACCACCAGTATCGTTGGACCGGAAGCAGTGGTGCGAGGTTCTCTCGACCCGACTGCAACAGTCGATTACGAAGGCGAGCTTGGCGTGATTATCGGCACCCGCGCTTTTCAGGTAGCCAAAGACAAAGCCTATGACCATGTGTTTGGCTATGTCGTCATCAACGATGTGACTTCACGTGAGTTGCAGCGACGTCACAATCAGTGGGTCATCGGCAAAGGCATCGACACCTTTTGCCCCATGGGGCCCTACATCGTGACCGCAGATGAAGTAGGTGACATCTCGAAGCTCAGGCTTGAAACCGAAATAAATGGCGAGATCCGTCAGAAGGCCTCGGTTGCCGATCTCATTTTTGACATTCCGACGCTGATTGAAACGATCTCAGCAACGATGACATTGTTGCCTGGCGATATCATCGCCACGGGCACGCCAGAGGGCGTCGGCATCGGATTCAACCCGCCAAAATACCTAACAGAAGGCGATCACATGACCGTCCGGATAACGGGTCTGGGCGAGTTGCACAATGTAATCGGCTGAACGCGGGTCGCGGGAGGCCGGCTGCAATAATATAAACGGGAGGACGAAATCATGAAAACAGCAACATCTATCGCCACTTTGGTGGCCGTCATCGGGCTCTCTGCAGGAGCCGCAAATGCACAAGAAGGCTACTTCGCCGGCAAATCAATTGACGTCATCGTGCCATTTGGACCTGGTGGAGCGACCTTTGTGTCAGCCAAGTTCCTTGAGCCCTATTTCGAAAAGCACCTGCCTGGCAATCCCGAGATCAATGTCATCGACCGCCCCGGCGGCGGCTCCATCCTCGGCGCGAACTGGTTTGAACAGAACGCCAAGTCAGATGGGACCACGATCCTTTTCACCACGTCGTCGACTGCGAACCCTTTTGTTCTTGGTCAGAAGGGCGTGGAATACAAGCTCGCTGACTACCGCGTCGCCTACAGCCACCCGTTCAGCGCGGTGGCCTATACGTCGCCATCGACCGGCGTAACCAGCGCCGCGGACATCAAATCCTCGAAAACGCCATTGGTCTATGGCGGCATTGCAGCCGCTGCTTCCGATTTGCCGGGGCTTTTGTCTTTCGAACTGCTGGGTCTGGACGTCAAATCGGTGCTGGGCTTCAATGGCCGGGGTCCGGTGCGGCTTGCGTTCGAGCAGGGTGAAGTCAATATCGACTACCAGTTCACGCCAGTCTATCTGACGCAAGTTGTGCCATCTGTCGAAGAAGGCACCGCGGTCCCGCTATGGACAGGCGGCAGCGCCGATGCGGATGGCAAGCTCACCCAGCGTGATCCGATCGCGCCGGAACTGCCCTCTGTCTATGAAGTCTATGAGCAGTTGAACGGCAAAGCACCGTCGGGCATCGAGTGGGAAGCCTTTCAGGGCATCGCTTCGGTTACCTATGCCTATGGCCTGACCGGCTACATGAAGCCCGACACACCACAGGAAGTGCTGGATATCTTTGCCCAGGCCGTGGCTGACATCAATGCCGATCCTGAGTTTCAGGCCGAAAGCCAGAAGGTCACCAATGGTGCCCGCCTGAGTGCCGGTCCCGCGACCGAAAAAGCCATCAAAGCGGCTCTCTCGCCTTCTGACGAAGTGCGCGCCTATCTCAAGAACCTGCTGACAACCAAGTTCGGCGTCAAGTTCTGATACAAAGATGACACAGGATCCAGGCCTCGCGCCTGGATCCTGACCATTCTGCCAGAAACCCGCGAACGTCGTCATGGTTCTCCAAAAGGTCACCTCTGAATGCTCGAGCACGTTTTCTCTGCACTGGATGCGCTCACCGATCCAGTTCGCCTGTTGGCATTGTTCGGAGGCATGC
>NZ_JBDWHW010000117.1:0-9628 GCF_039975035.1 Hoeflea sp. | reverse complement strand
CTTGACCTTTTCGGGTTCTCCGAGTTCGCCAACCGGGGCGGTCTCCGCTGGTTTACGATAGGTCAAGGGCGGATCGGACAGATAGCGGCGGCGATCGGAATAGGCGCCCTGCTGGATCTTTCGACCTTCCTGATAAGCTTTGCGCTGTTTTGCTGCGCTGAGGGTCTGGCTCGGGGTTGGCGGACCGTCAGCAGCACCTCCACCGGTTGGTTCGGAGGAACCGCCCGATGACGCAACGCGCTTGGCCAAGGGCGACTTGAACGTGGAGCCATCGGAATTGGCGTCTGCGTCGGCGATCAGACGTTTGCGGGTTTCCTCAGGCGATTCCACCCAGGCAGGGTTGCCTTCAACCACATTCTGCTGCGGGGTCGGGAGGTTCGCGGTATCCACAGGTTTTACGATTGCCGGGCGCGGCTTGTATTCAATGCCCGCCGCCTTGTTGGACCCGCCGAACGAGGCGATGTTGCCAAGATCGTCCATCAATTGCTCGGTCGATGTCTTATCCGTGCCATAGGTCGGGCCAAGGCAGCCTGACAATGTCAGGCTTGCGGCAATGAGTGCGCCCATGGTCACGCCGGCGCGATACTCGGTCTTCATTGTCATGCACTGGGTCCCGTCTCAGACAGTCACTTAGAATTCACGCTGCTTGTCGCCGGACAATCCGGCCTTTTTCAGGCAGGGTTTTATCGGATTGCCGCCGTGAGAGCAATTGATCCCGGAAAATTCGCTCTCGAACCAATCGCTGCCCCTGCCCGCCGCCAAAAAAAGCCGGGCCGGACAGGGTTTGTATCAGAGGCGGCCGAGCGCCTTGAGCTCATGCAAGGCCGCCGCATCCCGGGCGGAAACATCCGGGAATGCGGAATCAGAGCCGATATCGTCGGTGATCCGCCATGAGCGAGCGCATTTCTGGCCTTCAGCAAGCATTGGCATGACGGCAACGGCGCTGACATCGTCGATACGGAATGCATCGTCAGGTCCAGTACTGGTCTCGACACGGACGCCGGAAGTGATGCAGATTTCCGCAAAATCACTGTCTCCGATCGCCTCAACCAGCGCCGGATCGGTGATGTAGACGACAGGAGCAGCCTCCAGCGAAGACCCAATGCGTTTTTCACGACGCTCGATTTCCAGCGCTCCGGTCACCACACGCCGCACGGTGCGGATCTTCTTCCACTTGGCTGCGAGCGCGTCATCACGCCATCCAGCTGGCACCTCGGGGAACTGTTCGAGGTGCACTGATTCGGCGTCGGGCTTGTTGGAAAGCCAGGCCTCCTCCATGGTGAACGGCAGCATTGGCGCCAACCATGTCACCAGGCAATCGAAGATGGTGCGGATCACCTGCAGTGATGCTTGGCGGCGCTGGCTCGACGGCGCATCGCAATAGAGCGCGTCTTTGCGGATGTCGAAATAGAATGCCGAGAGCTCGATGTTGGCAAAATCGGTCAGCGCCCGAGAAATCCGCTTGAAATCGAAATTGTCGTAGCCGGTGCGCACCAGCGTATCGAGTTCGGCAAGCCGGTGCAGCATCAGCCGCTCAAGTTCGGGCATGTCAGCGGGCGCAATTGTGTCGCCCGCATCATGGGCCAGCGTGCCCAGCATCCAGCGGATGGTGTTTCTGAGCTTGCGATAGGCATCGATATTGGTCTTGATCACGGTCTTGCCGAGACGCTGATCTTCCCAGTAATCCGTGTTCATCACCCACAGGCGCAGGATATCGGCGCCGGACTCCTTCATGATGTCCTGAGGGAACACCTGATTGTTAAGTGATTTCGACATCTTGCGACCGTCCTCGGCCATGGTGAAGCCATGGGTGATGACAGCGTCATAGGGTGCGCGGCCGCGCGTGGCGCAGCTTTCAAGCAGTGAGGAATGGAACCAGCCTCGGTGCTGGTCGGAGCCTTCGAGATAGACATCGGCCGGCCATTTGAGGTCCGGGCGGTCTTCCAGCGTGAAGACATGGGTGCAGCCCGAATCAAACCAGACGTCGAGAATGTCGGTGACCTGGATCCATTTCGGATCGCTTGCCAGATCGCCGAGAAAGCGTTCGCGCGCGCCTTGTGCAAACCAGGCGTCGGCGCCCTCTTTTTCGAAGGCTGCGAGAATGCGGGCATTGACCGCCTCATCGTCGAGCACATTGCCATCGACATCGGCGAAGACGCAGATCGGCACGCCCCAGGCGCGCTGGCGCGAGAGCACCCAGTCTGGCCGGTCCTCGATCATGCCACGCAGCCGGTTCTGGCCTGCGGCGGGGACGAAGCGGGTGTCTTCGATGCCCTTGAGCGCGCGCGAGCGCAGTGTGGTGCCGTCGCCGAAATCCTTGTCCATGTAGACAAACCATTGCGGCGTGTTGCGGAAGATGATCGGCTTCTTGGAGCGCCAGGAATGCGGATAGTCATGCTTGAGACGGCCACGGGCAAACAGATTGCCGGCCTCGATCAAGGCGGTGATCACGGCCTGGTTGGCGTCGCCCTTCTTGCCCTTGTCGTCGATGACGCGAGCAGCGCCGCCTTCGCGGTCTGGCCCGAGACCGGGGACATCCTTGGTGTAGAACCCGGCGTCATCGACGGTAAACGGGACCACCGACGAGATGCCGCGGGCTTCGATGTCACGTGCGGCATCCATCCAAGCTTCAAAGTCTTCGCGGCCGTGGCCGGGCGCAGTGTGGACAAAGCCGGTACCGGCATCATCGGTGACGTGATCGCCGGGAATCAGCGGCACGAGGAAATTGTAGCCGCCGCCGAGGCCTTTGAGCGGGTGAGCGCAGGTGATAGCTGCGAGCTCATCAGCGGAGACATCCCGAAGTCGTTTGGACCCGAGCTTGGCCTTAGCGAAGCACTCCTCGGCCAATGCCTCGGCGAAGATCAGCTTTTCGCCCGGTTGTGGGCCAAAGTCATTTTCAGCCGCTGTGACCTCATAGAGCGCATAGGCAATACGAGTGGAAAACGAAATGGCACGGTTGCCGGGAATGGTCCAGGGAGTGGTGGTCCAGATGACGATGGAGGCTTTGAGTAGCTCGTCCATGGCTGCGACGATTTTTTCCTCACCGCCTGTCGCGGACCTTACCCAGCCTTGCACCGGGAACTTCACCCAGATCGTGTCGCTCTCAACCACTTGATATTCGACCTCGGCCTCAGCCAGAGCTGTGCGCTCAACCACCGACCACATGATAGGCTTGGAGCCGCGATAGAGCTGGCCGGATTTGGCGATCTTCAGCAGTTCGCCGGCGATCCGGGCTTCGGCATGAAAATCCATGGTCTTGTAGGGCTTGTCGAAATCGCCCTCGATGCCCAGCCGCTTGAACTCCTCGGACTGCACCGAAACCCAGTGCTCGGCATAGGCACGGCATTCCTTGCGGAACTCGAGCATCGCCTCAGGTTCCTTGAGATTGGGTTTTTCCTTGCCCTTGGAGCGGTAGTTTTCCTCCTCGATCTTCCACTCGATCGGAAGGCCATGGCAATCCCAGCCCGGAACGTAATTGGAATCAAAACCGCGCATCTGGAACGATCGCGTGATCACGTCTTTCAGGATCTTGTTGAGCGCGTGGCCGATATGGATGTTGCCGTTGGCGTAGGGAGGGCCGTCATGCAGCACATATTTGGGGCGTCCGGCGGAGGTTTCGCGCAGCTTGTCGTACAGCCGCATCTCCTGCCAGCGCGCCACGAGTTCCGGCTCCTTCTGCGGCAGACCGCCACGCATCGGAAAATCGGTCTGCGGCAGATAGAGGGTCTTGGAGTAATCGAACTTGTCGTTGGTATCGGTCATGGTGTCGCAATCTTCTGGGCCGCTGGCCCTTTGTGGACATTTATCGAAGAATTCGGAGGTCGGCGCGGAGTCCACGCCAAGATGCCCGGTCCCCTGCGAGCACTGCTCAGCGGGAAACCGGGACCATAATTCGTATCGGCGGCGAGCCTATGATCGGGACAGCCGTGGTCATGGGTCGGGTTCATAATGGTTTTTGTGGCGCGTGAAAAGGAGATTGCGCATGGCAATCCGCTCACCTTCCACTTCTCTGACTGCTAAGGTTTCAATCTTTGATAAATCAACCGCCGCATCAGCGCGGTGATGGGCTTGGGAAACAGTCTGCCGGCAATCGCGGCAAACCGGTTGCCAGTCCCCGGAACAGACGTCTTCCTGGCGGCGAACGCATCAGCCATGATCAGGCGGGCAGCGAGGTCGGGGTCCATGCGTTTGCTGGCGTCGGCACCCTCGGGCGCATGGCGTTCGGCGTGGTCGGTGCGCAACGGGCCGGGAAAGGCCACGGTGATCGTCACATCCCGGGATTTCGCCGCCTTGCGCAGGCTTTTGGCATAGATCGCCAACGCATCCTTGGAGGCCGCATAGCCTGCTGCACCAGGATAGCCGGTGAAATGCGACAGCGACGAGACAAACACCATGGCTCCGCCCGGATTTAGAGCGCCCGCTTCGAGCAGACGGGTGGAGATCACCATCGGCGCCTCCGTATTGACGCGCAGCACATCCATATGGGCTTGAGCGGATAAGTCCTCAAACCGTCCGGTGGCATTGATCCCGGCATTGAGCACCACAAGATCGTAAGGCCCTGCAGCAATCAGCCCTGACAGGGCGTCGTCAAGCCCGGTGCGGCTCGCCAGATCGCATTGAAGGAAATCTGTCACCGCTGCATCAGGCCCGGGCCGATCCCGATCAAGCAGAACCACGTCGAAACCACCGGCCACCAGCCGGCGCACAATCGCGGCCCCCAGTCCGACACTGCCGCCGGTGACGAGAGCGCGGTTTTGCAGCCCGCTCACAGGCGCCGCCCCAGGAACGCCCCGCCACAGAGATACCGCGCCCAGGACAGCGTCACCGGGGAGCGGCGCGCGGCAATGGCCGCAGCCATCATCGCCGCCACATCGTTCGCCTCAAGAAACAGCGCGCGCATGTGGCCCGGATCATATCCCGCCTTGTCGTGCATCTCGGTTTTCGCCGGTCCCGGATGCAGCACCTGCACCGGGACCTTTCCCTTCCACTCCGACCGCAGCGCCCGGCCAAGCCCGTGCAGTCCGGCCTTGGAGGCGGCATAGGCCGGTATTGTCGTGGAACCGGAATGCGCCACCGAGCCGATGAATGTCAGGGTTCCCCTGGACTTCTCGAGCAACGGGAAAAGCGCCTTTGCCTGCAGCATGGCGGCCAGCAGATTGACATCGAGGGTCCGCCGGATCGCCTCGGTGCTGTCGAGACCATCGTCCGGCACAATTCCGATACCGGCATTGAGCACAGCATTGTCGAGACTGTCCCAGCCGAAATCGTGCACGCCGCGGACCAGTGCCTCGGCGGATTGCTGCGGACTGCTCTGGTCGGCCAAAATGTATCCGGCATCCCGCGGCAGGATACCCGCAACTTCACTTTCGGGCTTGCGCCCGGAGAGCAGAAGCTTGTGATGGCGGGCGAGCTTTTTGGCGAGTGCCAGGCCGAGGCCGGCATTTCCGCCGGTGATGAGGACCCGGCGCGAGACGGCACCAATCATTCCACGGTTCCAAACGTCACCGCTGCGTCCAGCGATGACAGTGGCGAGATATGGCCGAGAACGGCTCGGGCCTCGGCTTCGTCGATCTTCATCTGCGCCACCAGTTCATCCAGTCCGTGGAATTTCTCCTCGCCGCGAAGCCGCGAGACGAATGAAACCGTGCAGGTCTCGCCGTAGAGATCGGCGGAAAAATCAAACAGAAATGTTTCAAGCAACAAGGCGGCACCGTCTTCATCGACGGTGGGGCGACGGCCGAAACTGGCCACACCGTCATGGATCGTCCCGTCCTGGCGGCGGAATCTGACCGCGTATATACCCGGCATCAATGCCGTTTCAGGCGGCAAAGCCATGTTCGCGGTCGGATAACCGAGGCCGCGGCCGAGCTTCTTTCCATGCAGCACGTCTCCGCTCACGGCATAACGATAGCCCAACAAACCCGCCGCTTCGCCGACATCGCCATGTTCCAGCGCTTCGCGGATGCGGCTTGAAGATACCACTTCAGCGTTTTCATCCTGAAACTCCTCGACGAGGGTCACGTCGAAACCATGCCGCTCACCGGCCTCCATCAGAAAGGCAGGATTTCCTTCACGCCCCTTGCCGAAATGAAAATCATATCCGGTTACAACGTGGCGAACCCCAAGCTGGCCGCGCAGGATTCCGGTGACAAAATCTTCCGCACTGCGGGCGGAAAACGCCTTGTCAAAACATTGTTCCACCACTGCATCAAAGCCGAGGCGCCCGAGTATGGCGGCCTTCATCGGCGCGGGCGTCAGCCGGAAGACCGGTTGATCGGGACGGAATACCGTGCGCGGATGCGGCTCGAACGTCAGGGCAACGGCAGAAACACCAGCTGATTTCGCAGCTTCGGTGGCGCGGGCCAGAACCGCCTGATGGCCGCGATGGACGCCGTCGAAATTGCCGATCGCCACAACGCCGCCCTTCAGGTCGTCCGAAAACTCCTCGAAATCTTGAACGCGTTGCACCATGGAATTTCTCACCTCGCGCCGCTCAGGCCAACCATTCCATCCAGTAGGCCGGGGCAACACCCGCGGCATCCAGGAAGGTTTGCAAGCGGGTCTCGTCGGTCACACGGCCGTTGACATATTCGCGGGCATGAATACCGCGGGCAATGAACATGGCCTGAAAGCCATTGTCGAGCGCGCCGCGAATATCGGTTTGCACGCCATCGCCAATGGCCAGAACGCGCTCCATATCGACGCTGCCCCTTATGGCCTGCGCACGCGCCATGACTTCCTTGTAGATCGGCGCGTGGGGCTTGCCGGCGATGCGGGTTTCCCCGCCAAGCTCGGCATAGATATCGGCCAACGCGCCGGCGCAAGGAACCAGGCGGTCGCCACGCTCGACAACGCGGTCGGGATTGGCACAAATAAATGGCAGATCACGTGCGCGCAATCCGGCCAGCAATGCCCGATAGTCTTCAGCGGCCTCGGTCTCGTCTTCGAGCAGGCCGGTGCAAAGCACGGCCTGGGCAGCCTCCGGTCCGGCGAGATCGATATCCAGCCCCTCGACAAGAGACATATCCCGGTCAGGCCCTAGAAAATAAACGGCGCGGGGCGCTTGTTGAACCAGCTGCCGGGTCACGTCTCCGGAGGTCACGATGTCATCCCAGCAGTCCGGATCGACGCCAATCGTCTCGAACTGGCGGATCACGCCGCTTGCGGGTCTGGGCGAATTGGTGATCAGGATGACTGTCTGCCCCCGTTCGCGTGCAGCCTTCAGAGCCTCAATAGACAGAAGGAACGGGTTGACGCCGTTGTGGATCACACCCCATACATCGCACAACACGACATCGGCGCGATCGGTGAGCTGATCAAGATCGGTAATTTTGCGTGGCATTGCGGGCAGTTCCTTTCGGCACAACGATGTCGCCCAGCTTGCCGCCGAATACAAGTCCCCGGCGTTATTTTGCAAACGGGACGCTGCAACTTGGCTGCGAATGCACCCGTATCTCTTGACACTCGCCGGCAGTATCCTTATCTCCGCCTCGCTAGCACTCTGCAGAGGTGAGTGCCAGTTTCATCTCCGTGGGGCCCATTAGGGGCCTCAGCTGCTTCTGTCATTCGATCAAGGAATATAGACAATGGCAAAAACCAAGTTCCGTCCGCTCCACGACCGCGTTGTCGTTCGTCGTGTTGAGTCCGAAGAAAAGACAAAGGGTGGGATCATCATTCCTGATACCGCCAAGGAAAAGCCGCAGGAAGGCGAAATCATCGCCATCGGTTCCGGCATCCGCGACGAAGCCGGCAAGCTTGTGCCGCTCGACGTCAAGGCTGGCGACCGCGTGCTGTTCGGCAAATGGTCCGGCACTGAAATCAAGCTTGATGGCGAAGACCTTCTGATCATGAAGGAAAGCGACATCATGGGCGTCCTCGGCTGAGCCGAACAGACACCCGATCAAATCCAATCTGCCTCAACACGATGGGCCTCAGGCCCGGGAGTTAAGTTAAATGGCTGCTAAAGAAGTAAAATTCGGTCGTACCGCCCGCGAGAAAATGCTCCGCGGCGTCGACATCCTCGCCGATGCGGTGAAGGTGACACTGGGCCCGAAGGGCCGTAACGTCATCATCGATAAGTCCTTCGGCGCTCCGCGCATCACCAAGGACGGCGTTACTGTTGCCAAGGAAATCGAACTGGAAGACAAGTTCGAAAACATGGGCGCACAGATGGTGAAAGAGGTTGCCTCTCGCACCAATGACGAGGCTGGCGACGGCACCACCACCGCCACCGTTCTGGCCCAGTCGATTGTCCGCGAAGGCGGCAAGGCTGTTGCTGCCGGCATGAACCCGATGGACCTGAAGCGCGGCATCGACCTGGCCGTGACAGAAGTCATCTCCAACCTTCAGAAGAAGGCCAAGAAGATCAAGACCTCGGCAGAAGTCGAACAGGTCGGCACGATCTCGGCCAACGGCGAAGCACAGATCGGCAAGGACATTGCCGAAGCCATGCAGAAGGTCGGCAACGAAGGTGTTATCACCGTCGAAGAAGCCAAGACCGCTGAAAGCGAACTCGAAGTCGTCGAAGGCATGCAGTTCGACCGCGGTTACCTGTCGCCTTACTTCGTCACCAACCCCGACAAGATGATTGCCGAGCTTGAAGACGTCTACATTCTTCTTCATGAGAAGAAGCTTTCGAACCTTCAGGCCATGCTGCCTGTGCTCGAAGCTGTTGTGCAGACTTCCAAGCCCCTGCTCATCATCTCGGAAGACGTTGAAGGCGAAGCCCTTGCTACGCTCGTGGTCAACAAGCTGCGTGGCGGCCTGAAGATTGCAGCCGTCAAGGCTCCTGGTTTCGGCGATCGCCGCAAGGCAATGCTCGAAGACATCGCGATCCTGACCGGCGGTCAGGTGATTTCCGAAGATATCGGCATCAAGCTCGAAAACGTGACGCTCGAAATGCTGGGCCGCGCCAAGAGGGTGTCGATCACCAAGGAAACCACCACCATCGTTGATGGCGCTGGCAAGAAGAAGGAAATCGAAGGCCGGATCACACAGATCAAGGCTCAGATCGAAGAAACTTCTTCCGACTACGACAAGGAAAAGCTGCAGGAACGTCTGGCCAAGCTCGCTGGTGGCGTTGCCATCATCCGCGTTGGCGGTGCAACTGAAACGGAAGTCAAGGAACGCAAGGACCGCGTCGACGACGCGCTCAACGCTACCCGCGCTGCTGTTCAGGAAGGCATCGTTGCCGGCGGCGGCACAGCGCTGCTGCGCGCTTCGGTTGCCATCACTGTCAAGGGTGTGAATGCTGACCAGGAAGCAGGCATCAACATCGTCCGTCGTGCGCTGCAGTCTCCCTGCCGCCAGATCGCGACGAACGCTGGTGACGAAGCTTCGATCGTTGTGGGCAAGATCCTCGACCAGAAGAGCGACACCTTCGGCTACAACGCCCAGACCGGTGAATATGGCGACATGATCAGCATGGGTATCGTTGACCCGGTCAAGGTTGTCCGCACTGCTCTTCAGGATGCGGCCTCGATTGCCGGCCTGCTGATCACCACCGAAGCCATGATCGCCGAACTTCCTAAGAAGGAAGGCGCCGGCGGCGGCGGCGGCATGCCTGACATGGGCGGAATGGGCGGCATGGGCGGCATGATGTAATAAGGCGTCAGCCTTGTTACCAATG
>NZ_JBDWHW010000116.1:0-12734 GCF_039975035.1 Hoeflea sp. | reverse complement strand
CGGCAACGACATCCTAATCGGCAACAACGGCGACGACGTCTTTTTCGGCGGTGCAGGGGCTGACAGCTTCTATGCCGGTGCGGGCGACGACAAGATCTATGTCATCGGCAATGATGCCGCAATCCTTGGTGGCGCAGGCTTCGATCAGGCCATCGTGCTTGATGCTGCAGGCGTCAACATCACGCTTGGCGCCGGCATGGAAAGCGCCTCGGGCAGCAGTGGCAACGATACGATCAGCGCCAGCGGCCTGACCACTGAGGTCTCGATCGGCGGCGCGGGCGGCGTTGATATCCTGACCGGCGGATCGGCCAATGACACGCTGGCAGGCGGCATCGGCAACGATGTGCTGTTCGGTGGCGCCGGCAATGACACGATCTTTGGCGGGGACGGCAATGACGGTTTTTTCGGCGGGGCCGGCAACGACCAGATGATCGGCGGTGCGGGGGCCGACACCTTCTATTTCCTCAATGGCTCGGGCAACGACTTCATCCAGCAGTTCGAGAACGGCGTGGACACCTTCAACTTCGCCAATCACAGCCAGGTCAACTCGATGGCCAACCTGACCATCACCGACATTGGAGCGGACGCCTATGTGTCATTCAACGGCGGCGGCCAGTTCATCGCCTTCGGCTCGGCAGGCCTGATTGACGCCAGCGATTTCGTGTTCGCGTGAAGGCGGAAACGATTCTAGCCTCCCCTGATCGGTGAACATCATATCCATCGAACTCACTGGGATAATGGCATTGCACAAACAAGCCGCGCGAGCAGGAGCAACAAATGGACCAGTTTTCCAGGTAGCTGAAGAAGAGTTGGATATTGCTTCTTGGAATTGGTGTTTTGATAGAAGTGCAGACAAGCCCCGATTGGGTATCGATGTTTGAACTGCGTATCTGAGCTTGTGGCTCGGGTTGTAAGATCTTCTGCGCGAACCACAGGATGGAAATCCGCCCAAGTCTGATAGCACGTGTCGAGAACAGAGGTATGGCTATCGCTATTGGTGATGATCTTGCTCAAGGTGATCATAGCAGAGGAACCACAAACGCGGCATTTGCACTGCTGACAGACATAGCACCGGTTGGGGAAGCCAGCGATGCGGACATCGCGGTTGACGCTTAGCGCACGTCGTATTCAATAGGATTCAGATTTCGCGTGTCAGTTCCTTGTTCTTGCATGTTGTAATCGCAAAGTCGCTGCACTGTTCAGCGCGACATGCATCAGGTCAGGTGTGGTGAATAAAACCGGACGGGCGCGCCGCGAACGGTGGCGTCAACCCTTGCGCCCGCCCGGTAAACCGCTGGTCGTTAGGCTTCCCCGGCGGTTTTCGAGTTCAGAAGGACGACATTGTCGCTCCGTTCTGAAAACGCGAGTTTCATTTTTAATCGCAGCAACGCATCCAGACTGGTCTTGGCGCCATCGGCAGGGTCCCTCCCCTCCCAGTCGAGCGCCGTCTGGAATACAGCCATGTTGATGAGGTTGCTCAGATCCTTGAGATCAAGGCGCTCCGCCTCTTCCCGGCACGTCACCAGAGTGCGAATGATCCAAGCATAGGCAGTGGCTTCGGAAGAATCCATGGTTGCCGCCTCTCAAACCTGCGGTCTGTGAAGCGGATCTTGCCGCCTGGCCGACAATTCAAGCGGTCCCGGCACATGCCAGGCGCCTTCCGGACGGATGAGACGGTAGGGATCATCCTTGAGAGAAAGTGCGGATGGCGAGGGCTTGATGGTGTCGATCATTTCAACAAACACATGATCGGAGAAGGAAAACGGCGCCCCGTTTTCTTTCAGCTTGAAGCCGAAATGCTGCCAGAAGGGCAGATAGTCTTCACGGGCATGGCCATAGATGCGGCTGAAGCCCTTCTCCCTGCACAAGGTGACACTGGCGCGGACCAGGTCAAAGGCTGTGCGTGATTTGCGATACTCCTTGCGCACAGCCAACCGTTCCAGCTTGGCGAAGTCACCAAAGAACCGCAACCGCATGCATCCGACCGGCTCGTTGCCTATAAAGGCCAGCAGATGGGTTGCTGCCAGGTCATTGCCGTCGAACTCCTCGTCGTAGGGGCAGGCCTGTTCGCCGATATAAACCGCGGAACGGACAGCGGCGACGCGCATCATGTCCTCAAACCCGGTGACCACGCGGATGCCGGTCGGGCGCAATACCGGATCGTGGGTGGCATAGCGCGGCAGCCGCTCGGCAAGCGTTTTCGGCCGGCGCGGGATCATATAGAAATCTTCCAGAAACCGGCCGTCATGCCAGACACCATGTTCAAAACCGCGCCGCAGCATGGCGCGATGGCCGCGGAGGGTAAACGAGGTCGAGATCACATCGGCCTCAATGTAATGGGGAGAATCAAACCGGTCCATGACACGGTTGATCCCCGCCGCCAGCACACCCGGTGTAAAGCTGGCCCAGACATAGATCGCAGCCGGCCGTTCATGCTGGCTGACGAGGTATTCGTCCTGCGGATCAAGCAGGTTCAGTGTCCCGTCAAACAACGCCGAACGGCCCGGTTCATTGAGCAAAAGCGCCGACATGAACCCCTCGGGTCGCGACCTGCCGCGGCGCGCGAACAACCAAACGGCGTCAGGATTCCTCTCGCCTACACGAATCACCGTCTCGGGTTGTGCCAATCGTCCGATCACCTTGCCGGCGGCTTCGAGAAGCCGGGGCACATCGGCGCGGTCGAGCCGGTTTGTGACAGTGACCATCGCCGCTGCCCGGCGCATCCGCTCGGCTTCCAGTGCCGCTTCCGCGGTCAACCCGCTTGCATTAGCAGGCAAAAAACTATCTTGTGATGTGGCGGACATGGTTGCAGCCTCTTTCGATTGAACAGAAGCCTAACCGGGTTGCGGCGATTTGACTTTGGCAAATAATGTTACAGAGAGTTCCACCCATGGAACACCGATGGCGCAACGCTGACTGGAACAGCATTCGGGTTTTCCTTGCTGTCGCGAGGCAGTGCAGCTTTCGCAAGGCGGCCGAGGAGCTCGGTCTATCCGTCAATACCGCGCGCCGCACCATCTCCCGGCTGGAAGACCAGCTCGGCTACCCTTTGCTGTTTCGCGAATCCGAAGGCGCCCGGCTGACGGATGAAGGACGGCGGGTCGTGCTGGCGGCGCGGGATGTGGAAGCCTCCGTGTCGGACATGTGGCGCGTCGCGGCCCTGGCCGAACGCGAAGCCAGTGGCCCGATCCGTCTCGCCATCACCGAAGGTCTGGGCAGTTTCTGGCTGACGCCGCGCATCGTGGACTACATCAACGAAACCGGTGGCCAGAACCGGATTGAACTGCAGTGCGCCATGCGCTCGGTGGATGTCCTGCGCATGGAAGCCGATATTTCGGTGCAGCTGGAAAAGCCCAACAGGCCCGAGCTTACGGTCAAGCGGCTGGGCTATCTGCATCTCAAACCTTTCGCCAGCACCAGCTATCTCGAGAAATTCGGCCGACCGAAAAGTGTCGCCGACATGGTCAATCACCGCGTCGTCGAGCAGCAGACCGATCAGCTTCGCGGCTATGAACTCGACAAGATATTCGGCCCCGAAATCGCCGACCGAATGGTGCGGATGAAGACCAACTTCTCCTCGGCGCATTATTGGGCAATCGCAAAGGGCGCGGGCATCGGGCTGATGCCAAACTACGCCCGCGCCATTGGCGGCGATGTCGAACACATAGACCTCGGCTTCGAATTCCGTGTCGAAATCTGGCTCGCCACCCACCCCGAAGTCGCCAAAAGCGCGCGGCACAGGGGATTTATAGATTTCCTCACCGAGAGCTTCGATGAGCGGAAATTCCCGTGGTTCGGGCCTGACTCAATGTCGCCGAAGGAAATAGAGACGCAATTCTCGCGCAAGGATCTCAGTTCGTATTTCGAGGGGTTCACAGCACGCTCATGACACCGCGCCACCGCCCCCTGGAAATCGTCACGCTGGAGACGCAAGACGAACTGGATCGCCTTGCGATGGTGATGATGCAGTTGGACATGGCACTGGCGCTGGCGCGCGAGAAACGTCTTTCAGGCGTTGAGGCGCATCTCGAGGCAGCCCTCGAGGAAGCTCGCATGGTACGCCTGTCGCTGCTGAACTGAGCTGGCGCGCGTTCAGGGTCGGGAACCTGACCTGGATCAGGAAACCAGACCTGGATCAGCGAACCTGATCGAGCAGCCTCTTGCATTCCAGCAGATCGTAGAGCGCTTCCTGAAGCAAGGCCCTGTCGTCACGGGACAGCCCGCCAATGCCTGGATCCGCCTGACCGTCGAACGGCTCCTGCTCCGATTTTCCAGCCTCGCCGCCAAGTCCGAAAAAACGACGGGTGGTTGGCCGCCGCGCCTTGCCCACCAATTGATCATCCTCGGAGACCGCTGCTGCCGGGGCTGGCGCGGGCTTGTCTTCGACCATGTTCGCCGACAACGCTTCCACGGCCGCCATGTCTCCCGCACCGACCGCGATGACGAATTTGTTGCCATTTTGCTTCAGCAGTTTCTGGACACCCTTGATGGTGTATCCCTGATCGTAGAGAAGATTGCGGATGCCCTTGAGCAGGTCGATGTCGTCGGGCCGGTAATAGCGCCGGCCGCCGCCCCGCTTCATCGGCTTGATCTGGGTGAACCGGGTTTCCCAAAACCGCAGCACATGTTGCGGCAGGTCGAGATCATCCGCCACTTCCGATATCGTCCGGAATGCGTCAGGGCTCTTGTCCATTGTGCCACTCCGATTTTTTCAACGCCGTGCATCATCTTTGGGACGCTGTGACCACCGCCCCGTCTCGATTCTGGATCAACCCGTTCGAAACACGAAACTGGCTCCCATGTTCAAGGGCTTGCGAATCGCGTCCATAGCCCGTGAAGACGGGCCTATTTCAGAGGTTTGCGATCAAAACATCAAGTACGGCACAAACGAATAAAGTGTTTCGCGCTGATTTCCGCGGAGGCAAGCCTGCCGCCCGGATCGAAAAGCCCGGTTCAGGGCTTGGGCTTGCTCTTCACCTTGCGGGCAAGATGTCCCTTGAGCACACGGTTCTTGAGGACGTTGGACGCCTTGAAGGTCATCACCCGGCGAGGGCTGATCGGCACTTCTTCGCCAGTCTTGGGATTGCGACCGATCCGTTCTTTCTTTTCACGAACCTGAAATGTTGCGAATGAAGAGAGCTTGACACTGTCACCGCGAACAATCGCGCCGCACACTTCGTCAATCACCATTTCAACAAGTTCGGCGGATTCTGTTCTTGACAGTCCCACTTTGCGGAAAACCGCTTCAGCGAGATCAGCCCTGGTGATCGTTTTTCCGCTCATATTTCCCAACCAGACTGGTCAGCTTCCCCGCCGCCCATCAATGAATTGTTTCAACTTTATGGATCATGCCGCTCAACGTCAAGCAACTCCATCGATTGCTCGTGTATTGCTCTGAAAACCACCAAAATGCCACGGGAATGGGTTAATATACGGTTTCCTCCGCCGGCCGCTCACCAGCGCAGAAGCACCGAACCCCAGGTGAAGCCCCCGCCCATGGCCTCGAGCAGTACAAGGTCGCCCTGCTTGATCCTGCCATCAGCCGCGGCTTCGGCCAGCGCCAGCGGAATCGATGCGGCGGAGGTGTTGCCGTGATGATCCACGGTGATGACCACCTTGGCGTCGTCAATGCCAAGCTTGCGCGCGGAGGCGTCGATGATCCGTTTGTTTGCCTGATGGGGAACGAACCAGTCAATGTCAGCCGATCCAAACCCGGTGGCGGCGTATGCGGCCTCGATCACATCGGTGATCATTCCAACCGCATGTTTGAAGACTTCCCGCCCTTCCATGCGCAGGTGACCCACCGTGCCTGTGGTCGACGGACCACCGTCAACATAGAGCTTTTCACGATGGGCGCCATCGGAGCGCAAATGCGCGGTCAGAATGCCGCGGTCGGCCGTGGTCCCCTCGCCTTCAACGGCCTCGAGCACAACCGCGCCGGCGCCATCGCCGAACAGCACGCAGGTGGTCCGGTCGGTCCAGTCGAGAATGCGCGAGAAGGTCTCGGCTCCAATCACGAGCACCCGGCGGGCAAGCCCGGTTTTGATGTAGCTGTCGGCAGTCGTCATGGCGAAGACAAATCCCGAGCAGACGGCCTGCACATCAAATGCGGCGCCGTGGTGCATGCCCAGGCGGTTCTGAATGTTGACCGCGGTGGCGGGAAAGGTGTTGTCCGCCGTCGAGGTCGCACAGATGATGAGATCGATATCGGCCGGGGTCATCTTGGCACGATCAAGTGCCGCGCGCGCCGCCATCTCGCCGAGCGAGGCAGTTGTTTCGCCCTCGCCTGCGATATGGCGCTGACGAATACCGGTGCGCTGCACAATCCAGTCGTCGCTGGTATCAACAATATCCTCGAGATCACGGTTTTTCATGATGCGCTCAGGGAGGCTGGCCCCGAAACCACGTACAACTGAACGGATCATTCTGACATCCTAGCTGGAAGAGCTGTCCACGACCGGAAGGGCAAGCGCTGACCGGCGTGTATGATAAAGATTGAGGTCATGTTCGATCTTGGCCTTCAAGCCATTTCGAACCATGTCATAGCCGACATCGACCGCAGCGGCGAAGCCTTCGGCATCCGCGCCGCCATGGCTTTTGATGACGATTCCATTGAGTCCGAGAAACACGCCGCCATTGACCTTGCCTGGATCCATTTTCTCGCGCAGCAGGTCAAACGCGCCCTTGGCAAAGAAATAGCCGATACGGGCCATCAGGGTGCGCGACATCGCGGCGCGCAAATAGCCGGCGATCTGCCGGGCAGTGCCTTCCGCGGTTTTCAGTGCGACATTTCCGACAAAGCCCTCGGTCACGACAACATCGACAGTGCCCTTGCCCAAATCATCTCCCTCGACGAAGCCGTAATAGTCAAAACTCGGCATCGCGGCTTCGCGGATCAGGCGGCCTGCCTCCTTGACTTCCTCCTGGCCCTTGATTTCCTCGACCCCGATATTGAGAAGTCCCACCGTGGGCTTTTCGATCTCGAACAGCGCCCGCGCCATCGCCGCGCCCATCATGGTGAAATCGATCAGTTGTTGCGCATCCGCGCCGATCGTGGCGCCGACATCCAGCACGATGCTCTCGCCTCGCAGGGTCGGCCAGATCGCCGCAATGGCCGGCCTGTCGATATTGGCCATGGTGCGAAGGCAAAACCTCGACATCGCCATCAGCGCGCCGGTGTTACCCGCCGAGACACAGACATCGGCGTCACCGGTCTTGACCGCCTCGATAGTGCGCCACATGGAAGACCGGTAACGCCCGTGACGCAACGCCTGGCTGGGCTTGTCATCCATGCCCACCGCGATCTCGCACGGAATAAAGGTCGACGCCTGGCGAAGCGCAGGAAATTTGTCGAGCACCGCAACACAGTCTGCTTCAAGACCAAACAGGGTAAAGCGGATATCGGGGTGACGTTCCAACGCCTTGGCGACGCCGGAAACGACCACATCGGGGCCGTGATCGCCCCCCATCAAATCAACTGCTATCCTTATCACGCCCCATCCTCGATCCCCGGCTTTTCAGGCCGGATTTTTGGGCAGAAAATACCTGTTTTCGAACGGGGCACAACTGCTTTGTCACTGCATCCGCAGCTAACTGGCGGAATCATCACGCTTCAAACCCTGCAAAACCGCAAAAGGTGACGGTTTTTTGTCCGAAGCAGGATCGCTTTCAATTAGGTCTGTATAACCCACGCCTTGTTTGCGCGGATAGGGGTCTATCGCCAGTGCCGCAAACTCGGCGGCCACCGCGCCGACATCAATCGAATCGCCGGTGAACGTCTCGGGCAGATCAGGTCCTTCCGGATCGAGGAACATCTCCGAGCTGCCGTCATGCACCCGTTTGGCAAGCCGCGAGTTTTCGGGCAGAAATAGGGTTTCGAAGTCTTCGTCAATCTGCTGCTCGACCGGATCAAGGGTAACAACGCAGTCCTGAACAATCGACACGCTGACGTGTCCGTTTATCCGCACGCCATCGCGCTTCCAGCGTCCGAGCGCCACTTCGGCCTTGAAAGAACGCACTTCGGCCAAGTCCCATTGCGTTTTCAGCCGCTCAAGATCGGCCGGATCGGCGGAAATCCTGACCGTCAACGGGTTGGCCGATATCTGGCTGACCTTGACCGGATAGGAAAATTCATCGTCGTCTGAGGTCGTCATGGTCTCACCTTTATTGATCAACAGCGGGAAACGCCAACCGGCCAGCAGCCAGGGCTTCCTCCGGTACGTCCTCAAGCTGCCTTTCGGTTCGCGCCATCCAGTCCGCCAGCGACTGCATCGACGGCACCGCTTCATGCAGGTCGGGGTGGATGTTGCGCCGAAGCGCCTCTGCCAGGGCGACGGCGTCGCCGTCGTCAAGCGCCTGGCCATAGGATTTGGCCCGGCCATAGAACATTCGGGCGAATTTTTTCATTCGTTTGGGTACACTCGGGTCGCCGACGCCCAACTCGCGGATCGAATAATCGACATCTTCGAAAAATGCGTCGACAATGTCCTGTGAAATTCCCTTTGCCGCCGGCCCGGATGATGCTGTGCGGCGCAAATAGAGAAACAAATGAACCGATATCATCTCGAAACGCCCCATAACTGTGTCAGGCACATCCATGGCTTCATAGAACACAGGAGACCGGGCAGCTTCGGTAAGGCTGTCATATTGCTGCTCCACCAGCGCCCGATTGGCTTTTTTTCTCTTGAACAGGGTCCAGATCATGAAATTGCCTTCAATGGCCGTTGGATATCATCGAAACTGCGAGAGGCTGGTGTGTTGCATCCGTGCGGAAGCTGGTTTACCGAATGAAACGCAAAACGCAATGGCTGCGGCAGGTAAGCACGCTCGCCAAAGGGAGATGTCGTTGACGATAAGAGATTTCAAGGCAACCGGACGGAGTTTGCGTCTCGGCGCTGCAATTGCGGTCGTCTCATCGATCGCCTTGGCTGGCTGTTCAACCAGCGAAGTATTTAATCAGGGCTACGTCGTTGACCAGACCGCGCTGGACCTCACTCCGGTCGGCTCGAGCCGCGAGCAGGTGCTGTTGTCGCTGGGCACCCCTTCAACGACCGCGACTTTCGACAATGAAGTTTTCTACTATGTGTCGCAGAAGCGGATTCGCGGCGCCATGTTCATGAAACCGAAACTGGTCGATCAGTCGGTGCTGGCGGTTTATTTCGATGATGACGGCACGGTCAAGCAGATCGCCAATTACACGCTGCAGGACGGCAGGGTGTTCGACATGATTTCGCGGACCACGCCCACCGGCGGTGTCGACAAGTCCTTCCTCGCCCAGGTTCTCTCCGGCGCCGGAGATCCGCAAAGCACGGGTGCCGCGGTCGCGCGTTCGATTCTCGGCAACTGACCCTGGCCTTCGGCTTATTGTGCAAAACCGGATCCTGACCGGCGGATACCAATGGTATCCGCCGTTGTCTTTGGCATGACCACGCATTGTGCCCGAACTGACGCTAACTGAGACCCGTTGCGATGCGCCGGGCAGCATGAGAGCATCTCTGGAAACACGGTATCATTGAACGAGCATGATGCCGGTCAGCCCTCGGGCAAGACCGCCGCGCAAACGGGTGGCACCTTTGCCTCCCCACTTCGGCCCAGCCCTTCGGGTTCCGGGCATATGGCATCAAAAAACCCCGCGGAAAACATTCTCCGCGGGGTTTGCAGTCTTGCAGTTCGGTCTGGTTCAGTGCGCCAGCACCGCCAGCAGCAGCAGGGCCACGATGTTGGTGATCTTGATGGCCGGGTTGACGGCCGGACCAGCGGTGTCCTTGTAAGGATCGCCGACGGTGTCACCGGTCACGGACGCCTTGTGGGCGTCGGACCCCTTCTCGTGCCTGACGCCATCCTTGTCGACGAAACCGTCTTCAAAGGACTTCTTGGCGTTGTCCCATGCACCACCACCCGAGGTCATCGAGATGGCGACGAACAGGCCGTTGACGATCACGCCCAGAAGCGAAGCGCCAAGTGCCGCGAAGGCCGATGCCTTGGAGCCCGAGATCAGCAGAACGCCGAAATAGACGAACAGCGGAGCCAGAACCGGCAACAGCGACGGCACGATCATTTCCTTGATCGCGGCCTTGGTCAGAATGTCCACTGCGCGGCCATAGTCTGGCTTTTCGGTGCCGGCCATGATGCCCGGCTTCGTCTTGAACTGCGCGCGAACTTCTTCCACGATCGACCCTGCAGCACGACCCACAGCTGTCATTGCGATGCCGCCGAACAGGTAGGGGATCAGACCGCCGAAGATCAGGCCCGCAACCACGTAGGGATTGGACAGATCGAACGAAATCTCGCCCATGTCCTTGAAGTAAGGATACAGCGTCGAGCCTTCGGCATTCGCCTTGGCGGCGAAGAACTGAAGATCGTTCGAGTAAGCCGCAAACAGCACCAGTGCGCCAAGACCGGCCGAACCGATGGCGTAGCCCTTGGTGACGGCCTTGGTGGTGTTGCCGACCGCATCGAGTGCGTCAGTTGCCTGACGGACTTCCGGTGGAAGACCCGACATTTCGGCAATGCCGCCGGCGTTGTCGGTGACCGGACCGAATGCGTCGAGCGCGACGATCATGCCGGCGATGCCGAGCATGGCGGTGACCGCGATGCCGGTGCCGAACAGACCAGCAAGCTGGTAGGTCGAGATAATGCCGCCAACGATGACGATTGCGGGCAAGGCAGTCGATTCAAGCGAAATCGCAAGGCCCTGGATCACGTTGGTGCCGTGCCCGGTGACCGAAGCCTGGCTGATCGAGTTGACCGGACGCTTGTTGGTGCCGGTGTAGTACTCGGTGATCACCACGATGAGCGCGGTGACAATCAGTCCGACGACGCCGCAGATGAACAGGTTCATGCCGGTGATCGACATGCCGTTGATGACCGCGATCTCGCCCCAGCCGATGGTCAGCGACGTTGCGCCGCCCAGGCCGATGATCGACAGCAGGCCGGTGACGATGAGACCCTTGTAGAGAGCGCCCATGATCGAGCCGTTCTGGCCGAGCTTGACGAAGAAGGTGCCGACAATCGAGGTGATGATCGATGCGCCGCAGATGGCCAGCGGATAGAGCATGGCGGAGCCAAGGATATCCGAGCCGCCAAAGAAGATGGCGCCCAGAACCATGGTGGCGACCACGGTCACCGCATAGGTTTCAAACAGGTCGGCCGCCATGCCGGCGCAGTCGCCGACATTGTCGCCCACGTTGTCGGCAATTGTCGCCGGGTTGCGGGGATCGTCTTCGGGGATACCGGCTTCGACCTTGCCGACGAGATCGCCGCCAACGTCTGCGCCCTTGGTGAAGATGCCGCCGCCCAGACGTGCGAAGATCGAGATCAGCGATGCGCCGAAACCAAGCGCTACCAGCGCGTCAATGACCTGACGGCTATCGGAAGCCAGCCCCATCGGGCCGGTCAGGATGTAGTAGTAGACCGCCACACCCAGAAGCGCGAGTCCAGCCACCAGCATGCCGGTGATTGCGCCCGCCTTGAAGGCGATATCGAGGCCGCCGGCAAGATTGACGGAGGAAGCCTGTGCCGTGCGCACATTGGCGCGAACCGATACGTGCATCCCCACATAACCCGCTGCACCCGAGAGTATGGCGCCGATCAGAAAGCCGATTGCCGCGGTTGCGCCAAGAAGCAGATAGGTTATGACGACAACCACTGCGCCGACGATGGCGATGGCAGTGTACTGACGGTTCAGGTAGGCCTGAGCGCCCTCACGAATATAGCCAGCGATCTCCTGCATGCGTGCGTTGCCCTGATCAGCGGCCATTACCGAGCTGGTGGCCCAGATGGCATAAACAACGGAAAGCAATCCACAGGCGATCACAGCAAAAAGAATGTTCATGCTGATTTCCCTCCAATTTGGCCGGAATCAGATGATCTCCCCCCGGCCAGAAACACCGCGGCGAAAGAAGCTCGAACCACATGTCCGGGCACCCAGCCGCATCGCGGCGGATGATTGCGACAGAGGCGGGGCAAGGTCAAGAGTGCAGGCCGTGATATTGTCCGGCCGGACCCAATAAGCCCGGGAAACCTTGCCTAAACAACGTTGCAGGGCCTGATTCCGGGTCTTTTCCCCGCCTAAAGACTAATCAGTAAGAACGGCGGCGCTCCCACAGGATCTGTGCGCCCAGCACCAGCAGGCAGAATGCCGCGACCGGCCAGAACAGGCTGTTGAGCGCATCCCAGCCCCAGGCATTGAGCACCTTGCCCGACATCAGCGACGAGAAGGCGACGATGCCGAAAAGGGTGACATCGTGGAATCCCTGCACCTTGTTTTTCTCCGACGGCCGGTAGGTCATCGTCACCATGGTGGTGGCGCCGATGAAGCCAAAATTCCAGCCGATGCCCAGCAGCACCAGCGCCAGCCAGAAATTCCACAGCTCGATCCCCATATGGGCAACGATCGCGCACCCCAGCAGAATGACAAGCCCGGCGGCGGTGATGGTGTCGCGACCGAACCGGGCAATCAGCTTGCCGGTAAAAAAGCTCGGCGCGAACATCGCCATGACGTGCCACTGGATGCCAAGCGTGGCGAGTTCGGGCGAGAACCCGCACCCGACCATGGCCAGGGGAGCACCTGTCATCATGAAGGTCATAAGCGCGTAGGACCCCACCCCGCAAACCATCGCAGTAACGAATCGCGGCTGAGTGATAATCTCGCCCAGCGGACGCGCCGGCGCGTCATCATGACCAACATCGCCGGGTTTGGTATCGTTGGGGATACGGAAAAACCAGAGGACCGA
>NZ_JBDWHW010000115.1:0-21240 GCF_039975035.1 Hoeflea sp. | reverse complement strand
GCGGCAAGGGCAAGTTCATCCGCACCGAGTATGTGGCGACAGACGAACGTTCAGGCCCGCGCTTCCCGCTGCTCCTGACCACCGGGCGGATTCTGAGCCAGTACAATGTCGGCGCGCAGACCAGACGCACCGAGAACGTCGCCTGGCATGCTGAAGACCTGCTCGAGATCCATCCGCACGATGCCGAACAGCGCGGGATTCGCGATGGCGATCTGGTCAAGCTGGCCAGCCGGTCGGGTGAAACGTCGCTGCGCGCCGATGTCACGGAACGTGTCGCGCCCGGCGTGGTCTACACCACGTTCCACCATCCCGGCACCCAGGCCAATGTGATCACAACCGATTACACCGACTGGGCGACGAGTTGTCCGGAATACAAGGTGACGGCAGTGCAGGTGATGCCCTCGAACGGGCCGACGACCTGGCAGCGGGAATACGAGGCGCAAGCAACGCAATCGCGCCGCATTGTCACTGAAGAGGCGCTCGAGCCGGCCGAATAGGCGTGGTTCGGGCGACCGGAAGGAGTTCGACATGGCGGGTGAACCATCCAGCACGGCAGTCGCCGCCCGGATTGCTGTCAGGGCAGGGGTCTCAACACCTGGACACCGAGCCTTGCCTGAGGAAGTGCCGGTGGCTCTGTCTTTTGGCGGCACCACCCAGGCGGTGATGATGGCGACGCCTGCGGACCTGCACGATTTCGGCGTCGGATTCGCCCTGTCCGAAGCCATCATCCGTTCGCCATCGGACATTGTCTCGCTTGAGATTATCGAGGTGGATCAAGGTTTTGATGTGCAGATGCAACTCGCAGACCACATCCAGTCAGCATTTGCGGCGCGACGGCGCAAAATGGCCGGTCCGGTCGGGTGCGGCCTGTGCGGCATTGAATCGATCGAAGAAGCGCTGAGGGCCTTGCCCGACCGCGAGGATGTGACGATTGAATTCAGCGCTGAAGATGTGCGCGAAGCGGTCCGTTCGCTGTCGATGCATCAAAAACTCAGGGCAGAGACCGGCGCGGTGCACGCTGCCGGATTTTACCAGCCCGGCGAGGGTATTGCATGTGTTCGCGAGGATGTCGGCCGCCACAATGCGCTCGACAAGCTGATCGGCGCCATGGCGGGCTCCGGTCTCCGGGCAGCCGAGGGCGCGATCATCATCACCAGCCGCGTTTCGGTGGACATGGTGCAAAAAGCGGTGATCGCCGGAGCCGGTCTGCTGATCGCGGTGTCGGCACCAACCGCACTGGCCGTGCGTACGGCGGAAGCGGCCGGCTTGACGCTGGTCGGCATTGCGCGCGGAGCGGATTTCGAAATTTTCACACGGACAAGCCGGATAACACAAGGAGTTGCAAGCGATGTCGCCTGACAAGATGCGGTACCAGGCCAACCAGATTGCCACCTTCTTCGCTTCCCAGCCGGAGCATGAACAAGTCGAAGGCGTTGCCGATCACATCAACAAATTCTGGGATCCGCGCATGCGCACGAAACTGTTCGAGATTTCCGATCAAAGCACAGAGGGCTTCAAGCCAATGGTGGTGGCCGCCCTTGAGAAAGTGAATAGGCCAGTGCCGGTAGAGGCTGCGGGCTGAAGCATGGCATTTCCCCGCTGCGACCGTCCGGCTCGCAACCGGATGTAGTCATTGCTGTTTTTCCTGATCACACTGGGCGCAGCAACCACACGTGCTCCTTGACATCAAAGCCTTTGAATCCGCCGGCTACGCCTTTCGTGGCCAAGGTTGAAATATGGTAATGGTCGCCGTAGCGCTGCACAACTTCGTCGCTCGGAATGGAAAACGGCGGACCCTCCAGCTGTGATGCATCGTATTCGAAGGTGATCAGCAACTGCGGAGCAGTTTTGGCGATATCGGCAATGTGCGGCGCGTAGTCCATCCGCATGTGTTCAGGCAGGGCGACAAAGGCCGCCCGGTCAAAGACGGCGTCGACAGCTCCGAGAACGGTGGCGGTAAGATCGAAAACATCGCCTACGAATATGTCGATGCTGTCAGCGCTGAAGCGTTTCAATTCTCCCAGATCCGTTATCGTCGGTTCAACGCCAAGATCTTCAAACAATTGCCGAATTGCCATTTCGCTGAGTTCCGCACCCACGACCCGGCGGCCTTTGGAGAGCAGCCAGGCGATATCGAGTGTCTTGCCGCACAGCGGAACAAAGACACGCCCGTTGTCCGGCACCGACAGATCGGGGAAGTGCGTGACCAGCAGCGGATTGGGTTCGCGCTCGTGAAAGCCGATGCGCCCGCTTTCCCAGCGGTCATGCCAAAAGCTGTGTTCCATGCCAATTCCTCTCAGAAAAACAGCTGCCACAGGAGCGGCAGCAGGATTGCTGTTGCCAGCGCATTGAGTCCCATGGCAAGGCCGGAGAAAGCGCCGGCAAGCTCATTGGCTTGCAGCGCGCGCGCCGTGCCGATGCCGTGGCTGGCGGTGCCGAGCGCAAGGCCACGCGCTCGCCAGTCCCTGACCCCGATCAGATTGAGAAGCGGCGGGCCGAGGACGGCGCCCAAGATTCCGGTGAGGATCACCAGCACCGCCGTCAGCGAGGGCAATCCACCCAGTTGTTCGGTGATGCCCATGGCTACGGGCGCGGTGACAGATTTCGGCGCCAGCGACATCATTGTTTGGCGACTTGCGCCGAACAGCCAGCCGAGACCAACCGCGGTTCCCATAGCTGTGAGCGAGCCGCACAACAGACTGGTCATCAAAGCAAGCGCCGAGCGGCGGACGCGGTCAAACTGCCGGTAAAGCGGGATCGCCAGCGCCACGGTCGCGGGGCCTAACAGGAAATGCACGAACTGCGCACCTTCGAAATAGGTTTCGTAAGTCGTGCCACTCAGGGTGAGCAGGCCCACCACAAGGATCACCGCTGTCAGCACCGGATTGAGAAACGGCTTGTGGCCGGAGCGGTCATAAAGCCATGTGCCGGCCTGGAACGCCGCCAGCGTCGCAGTGAGAAACAGCAAGGGACTGGCGCTGAGATAGACCCAGACTTCGGTGATGTCAGTCATTGGACGTTTTCCCGTGGTCGGCCGCGCTGGCGCGGGCAAGCCGGCTCATCACCAGAGCGGTGACCGCGATGGTCATGAGCGTCGAGCCGATCAGCGCCACCGAAATCGGCAGCCAGTCCTGTCCGAGCAAGCCAAAGTGCGCCATCACTCCCACACCGGCGGGTACGAACAACAGCGCGAGATTTTTCAACAAACTGTCCGCAACAGCGCCAATGTCGTCCGGCACCGTGCCCTTGATGGCAAGCAGGGCAAACAGGATCACCATGCCGGCAACCGGCCCGGGAACCGGCAGTCCGAGAAAGCGGGTGATGAGTTCGCCGGCCAACTGGCAGGTGAGAATGAGCGTGAGGGCGGACAGCATGGGCGGCAACCTGTCGTCAGGTAATGAAGGGCAGGGCGGATACTGGCAGATTCCCGGGCTTTGCCCCAGCCCGATTATGACAACGCGGCCACCCCGGCGGCCAGAATGGCGTAACGCCCGATCTTGCCGATGGACACCAGCAGCAGGAACCGCCACAGCGGTTCGCGCATGATGCCGGCAGCCAGCGTCAGCGGATCTCCGATCACCGGAACCCAGGCCAGCAGCAGCGACCAATAGCCAAACCGGGAATACTGGCGCTGAGCGCGCTGCAATTGCGCCTCCGACGCAGGAAACCAGCGCCGGGTTCGCAACCGCTCGACGCCGCGACCGATCAGCCAGTTGAGTACGGAGCCCAATATGTTGCCCAGGCTCGCCACCACAACCAGAGCCACCAGCGGCTGGCCCCCGGCAAGGATCAGCCCGGTCAGTACGCTCTCGGATTGCGCGGGGATCAGTGTGGCGGCCAGCAGCGCCGCAACAAACAGGCTGCCATAGGCGGCAAGATCGGTCATGTTCCGGAGCCTCTTGTCCAACGGCGCCGCAATGTCGCGCCGATCCTGTCTACAACTCGCGGCCCAGGAAGGGAACACCGTTTCAAGAATGCGTGGCGTGGAGGCACTCAGCTCCGGCAATGCGATATCCGACATGCAGATTGAGGCTTCCGGGCACGATTCTCGCTCATGCCGACCTGACCATGACAGAGATCATGACATATTGTATAGCATTATCTAACACTTATAGCCATGCGTCAGTCCTCGTTTTTCTTATTAAATAGCACGCTATATATTATTGCATAGCGGGCTATATATTGATAGACTGCAGCATGACTTTTGACAAAACCCGTTCGGCTGGCGTTCTGGCCAGTGAATTGGCGCGGCATTACGGCGCGGAGCTGCAGCGTCGTCTGGCGCCGCTGGGTCTTTCGCCGGCGCAGTTTCTGGTCCTGAGTGAATTGTGGGGCGAAGGCGGACAGACCCAGCGCCAGCTCACCGGACGGCTTGGCGTCGAACAGGCGACCATGGCCAACACGCTGGCGCGGATGGAGCGCGATCACCTGGTTGCGCGTACCCCGCACCCTGATGACCGGCGGTCCCAGATTGTGGTTTTGACAGACACCGCCCGCCAACTCGAAGACCGGGCAGTTGCCGTTGCGGTCGAGGTAAACCAGACTGTTCTGGAGGGGTTGCCGCTTGCGGAACGGGAGCTGTTCCTGAGCATGCTGGGGCGAGCTGTTTCGGGAATGCGGCACCGCGACGGGAAGCAACCGGGGTAATTTCCAGTCCTGGCGTCATCAAAGGGTTTCCCGTGCCGATTAAACGGAGTAGGGACGCCAAGCGACCGTATTGGCGCGCTTTTCAAACACCAGCCAACCAGGACCGGGTTTCATGGACAATATGCGCGGCATCATGCTGATGGTTTTGGGGATGCTCGGGTTTGCGGCAGAGGACATGTTCATCAAGCTGGCCGCTTCCGGACTGCCGGTGGGCCAGATCCTGCTGGTTCTCGGCTTCGTTGGCGCCCTGATTTTTTCGATATTTGCCCGTTTCAATGGCACGAACTTGTTATCGAAAGGATTTTTTCATCCGGCGGTGCTGCTGAGAAATCTTACCGAAATGGTTGGTGGCGTCTGTTTTGTCACTGCACTGACCCTGATCCCGCTTGCGACCGCCACCACGATTTTGCAGGCGACGCCGCTTCTGGTGACCATGGGCGCGGCGCTGGTGCTGGGAGAAGCTGTCGGCTGGCGGCGCTGGACTGCCATCCTGGTCGGGTTTCTCGGCGTTCTGCTGGTCATCCGGCCAGGTCTCGAAGGCTTCGAGCCGGAAGTGTTATGGGCTGTGGCAGGCGTTGCCGGTCTGGCGATCCGCGATCTGGCAAGCCGGAAGGTTCCGAAATCGATTTCGTCGCTGCAATTGTCGGCCTGGGGTTTCTTTTCCGTCGGCGTTTCAGGCATCGCGCTGCTGGCCATCGACGGAGGCGCGGTGATGCCGACGGTTCGGGAGACGACATATCTGGCCGGCGCGCTGGCGGTCGGCGTGCTGGCCTACTGGGCGTTGACCGAGGCCACCCGCATTGGCGAGATCTCGGTGGTGACGCCGTTCCGCTATTCGCGGCTGGTTTTTTCGATGATTGTCGGAATGCTGGTGTTCGGCGAGTTTCCCGATCTCTACACCCTCGCCGGTGCCTGTATCATCATCGCCACCGGGCTTTACACCATCATGCGCGAGCGCAAACGCCGTCGCGAGCAAGCCGCCCAGGCGAGAGCCGTGGCTTCGGTCGAAACGACGGTTTAAAAAGAGCAGGGCGTGGATATCCCGTGCCGCTTGGCCCTCACTGTCCGTAACGGGCTTGAAGATGGGCAATGAACCGGGCCGGGTTGAGATCTTCGCCGGTGGCATCGCGCAGGATCTCCGGCGTCGATCCGGTCGAGGCCCTTGACCAGATGTTGTCGCGTCGCCAGGCGTTGACCATTTCGAAATCACCAACGGAAATCTGCGCGTCGACATCCGGATTGAGCTTCAGGATCGCCGCCCATTGTTGGGCCGCCATCACCGCGCCGAGCGTATAGGACGGGAAATAGCCGAACGCACCCGACGGCCAGTGTACATCCTGCATCGGACCGTTTTTCGGGTCATCCAGGGTGGAGATGCCGAGCGAAGCCTGCATCTTGGCGTCCCAGGCTTCCGGCAGATCCTTGACCTCCAGCCGGCCGGAAAGCAGGTCCTGCTCGAGTTCATAGCGCAGGATGACATGCAGCGGGTATGTGACCTCATCCGCGTCGACCCGGATCTTGCCGCGCTTGACCTGATGCACGTGCGGAAGCAGATCCTCCATGGTCCATGATTCGTTCAGAAACTGATCAACCAGGGGCAGGGCAAAGCGCCAGAACGCCGGGTTGCGCCCGATCTGCTTTTCGACGAACAGGCTCTGGCTTTCGTGAAGCGACATGCCGCGCGCCTTGCCCGATGGCCAATGGCTCCAGTCCTTGGGCAGGTTCTGCTCATAAAGCCCGTGGCCGGTCTCGTGCAGGATGCCCATCAGTGCGGGCAGGAACTCGTCGATACGGTAGCGCGTGGTCATGCGCACGTCGCTGGGCACGCCGCCGCAGAACGGATGATCGGAAACCGAAAGGCTGCCATGGTTCATGTCGAAACCGACCGCCGTCATCATCTCGAGCCCGAGCGCTTTCTGGCGCTCGACCGGATAGTCGCCGGACAGCGGCTTGAGTGGGCGCGTGGACAAGCGCGCTTCCTGGACAGCGAGCGCTCTGGGCAGGAATTCCACCAGGAAAGCCTTGAGTTCGGCGAAGACTGGCGTGATGCTTGCGGTGCGATTGCCCGGGTCATACTGTTCCATCAGCGCGTCATAGGGCTCAAGCCCGAGCACTTCCGCGCGCATCGCCGCTTCCTCGCGCATCAGGGTGACGACACCTTCAAGCGCCGGCTGGAACGCGGCCCAATCACCGGTCGGCCTTGCCTTACGCCACAATTGTTCGGACCGCATGCTGGTCCGCATCTTGCTCTCGACAAAGTCGGAGGGCAGGCAGGTCATGTTGATATAGCTGCGCTCAAGTTCGCTGACGGCGATCACTTGCTCCGGAGCCAGATCCTCGGATCTCGCCGCGGTTTCGATCCATTCGCGAACCCGGGGATCGGTTGCCTGACGGTGATACATGCCCGACAGGGTCGCCATGGCCTCGGCGCGCGCTTCGCCGCCACCCGGCGCCATGTTGACCGCTTCATCTGTTCCCAAAATGGAGAGCGCGTGATCAAGCGCGCCGAGAGCGCGGCAGTGATCGTCAAGCTTGGCAAAGGACATGCGGGGAAACTCCGGGGAATGGGTACTCGTTTCGGCAATAGGACAAGCGGCAGGGTGCCGCAAGAGCAAAGCCATGTGAGTGATGACGACACCGTCAAGATCGCACTCCTGTTTGATACACACAAAGATCGCATAAGATGGATTATGGAACTTTTCCGGATGAACCCGTTGATATGCCTGAGGTCCCGCGAGCCTTGAAAACAACAAGGAAATCATGTGGCTGCGAGTGTTTTTGACGACGCAGTGCGAAAATGGACGGTCGATTGTTGTATGGCAAGTGCATGACAAGACGGAGTATGATTTATTCGGTCGCGACACGAAAACAGAACTTTGAGCGACGACCACATTGGCAAACGACAAGTGAGGATGACATGCTCGAAGGTTTGCGGGTTCTTGAAATCGAAGGTCTCGGCCCGGCGCCGTTCGCGTGCATGATGCTGGCCGATCTTGGCGCAGATGTCATTGTGATTCACCGCAAGAATGGTCGCCCGGCGCCTGGCATGCCGGATCGCTCGATTATCGATCGTGGCAAACGTTCGATCGAGCTGGATCTCAAATCGACTGAAGACATCGCCATTCTCAGGAAACTCGTCAGCCGTTCGGAAGCGCTGATCGAAGGTTTCCGGCCAGGTGTCATGGAGCGGCTGGGTTTGGGCCCGGAGGATCTCTCGGCCGTCAATCCGGATCTGGTTTATGGCCGCATGACCGGCTGGGGCCAAAGCGGTCCGCGCGCGCAAACAGCCGGTCACGATCTCAATTATCTGTCGCTGTCGGGTGCGGCCTGGTATTCCGGCAATCCGGGCGAACCGCCTTTCACGCCGCCAACGCTTGTCGGCGATATCGGCGGCGGTGCGCTGTATCTGGTCACAGGTATTCTGGCCGGAGTGATGGCCGCGCGCGCCGGACGTGGCGGCACTGTTGTGGATGCGGCAATCGTCGATGGATCGGCGCATATGATGAACCTGCTGATGGCGCTGGCGCAAACCGGCGGACTGTCGATGACACGCGGGCAAAGCCTGCTTGATGGACCGCACTGGAGCCGCTGCTACGCCTGTTCGGACGGCGGTTATATATCGGTGCAATGCCTGGAGCCGAAATTTTACGCCGAATTTCTTGCGCGTCTCGGGCTTGGCGACGACCCCGATTTTGCATCCCAGTTTGAGCGAAGTGCATGGCCGCGGCAGACCGCGCTGCTTGCCGGGATTATTGCGCGTGAGCCGCGCGCCCACTGGCAGGCGCTGTTTGAAGGCTCGGACGCCTGCGTGGCCCCTACCCTAAATCCGCTGGAATCCATGGCTGAACCGCACATGACTGCTCGCGGCGTCTGGCAAGATATCGATGGCGTGCTTCAGGCTGCACCGGCGCCACGGTTTTCGACCCGACCGCAAACCACCGCACGTAAGATACCAGCGCGCGGTGCGCACACGGACGCAATTCTGGACTGGTTGAAAACGGAATAAGTGCCTGTAAAAACACAGGCAATTGCACTCGGAATATCAGTCATTTGAATTGAACGGCAAGACCGCAGACAAGGTGGTGACTTGACATGCAGGTAAATACCTGCATAAATATCCTCATATACGAGGGAGACCAATGGACACTGACAAGGTTTTCAAGGCGCTGGGCGACCCGACCCGCAGAAAACTGCTTGATCTTCTCTGCGAGAAGAACGGGCAGACGCTCGGCGAGCTTTGCGAAAGCCTCGACATGGCCAGGCAATCCACCACCCAACACCTCGGGATACTGGAGGCCGCCAATCTGTTGTCCGTCGTCAGGCGTGGGCGGGAAAAGCTGCATTTCATCAACCCTGTACCGCTTCACGAAGTCTACGAACGCTGGGTGAGAAAATTCGAACAGCAGCGGCTCAGCCTGTTGCACGACCTCAAGGCGGAACTCGAAGGAGAATGAAAATGACAAAAGATACAACCAGTTTTATCTACACGACCTACATTCGCTCGACCCCGGAAAAAGTGTTCGAGGCCATCACAAAACCCGACATCGCCAGGCGCTACTGGGGCCACGAGAATGTCTCTGACTGGAAACCCGGATCGAAATGGCAGCATGTCCGCGCTGACGACGAGCGGGCTGTCGAACTCGTCGGCAACGTTGTCGAGATCTCCCCACCAACCCGTCTCGTCCTTACCTGGGCGAACGCTTCGCAGGCCGATGACCCCGACAGTTACAGCCGAGTGACGTTCGAGATCGTGGAATACGACGACATGGTGCGGTTGACTGTTACCCATGATGAACTTGAAGCCGGCAGCGGCATGGCAACAGGCATCAGCAAGGGATGGCCGGTCGTCCTTTCCAGCCTGAAATCTCTCCTGGAAACCGGTAGCGGCATTGATGTTTTCGCCAAGCCTAAAACAGCAGATCCCGTGCCGAGCCAATCACCACAACGACAAGCGGGAGAGTGATGATGACGAAGATCTATACCGGCGGATGCGCATGCGGTGCGCTCCGCTATGAAACGCGCAGCCAACCGATCTTTGAGAACCATTGCCAGTGCCGTGATTGCCAGAAGCGAAGTGGTACGGGGCATGGATCCTATCTGACATTTCCCAACCGCGCCGAGGTAGCCATTACCGGCGATGCAAACACCTGGCGGCTAGCTGGTGACAGCGGCACTGAAAAGCTCCACGCCTTCTGCCCGACCTGTGGAACGCCGGTCTATCTGACATTCGTTGCAATGCCGGACCTGATTGCAGTGGCCGCGACCAGCCTTGACGATCCGGACCAATTTGATCCGCAGGCGGTCACCTATGCCATCGGTGCGCATGCATGGGACGTGATTGATCCCTTGCTGCAGAGATATGATCGAATGCCGCCCGGGTGAATGCGGATGACACTGTGCCGGGTGCAATTATGACTCTCAATCCGGTGCGCGCACGTCGATGATTTCTGCCTGAATGGCCGTGGCCAAGGCCCGCGGCTCCACGCTGAAGACACTGTCAGGCCGCCCCGCTGCGGCCCAGACTTCGCTGTGATCAAACAGCGTCCGGTCCATATAGACCGTGATCGGATTGAGATGGCCGATCGGCGCGACGCCACCAATGGCGAAGCCGGTCTCGTCGCGCACCCGGCGCACATCGCAACGCGTGAAGGTAAGATTGTAACTGGCTGATATGTAATCCATATCGGCGTTGTGAGCGCCCGACACCAGCATCAGATTGAGCTTGTTTGTCGCGAGGTTTTCGAACACCAGCGACTTGACGATCTGGCTGACGTCGCAGCCCGCGACATCGGCGGCTTGCTGCGCGGTCCGGGTCGACTGGACCATTTTCAGGATTCTGATCGATAGGCCGGCTTGCCGCGCAGCGCTTGCCACCCGCGCCATGCTGGAGCCGGACGGAATAAGGTCCGGGGTCATCTCTGTGGCAGTTTCGCTCATAATCCCACCTTCACATCAAAGGTCAGTCCGTCATAGCCCGGCTCGACATGATCCGGCGTTTCGGAAAGCACGGTTTTGTAGTCGAGCGGCACATGCATGTGAGTCAGAATGGCGCGTTTGGGACCCAGCTTCTCAATCCACCACAAAGCCTGATCGATCGACAAATGGCTCGGGTGCGGCTTGTATTGCAGCGAGTCGATGATCAGCACGTCGAGATTCTGGAGTCTGTCGATGGTGGCGCGCGGAAAATCACTGACATCGCAGCAATAGGCCAGATTGCCAATCCTGAAACCCAGTGAGCGGATCGAACCATGCACCTGGTCGAGCGGCTGGACTTCTACGGTTCCGCCCGCGCCTGTGATGCTGATCTGTTCATCCAGCGAGTTGATCAGGATCGGCTGCGTGATCGGCGGATAGTCGCTGCCGGCCGGTGTTTCCAGGCAATATCCAAAGCCGGCACGGATCCGCGTCATGGTTTCGGGATCGGCGTGGATCGGAATCCGCTGGCGTTGCGACAGAGCGAAGCCACGCAGATCATCGATCCCATGCACATGGTCGGCGTGAGAATGGGTGTAGAGCACCGCATCAATCGCATGCACCTTGTTGGCGATCATCTGCTCGCGAAAATCCGGGCCGGTATCAACCACAATGGTGGTTTCGCCGCCATCGGCGCCGATCTGGCGGATCAGAAATGCCGCGCGGGTCCGGCGGTTTTTCGGATTCGCCGGATCGCAAGCGCCCCAGTCGCCAGTGACCCGCGGCACGCCCGGCGAGGAGGCGCAGCCCAGAATGGTAAACTGGCGACGAACAGAACCGGTCACAGCGATGGCATCTTCGAAAAGCAACGAAACGCATTGGCGGTCGTGGTTTCGGCAATCTCCTCGTAGGAGACGCCTTTGACTTCGGCCAGCACTTCGGCTGTGTTGACCACATAAGACGGTTCGTTGCGTTTGCCGCGCCAGCGCTTGGGCGCCAGATACGGCGCGTCGGTTTCGACCAGCAGCCGGTCCATCGGCACGGTTCTGGCGATGTCACGCAGCTCGGTGGATTTCGGGAAAGTCAGAATGCCCGAAAACGACACATAGCCGCCGAGCTTGACACCGGTATCGGCCAGTGCCTGACCGGATGAAAAGCAGTGCAGGATGAAGGGGAAGGCGCCCTTCCCTGTTTCCTCTGTCAGGATCGCCGCCATGTCTTCGTCGGCGCTGCGGCTGTGAATGACCAGCGGCAGCTGCGTTCGGCGCGCGGCTTCGATGTGGCGCACAAATCCGGTCTTCTGATCTTCGGGCTTTTGCGTATCGTAGAAATAATCCAGACCGCATTCGCCTATCGCCACCACCTTGGCGTTGGCCTCGGCGAGGCGAACCAGATCATCCGCCGTCACATCAAGCTCTTCATCGGCATTGTTGGGATGGGTTCCCACCGAACAGAACACGCTCGGATAGCGCTCGGTCAGCGCCAGCAGCCTGTCGAGCTTGCGCACCCGGGTCGAGATGGTCACCATCTGCTTGACGCCCGACGCGTGGGCGCGGTCGATCAACTCGTCGCGCTCAGCGTCGAAATCGGCGAAGTCGAGATGGCAATGGCTGTCGATCAGCATTCGCCTCACCCCTCCTCGGGCGCGACATAGCGCGGAAAGATCGGCGCAGGCTTGTCGATCGGCGTTCCAGCCAGCACACGCCCGACCTCACCAAGCGCGCTGAAATCACGCTTGTCAGCAGGCGCAGAGACCAGGTCGAGCAGCTTGCCCGCCGATTCCGGCATGAATGGCAAAAGCAGGATCGAAATCTGGCGCACGGTTTCCGCCGTGACATACAGCACGGTTTCCATCCGCGCCGGATCTGTCTTTTTCAGCGCCCAGGGCTCATGGCTGGCAAAATAGCGGTCACCATCAGCTACCACGTCGATGATCGAAGCCAAAGCCTTGTGGATCTGGAAATTGGCCATATCGGCCCGCACGCTTTCGATCACCGTGTCGATTGTGTTCAAAAGCGCCTTGTCTTCGTCGGTCAGAACTCCGCAGGCGGGCATTTTGCCGTCGCAGTTCTTGTTGATCATCGACAGGGACCGGCTGGCCAGATTGCCAATGCCATTGGCAAGGTCTGAATTGATCCGCGTGGCAATGGATTCAGGGCTGTAGCTGCCATCCTGCCCGAACGGCACTTCGCGCATGAAGAAATAGCGCACCTGATCAAGCCCGTAAGCCTCGATCAGGGCGAACGGATCGACCACATTGCCGATCGACTTTGACATTTTCTCGCCCTTGACCAGCAAGAAGCCGTGCGCGAACACCTTGGCCGGAAGCGCCAGGCCGGCCGACATCAGGAAGGCAGGCCAGTAGACCGCATGGAACCGGACAATATCCTTGCCGATCATGTGGACAGCCGGCCAGTAATTCCATTTGTCGGCGGTTTCGTCGGGAAAGCCGGCTGCGGTGATGTAATTGGTCAGGGCGTCAACCCAGACATACATGACATGCTTGTTATTGCCGGGCACGGGCACGCCCCAGTCAAATGTCGTGCGCGAGATCGACAGGTCTCTCAGACCGGATTTGACAAAGCTCGCCACTTCATTGCGCCGTTCTGCAGGCGCCACAAAATCCGGGTTTTTCTCGAACAGCTCCAAGAGCTTGTCTTCATAGGCCGACAGGCGGAAATAGTAGCTTTCCTCCTCGACCCATTCGACCGGTGAGCCAAGCGGTTCGCGGCGGACGCCATCTTCGCCGACGCTGGTTTCATCCTCGTCGAAATAGGCTTCCTGGCGAACCGAATACCAGCCGCCATAATTGCCCAGATAGATATCGCCATTGGCCTCCATCCGGCGCCACAACTCCTGCACGGAACGTTTGTGACGTTCCTCGGTGGTGCGGATGAAATCATCGTTGGAGCAATTGAGCTGAGCCAGCATGTCGCGGAACACGGCGGAGTTCTTGTCCGCGAGCTCAATCGGCTTGATGCCTTCCTTCTCGGCGGTCTGCTGCATCTTCTGGCCATGCTCGTCGGTGCCGGACAGGAAGAACACGTCCTTTCCGTCAAGCCGCTGAAACCGCGCCAGCACATCCGTCGCGATCGCCGTGTAGGCGTGACCGATATGCGGCACCCCGTTGGGGTAGAAGATCGGTGTGGTGATATAGAAACGTTCGGTGCTCATGGTCGCCTTCAACTGCAATATCGCGGTCCGGACCGACAATCTGATCCATGCCCGCTGCCGTCATAAGCGATAAAGCCTTGCGATGCCATGCCTTGAGCTAGCCAAAAAACAGCGAAAAAGCATGCAGGACCGTCTGCTTGCGATCCAGGTTATAGGCCGCAGCGGTGGCGAAATGTTCCTTGAGCGCGCTCGCAAGCCGGGCCAGCCGGTCTGCCTCGATCAGATCGCCCGTTGCTCCGGCGTCCCTGGCCATTGCCTGGGTACGATCAACCGCCAGTTCGGTGAAGAACTGGTAAGCCACATCGCGGTCACGGGCGGCCAGTGTTTCGGCCAGCTTGTAAATCGGTTCACGATCATTCAAACGACCGCGTTCCAGAATGTCGACAAAGGCCTCGGCAATATCGACCCCGCCGTAATTTCTCAGAAGCAGAGCCCGCGCGACGCTGCCTTCGCTCAATTCGACGATTGAATCGGTCTCGCCTGCAGCAGCGCCAAGATGAGCCAGCGCACGATCCAGATCCGCCGGCGAAAGCGGATGCAGCCGCAATGACAGGCAGCGCGACCGGATGGTCGGCAATAGCCTGCCAGGCGTATGCGACAGCACCAGGAACAGGGAGCGCTTCGGCGGCTCCTCCAGGATCTTGAGGATGGCGTTGGCCGCGTTGCGGTTGAGATCGTCGGCAGGATCGATAATGGCGATGCGCCAGTTGCCGGTGCCGGAAGTCTGGGTGAAAAATTTGCCGGCACGGCGCACCTCGTCAACGGTGATGACCGATTTGACCTTGCCGGTCTTCTCATCCACCGGCCGGGCCAGATGCAGCACATTGTGCGAAGCGCCGCCGGCGATCTGACGGCTGACCGTGTCGGACGGGTCCGGATCGGCGATATGGTCCGGGGCGTTCAATGGATCGGGATGAGACAGCACATGATGGGCGAACCGGTAAGCCAGGGTCGCTTTGCCGATCCCTTCCGCGCCTTCAATCAGGATCGCATGGTGCATGCGGCCGGACCGATAGGCATTGGCCAGGAAGTTCTGGGCCGTGTCATGGCCAAAAAGCGCGGTGTTGGTTTCGGGCGGGATTGCACCTTCCAGCAAGCCCGGCTGCTCTCCATTCATGCCTTTTTGTCCCGCGCGGAGCCGCCGGCAGCCTTGTCCTCCAACAATGGCTCCACGGCGGTCAGGATTGCCAGCGCCACGGCTTCCTCGGACTGGCTGGCGTCAATGAGCAAGCACCGGTCAGGTTCCATACGGGTCAGGTCGAGGAAAGCCTCACGGCGTTTTTCATGGGTGGCGTGCTCTTCCTTTTCAAACCGGTCAGGTTCGGCGTTGTCGCCTTCGCGCGCCTTGGCGCGCCGCAGACCCGCCTCGGCGGGAAGATCGAGCACCAGCGTCCGGTCCGGGATCATGCCATTGACGGCAATGCGTTCGAGATTGCGCACGAATTGCGGTTCCAGGTTGCCGGTGACGCCTTGATAGACCCGGCTTGAATCCATGAACCGGTCGCACAAAACGATGGCGCCTTCCAATACCGCGGGACGGATCACTTCTTCGACATGGTCACTGCGCGCAGCGGCAAACAACACCGCTTCCATGCGAACGCCGAATTCTTCCGCGGCACCCGAAAGCAGCACATGCCGCACCGCTTCAGCACCCTGCGAACCGCCGGGTTCGCGGGTCACCAGCACATCATGGCCGCGGCGCCGCAAAACACCGGCGAGCCGATGGATCTGGGTGGATTTGCCGACCCCCTCCCCGCCCTCGAATGTTATGAAGCGCCCTGTGGTTTTCGTCACGCTTTGCTTTCCCGGCGTTTGCGGACGCACATTGCGCCCCGGCCCTGTTGTGAGTTTATCCGGAGGTACCGGTTTTTCTCTAACTAGACCATTTCAGATGACAAATGAACGCTTGCGCGGGAAGTTATAGCCAGAATTGCGCAAGTTCCAGCAAAGCATCGATCGCCTGGCTGTACAACGGCCCCTTGTCGACCGCGTCAACGACGTGGAGCGGCGTTTCCTGCGACAGCGTATCGCCAATGTAGACCTTGAGAACGCCGACCTGGGCTCCTGCCTCGAGCGGCGCGCGCAGCGGCCAGCCATAGGTGATTCGCGCCGTCAACCTGTCGGGATTGGTAATCGGGATGAAGATGTCGATTGCGTCGCTGGCCTTGACGATAGCGCTGGCAGCGCCGCCGTAGACGCTCAACTCGCCAATGGTTTCATCCTTGGCAAACAGGGTCTTGCGCTCGAATGCGCGAATGCCCCATTCGAGTATCTTGCGTGATTCCTCGGCGCGCTCGCGTTCGCTGGTCATTCCGCCCATCGCCAGGAACAGCCGCCGTCCGTCGCGCTTGATCGAGGCGACGATGGCGTAGCCCGATTCCTCGGTGAACCCTGTCTTCAACCCGTCAACGCCGATATCAAGGCCGAGCAGAGGGTTGCGGTTGCGCTGCAGGATCTTGTTCCAGGTGAAATCCCTCTGCGAATAGTAGCGGTAAAACTCCGGATAGGTCGATTGAATGTGGCGGGCAAGCGTGACCAGATCCTTCATGGTCACCTTGGAATCAGGATGCGGCAATCCATTGGAATTGCCAAACACTGACTGGGTCAGGCCGATCTCGCGGGCGCGCTCGGTCATCAGCCGGGCAAAATTGTCCTCCGAGCCCGCCATCCCTTCGGCAATGATGATGCAGCCATCATTGGCCGATTGCACGATCACGCCCTGAATCAGGTCTTCGAGCCGGATGGAGGACTTGAGTTCGGCAAACATGGTTGAGGTTCGCGACATCGCGCCGCCGGTGCGCCAGGCGTTTTCCGAGACCTGAAACGTGTCGTCCAGGCTCAAACGGCCGGTGTGGATAGCGTTGAACACCACCTCCATGGTCATCAGTTTGGCGAGCGAAGCCGGAGGCACCAGATCGTTTTCGTTCTTGGCAAACAAAACCGTGCCGGTGTCGGCATCAACCAGATAGGCCTGTTCGGCGCGGGTTTCAAAAAGTTGCGCCCAGGCGGGGCCAGTTGTGCCGCAAACCAGGAGCGTCAGAATGATAGACAGGCGGGCGAGAACCAACCGGAACATAGATGCGATCCATTTCACGGAAAATACCGGAGTTTCCGCGAACCTAGCAATCTAGCCGGGCGGGATCAATGCCTTGAGAGAATTGAACAATGAGCCGGCGGCGACAGTCCGTGCAAACAGGCTGTCGACGGCGGTATGACAACGAACTACCGGCGCGCGGCACGCGTCCCGAGAACAGCTTCAAAGGTCGTCGCACCGGTGACCCTGTCACCCCAGTATGCCAGTCCGACATCGCGTTCCGCGACCTCCTCGATGGACGCCACCGGGGTGCCGAATGAAGGACGGTCAAGCAACACCGGCCCGATCTCGGGCAGTGCAAAGCCGGGCGGGATGTCAGACATCGAACCCGATGCGGAATTTGTGAAAGCCGTAGCCGCACCGACCGCGGCGGGTGGCGAAAGCCCCGCCTGGGCGGAATTCACCCCCGGCAACGCGGTTTCCACGGCATTCATGGCCATCATCACGCCGGTGGCGATCACACCGCCGGCAGGTTCCTTAGAGCCGCCGGGCCGGTAACTTGCCATGAGGTATTTGGTGTCATCACCTTCGACCGGCGCCCGCCCGATATACTCGACCCGGACAGCGGCCACGCCTTCCTGCTTCATGTCGAGCAAGGTGGCGGCCTGATTTGACAGATCGATGATACGGCCATGGGCGAAAGGTCCACGGTCGTTGACCCGCACAACCACGGTATTTCCGTTTTTCTTGTTGGTCACCCGGGCATAACTCGGCAGCGGGAAGGTCGGATGTGCTGCGGAAAGATGGTACTGGTCGTAGATCTCGCCATTGGCGGTCAGACGGCCATGAAAATTGGGGCCGTACCAGGACGCAAGTCCCGCCTTGTCGTAATTCTTGTCTTCCTTTGGCGTGTACCACTTGCCGCGAACCCGGTAGGGCTTGCCGACCATTTCCCGTCCGCCGCCCTTTTTCGGTCGTTTGGCGGTTGTCAATCGCGGGCTTGCGGCAACCCCGTATTCGGAGACGGAGAACTTGGTCTTGGTGTTGATATGGGACGAACTTGATTTGCCGCTGGTTTTGGACGTGGATCCGCATCCGGCCAGTCCCAGTGCAAAAACCACCACGAACGACAGTTTCACCACAAGGTGCAACCCTGCCCCGGTCGGTTTGTTTGATTTATGTCCCACACTGCCACTCGATGCTCTGGCGGTCGCCAATGTGGCTTGGCAGTCTGTCCCCTGCAAAGCCGTCCCCTTCGATCTATGCGTTTGATGTCCTAAACTGAGGTTTAAATCGCCTTGCAAAATGGCCAAAATGCGATTGGGCGCCCTAATCAGGCAGCCAACCCGACAATATGGTGAAAAATGTGTAAATGTTCGGCCTTCGGCCCTGGCGTTTCCGCTGCGCCGTCGCCATCGATCCTGCTGAGCGGGCGTTCACCGGTTTGCCTGATTCGCAAGCTAAACCGGCTGATCATCGTGCCAGGTGGTTCCTTGCCGGCACAGGCTCTGTCTTTGCCCCCTCCAGCGTCCACTGTCCCTGGCTTGAGGAATTTTTGCCCGGCCAGGCGCCGTGGCTTGGCCGGTAACAACGTCGGGCCGCCGGTTATTGAGCAAAAACTTACCACCGAACCGGGTGACGGGATAAGCCGGTTTGCCACTGACGATCAGCTTCAGCGCAGTGCCGGTGAATTGGTCAGCTTCAATCGGCACTGAAGCCCAAGACAGGCACGGCCGCGCCGGCAAGATTGCAAGTCTGCCGGACACTTCAGATCGCCGAATGGTCGTCATATGGGGTCAATCTGCCGGCGCGTGCCGATCGGTTTCATTTGGCTTCGGATTTTGTTCGGGCTGCCCGCGCAGGACGGCCGGGAAATGAGCCAATTGGCCGACGCACGCGGCGCCAACGCCCGCGGGTTTCGAAACAAGTTGACGGCACGCGGGCTGCAGCGCTAAAAGCGCGCCAACCGCATTGGGACCAAGCCACCCCCAGCCCCGAACCGGAGCAGGTTGGTGTTGCGCAGGACAGTTCCAATTTGCCCGGAGGGGTGGCCGAGCGGTTTAAGGCACCGGTCTTGAAAACCGGCGTGCGGGAGACCGTACCGTGGGTTCGAATCCCACCCCCTCCGCCACATTCAGATACAGAATCCGTCCAAGGGCCCCGATTGGGGCCTTTTTTCTTTTTGTTTCAAAGGGCGTTGGCAGGGCCATCCGCCCTTCGGAGACTGGGTGCGTGACGCAGAATGGGTCTCCGAACGGCCTGCGTCTCTCTTCGAGCGCCCCTCGACGGCCACAGGACGGCGTAAAACAGCCTCGTATTTCCAATGGGTTGCCGCGTTCATGGGTTCGCCCCGTTCGCGAAATAACTCGGTGACGGAGACCGACACGAAGGCGCAGGACGGTCAGAAGAACGGCTCCGTGGCGGCCGATCCCCAAGTCCGGCGGCAGCGTTCGAAGCGAGCCAGGAGCCTGCCGGAAGTCTCTGATGACAAACAGACTTCGCGCCCATAGCCTGGCGCAATGTCGAATGGGCCATGGACGGATGAAGAGAACGACCTGATCGTCGCGGATTACTTCGCGATGCTGGCCGACGACATCTTCGCCCGCCGCTACAGCAAGGCCGAGCATCGCCGGGCGCTTCTGCCGCTGCTGAACGACCGGTCCGAGGGGTCCGTCGAGTTCAAGCACCAGAATATCAGCGCGGTGCTGAAGGGGCTCGGCGAGGACTGGATCCCCGGCTACAAGCCCGCGTTCAACTTCCAGATGACCTTGGTGGATGCCGTGGCGCGGTGGCTGGCGCTGAACCCGGCCTGGCTCGGGCGCCAACCTGGGCTGCAACCCGCCACGGGCCTACGCGAACCGGCCCAGATCTGGATCGGGCCGCCGCCGACGCTGTCGAACCAGCCGCCCCCGCAGGAGCTGGACCAGATGCTGCATATCGCCAGCAAGTTCGACGTGGCGGGCCGGGACGAGCGCAACCGCGCCCTTGGCCGCGCGGGCGAGGAGCGGGTGCTTGCGCACGAGCGCGCCGCCTTGCGGACGGCAGGACGTGACGATCTGGCGCGCAAGGTGCGCTGGGTGTCGGACGAGGATGGCGATGGTGCGGGCTACGACATCGCGAGTTTCGCCCCGGACGGTCTGGCCCGGCTGATCGAGGTCAAGACGACGAACGGCTGGGAGCGCACGCCCTTCCACATTACCCGCAACGAGCTGGCCGTGGCCGAGGAGCGCCGGTCGGAATGGCGCCTGTTCCGGCTATGGAATTTCTCGCGCGAGCCGAAGGCGTTCGAGCTGCACCCGCCACTGGACGCGCATGTCTCGCTGACCGCGACGACGTTTCAGGCGAGCTTTCACTGAGGCTCAGTCGAATACCCGCTCCGGCTGTTCGTGCCATGGCAGGGCCGCGGCATCGGTCAGTTTCAACAGGGTCACGGCGGGCACCTCACGCTTGTAAACCAAGCGCTTGAGGACTCCCGGCGCGAGATAGGCGAGCCGCAGCTGTCGGCTGACATGGCGTTCGGCCAGCCCTACGGCTTTCGCCAGATCGGTGACCGTGTTGAATTCGCCAGCCTCCATGCGCCGCCGCCAGCCCCAAGCCCGGCCGATGGCGCGCAGGATATGCGGATCCTGAGTCCGGTCTTCGCTGGGCAGATAGGTAGCGGGCGGCATGATCTTCGGCCGCCCGTTCTGCTTGCGGACCTTGAGCGGCACGAAGATCTGGATGGACTCGTCGGGTTTCATCATTCCGCCGCCACCTTCTTTCGTGGGGCCATCATGTCGCGCATGACGCCCGACACGCCGTCGGTCCTGACATCGATCACCAGCCCCTCGGACGTGACGGTGACCCGGCGCACCAGCAACTGCACGATCCGGGTCTGCTCTGCAGGGAACAGCTGGCCCCAGACGTCCTCGAACGTCTGCAGCGCGGAGATCACGTCGGCCTCGGCGAAGGCGTGACCCTCGCGCGCCAATTGGGCAGTGACCTGTGCCGTGATCGACGGCGCACGCATCACCCGCCGCAACTCGGTCACCACGGCCGCTTCCACGAGGTCGGCAGGAAGACGGCGCGGGATGCCCTCATCGCTGGGTTCGCGGTTTTTGATGACGTCCATCGAGACGTAGTACCGGTATCGCCGCGCGCCCTTCTTCGTGCTGCTCGGGGTCATGGCGGCGCCCGTGGCCGTGAAGATCAGCCCCTTGAGCAGCGCGGGCGCCTGCGCGCGGGTGTTGTTGGCGCGCTTTCTCGGGTTCTGCCGCAAGATGGCATGGACCTGATCCCACAGCTGCTCGTCGATGATCGCCTGATGCTCGCCGGGATAGGCCTTGCCCTTGTGGACGGCGTCGCCGCGATAGACGCGGTTCATCAGCACCCTGTAGAGATATCCCTTGTCGACCAAGGTGCCCTGCTTGTTGCGGAGCACCTTGCGGCGCAGTTCGCGGGCCAGCACGGTCGCTGATCCGACCTCGACGAAC
>NZ_JBDWHW010000114.1:0-18921 GCF_039975035.1 Hoeflea sp. | reverse complement strand
GCCGAGATCGCCGCGATGTCCCAGACATCGTCTTCGGTAAATCCATGCGCTTTCAGCGTTTCCATGTCGGTGTCATCTACTTCATATGCACGGCCCGAGACCTTCATGGCGAAGTCGAGCATGGCCGTCTGGCGCGGCGTGATGTCCGCCTTGCGGTAGTTGATCGCGACCTGGTCGGCGATCAGCGGGTTTTTGGCACGGATGCGCAGGATCGCGCCGTGGGCGACGACGCAATACTGGCACTGATTGGCATTGGAGGTGACGACGACGATCATTTCCCGCTCGGCCTTGGTGATCGGTCCGGGCTTGTCCATTAATGCGTCATGATAGGCAAAGAAGGCGCGGAATTCATCGGGACGGTGAGCCAGTGTCAGAAACACGTTGGGCACGAAGCCGGATTTCTCCTGTACGGCGAGAATCCGCTCGCGGATATCAGCTGGCATGTCGTTGATTTCCGGAACGGGGAAACGGCTGATCTTGTGTTCGCTCATTGGTTCTAACTTCCCTGGTTTGCCGCAAGTGCGGTGATGCTGTTGTGGTAGAATTCCATCGCGTTGACTGCGTCACCCTCATAGGGTTCGATCCGCACGAGGCAGGTATGCGCCGAGCAGCCCTGGCCAAAGCTCGACGTTCCGATGTCCAAGGTCAGGACATTCGGGTTGCCGGCGATGTCGAGCCCGCTGTTGCCGGTGGGTGTAAACCAGGCGCCGGTCGGCAGCACGATAACGCCGGGGCGGACCATCTCGTCAAGCGATGCAGCGGCAAGGCAGGCGCCTCGCTGATTCCAGAGCTTGACTGTGGCGCCGTCGCGAATGCCGAAGCTCGCTGCGTCATCTGGATGGATGCGAACCTGTTCACGGCCATTGCGTTTGGAGGCCATGCTGGCTTTTCCGGTTTCAAGCTGGCTGTGCAGACGCCCGGCCGGTTGATGCGAGATCAGGTGAAGCATTAATGGATCGATTGCATTTCCCAGCCATTCCGCCGGCTCGATCCAGGCTGGATGCGAGAGGCAATCGTCATATCCAAGCGCCGCGAGCCTGCTGCTGCCAAGCACGATCTTGCCGCTCTCGGTACCCAATTTGTGGTCTAGCGGGGCCTCGCGGAATTGGGCCAGGTAGGAATGTTCTGTTTCCACCGGGCAGGCCGCATAGCCTTTTTCCCAAAACAGATCGAATTCCGGCATCTGGAAGGACAGCCGCTCGGTCGCGTCCTTGCGGGTGATTTCATAAAGATGCCGCAGCCAGCCCATTTCGTCGCGGCCCTCGTTGAAGAGCTCGGCGACGCCCAGCTTGTCGGAAATCGCATTGAAGATATCGAAATCGGAGCGGGAATCGCCAAGCGACGCGATAGCTTGCCCCATCGCGATAATGAAGTCGGAGCGCTTGTTGCCGGCCAGATCATTGCGCTCGATCGAGGTGTTGGCCGGCAACACAATGTCGGCCCGCTTCGCGGTGGCAGTGAACATCGGATCCTGGACGATGATCGTTTCGGGGCGCGACCAGGCCTCCGACAGCCGGTTGATATCCTGGTGATGATGAAACGGATTGCCGCCGGCCCAGTAGACAAGCCTGGTATCCGGATAGGGATACTGCTCGCCCTCATAAGTGAAGGTCTCGCCGGGATGAAGCAACATGTCACTGATGCGCGCGACCGGAATGAAGCTGTCGATCGGCCGTCTCAGTGACGAAATGGCCGGGGATTTGGCGAGATTGAGAGGTGCTCCGACGCCGCCGAGCGATCCGTAGCCAAATCCGACACCGCCGCCGGGCAAGCCGATCTGGCCGATGATAGAGGCCAGGCCGAGTGCCGCCCAGAATGGCTGCTCGCCGTGATGGGCGCGTTGCAGGCTCCAGCTTACGGTCAACATGGAGCGGGTGTCGACGAGTTGGCCGGCCAACTGCCGGATCATGCCGGCATCAAGGCCGGTGAGTGTTGCCGCCCATTGCGCATCCTTGCGCGTTCCGTCGTCACGTCCATCCAGATAGGCGACGAATTGTTCAAACCCGCTGGTGCAGCGCTCCAGGAAGTCGAGATCCTGCCGTCCGGCGTGGACAATCTCTCCGGCGAGGCCAAGCATGAGAGCAGTGTCGGTGTTGGGGCGGATCGGCCACCATTCCGCCCCCGCCCAATCGGGCATGTCGTCCTTGAGCGGGGAGACAAGAACGATCCGGGTTCCGCGCGCAGCGAGCTTCCGCAGATTGCCCTCCAGCGAATGGATGGCAATGCCGCCTGCCTCGTTCTGGGCCGTGCGGGGCGACAGAGCCCCGAAAACCACCAGTGTTTCGGAGTGTTGGGCAATTGAGGCGAGCGTGTTCGTATCGCCGCTGCAAGCGCCATCATCGCCCAGTGTGTGGCGAAGGATGACGGGGCCGGCGGCAATGGAATAGGTGTCGACATGACGCGTGAAGCCGCCGACAAGATTGAGCATCCGCTTGAGCAATGTCGAGGCGTGGTGAAACCGGCCGCAACTCGTCCACCCATAAGAGCCGGCGAAGATCGAAGCATTGCCATAGGTCTCGGCCACACGGCGGATCTCGCCGGCGACGAGCGTCGTGGCTTCGTCCCAGCTGACCGGCACGAAACGATCGTTGCCGCGCTGCGCGCCATTGCTGGCTTGGCGCTTTTCGAGCCAGCCTTCGCGGACCATGGGCTGAAGCACGCGCCGATCGGGCTTGGCCCATTCGGCGACCGACTCGATGATCGGGGAGGGCGCCGGATCGTGTTCGAATGGTTCGACACCGACGATTTTTCCGTCTTCAACGAGGATCGTATAGGCGCCCCAGTGGCTGCAATGCGGTATGCGTCTTATCTCGCCCATGTCGCACGTCCCAGGTTTTCAGATCACTGCTTCTATCAGGAAAGGACCCTTGCGCTTGCAAGCCGCGGCCAGCAGATCGGCGAAACCTTCAGCTGTTTCAGCCCGTGCCGCTTCCACGCCCATGCCAGATGCGAGAGCGACCCAGTTCAACTCGGGATTGTCGAGATCCAGCATGCGTCGAGCATTTTCGCCAGGCTGCCCGGCACCGACATTTTCGAGTTCCTTGTGCAGAATCTGGTAGCGGCGGTTGGCGAAGATGATCGTCACCACATCCAGAGCTTCGCGTGCCTGTGTCCATAGCGCCTGCACTGTGTACATGCCGCTGCCATCGGCTTGCAGGGTGATCACCTTGCGGTCCGGGCATGCAATGCTGGCCCCGGTGGCAAGCGGTAAACCGAGGCCAATGGCGCCGCCGGTCAATTGCAGGAAGTCATGGGGTTCGGCCCCGTGTGTGCTGCGGAAGAAATCGCGGCCGGAGGAAACCGACTCGTCGCAGACAATGGCGTTGGCAGGCATGTGATGCGCCAGCGCAATCGCAATGGCTTCCGGCGTAAGCTTGCCGCCAGGCATGTCGGGACGCTTCCTTTCGCCCAACCTTGCCTGCAGATGGGAAATGCCGACCTCCTGTCCCAGGGCATCGATTGCCGCGATCATGTCTTCGCCGGGCGCGACGAGCTCGATGACACTGCAGCTCTGTGGCAGCATCTGGCTTGGTTTGCCTGGATAGGCAAAGAAGCCGACAGGCGCCCGGGCGCCAATCAGGATCACCTGTTCGGTGTCGGCAAAGGCATCAAGCGCTTGCTGGATGACATAGGGGACACGATCGACGGAAGGGCGACCTGCACCGCGTTGCATGCGCCCGTTGGCCTGTTGCGCCATCAATCGGGCGCCGGTGGCTGCCGCTATTCGGTCCAGCGTGTCCAGTTGCCGTTCTCTGAGCGCAAGGCCGGTGGCGATGATCGTCGTTTTCCTGCCTGATTTCAATGCGCTCGAGACCTCGCGCACCCGTTCCGCATCTGCGGTTCGCAGGATCGCCGGTGGGACCGGGCCGGATGAAATGTCCTCGGCCGGGCTCCACGCTGCGTCTGCATGCAGGATCAGGGTCGCGATCTGCCCCGGCATCTGCCGGGCCGCCGCGATTGCCTCACGGGTTTGCCGACCGACCGTATCGGCGCTGGTTGCGCGCCCAAGCCAATGCGAGACAGGACGTGCAAGCGAATCGATGTCCGAGGTAAGCGGTGCGTCATATTGCAGGTGGTAGGTGGCGTGGTCGCCGACAATGTTGACAATCGGGCTGCCGGCGCGACGTGCATTGTGCAGATTGGCGATGCCGTTTGCCAGTCCCGGTCCAAGATGCAGCAGCGTGGCGGCGGGCTTGTCGGCCATGCGTGCGTACCCGTCGGCTGCTCCGGTCACAACACCTTCGAAAAGCCCCAGCACGCAGCGCATCCTGGGTTGCCGGTCGAGGGCGGCGACGAAGTGCATTTCCGAAGTGCCGGGATTGGCGAAACAGACGTCGATATCGTTTTCGAGAAGTGTATTACAAAGAATGTCGGCGCCGTTCATGTGACGTCTTCCTCTAGAAGATTGTTTGCCGTTCGCGTCAGGCTCGAGAGTTGCTGCCAATGGGGTGAGACTACGTCGAGCAAGCGGCAGAACAAGTCATATTTCTCTTCCGCGTAGGCGGAGACATTGCCTGTGGCCGGCGCGATCCGCTCATCAGGCTCACCGATCCAGTTACCAAGTTCGCTTGGCGAAGCGCCAAACAGGAATTTGGCTGCTATGGCGCCAAGCCCCTTGAGGCCGGCATGGCTGGCCGAACTGCGCTGAACTTCAGATTTCAGCAGTGTAGCGAGAAAGCCGCAGAAAGCAGCATCGGCTGCGAGACCGCCGCCCAGCGACAGGGCGCCTTCAGGCGCTTTCATCATGTCGTGGCTCTTGCGGGCCACGAAGGCGAGGGCTTCGCGCCCGGCCCATGCGATGTCCAGCGGATCCGTGGATGCTTTCAAACCAAACGCAGCGCCGGTGGCGAATGGCGAAGTGACCGGTGCGCGTTCCCCGCCGGGCTCAAGGAAGGGGTGCAGGATCAGGTTTGAATAGCGCGGTCTGCCATTCCAGGTGGTAGCCCCGGTAAGCTGGCTCAGGTGTTTAAGAGTGTTGGCGCCGTTGAAACTCGGGTGGAAACACAGATAGCCCTCGCCAAGCGCGAATTGCTGAACCATCGCTCCGGGAGGTTCGCACGGGACGGCGTGCTGGTCGCGGATGTGACACGCATGAATGGCGCTGGTTCCGAAGATGGAGGCGCGGGTAACGCCTGGACGGCTGCCCAGACCCAAGCCGATCAGTGTTGCCTGCACATCACCCGGACCGAGATAGACCGGAATGTCGCGTGCGACGCCAATCGCAGCTGCCGGACCTGCAAGGAGGCTCGCCTGGCACTCGCCAACCGGCAGAAGCTCGGGAAGCAGGACCATGGCGCGGGGCAAGCCGATGGCCTTTGCGACCTCGGGAACCGGCTTGCCGGTTCGCCAGTCTCCCCAGACCGGAAGGACGACACCCGGCTCGGCGGCGAGCTTTCCTGTCAGCGAGAGAAACAGCCATTCCTTAAGGCGAAGCGCATGGCGGATCCGGGCAAACCTTGCGGCATCGTTGTTCCAGAGCCACAGGAGCTGAAGGCTCTGCGATGCTGCGGTCGGTCTTGACCCTGTCAACTGGCGCACTTCATCCAGGACGCCTTGATCCTCAAGTTCGGCAACCAGCGTGCGGCACCTGCCGTCAAGCCAGGTGAATGCATGCCCGACAGGCTTGTGATCAGCGTCGACAGGCCAGAGCCCGTCGCCCTGGCCTGTCACGATGATGGCTGCGACATGGCTGCCTTCAAGCTTGGCAGCGCATTCATTGAGCACCGCGAAGGCATCGTTCCGGGACATTTCCATGTCCTGTTCAACCCGGTCGCCATTGCGGCGCAGTGCGCCGTTCTGCCGCTCCGCGGTTGCAAGCATCCCGCCCGCAGCATCGAAGGCGCAGGCCTTGACGGCAGTCGTACCCGAATCGAGGCAAAGCAGAACCGGATTGGTCACGTTCAGGACGCCTGACGAAGCCGGTCGGTGACCTGCGGGCTCTGCTGACCATAGGTCTTGAATTTCTCGAGCACTTCAGCGATCTGCTCATCGGTCAGAACCGGCGGTTCTCCCATTGGCAGGCAGGCAAGGTATTGGGTTGCCAGTTCCTCGACGGTAACGGCAAGCGCCAGCGCCTTACCAATCGAAACATGACCGGCGATGACGCCATGATGCGCCAAAAGACAGGCGCGCCGGTCTTTCAGTGCGACCAGCGCACAGTCGGCAAGTGCCTGCGATCCGAAGACTTCATAGGGCGCGCAGCGGATCGACGCGCCACCTGTCGCGGCGATCGCATAGTGGATCGGCGGGATGTCCTTTTGGAGAATGGAGATGGTGGTGGCATTGGTCGAGTGGGTGTGAACAATTGCATTGAGATCGGGCCGGGCCTGCAGGATGTCGCGATGGAAGCGCCATTCGCTGGACGGCAGCACATCGCCTTCGAATGTGGCGTCCCAGTTCATTGCGACCACGTGTTCCGGTGTCAGCTTGTCATAGGGTACCCCGGTCGGCGAGATCAGGATGCCGTTGCCGTGACGGGCGCTGACATTGCCGGCGGTGCCCTTGTTGATGCCAAGCCGGCTCATGTTCTGGCAGGCTTCAACCAGTTCTTTGCGCAGTCTGTATTCTTCGTCCATGGTCGATCTCACTTTGCTGGATAAAGGGGCGGCTGGCCTGCGAGGATAAGGCCGATATCCTCGGCGATCATCCCTGCAGCCTTGTGGGCCGAATATCGGGTTGCGCCGGCGATGTGCGGCGACAGCGTGACATTGGGAAGCTTCAGCAGCGGCCAGTCGGCCGGTGGAGGTTCCGGATCGAACGTATCCAGTGCAGCGCCCCGCAGATGTCCGGAGGCGAGCGCGTCATAGAGTGCGGTATAATCGAGAACCTGCCCACGGGTCGTGTTGATGATATAAGAGCCGGGACGCATCATTTCGATCTGGGCGCGCCCGATCATGCCCTTGGTCTGTGGCGTGACGCGCGGATGTAACGTCACAACGTCGGATTGCCGGAGCAGGTCGTCGAAAGGTACTTTCTCGATACCCATCCGGCGGTCTTCATCGGTCAGTTCCTTGAACGGGTCTGAAACCAGGATGCGGGTATTGAACGGCTGGAGAAGCCTTGCCACACGGCTGCCGATATCACCGTAGCCGATAATCCCGATGGTCAATTCGCAAAGTTCGGGACCAGCGTGATCATAGTGATAGAATTGGCGACCGAATTCTCCGCTGGCAACGCTGACATGTCCGCGCACCAGATTGCGGGTTTCGGCCAGAATTGAGGCGATGGTGAATTCAGCCACGGCCGAAGCGTTGCGCCCGGGCGTGTTGACCACTGTAATGCCGCGCGCTCGAGCGGCTTCCATTTCAATGTTGACTGGGCCTCCGCGTGAAACAGCGATGATCTTCAGCGCAGGCGCATGCTTCAGGCTTTCCGCTGTGATCGGCGTGAGGTGTGTCACGAGGATGTCGAGATCGGCGATGAATTCGAAATAGTCTTCCGGGCGGCCGAGAAATTCGGCGACCGGCAGGGTCGGGTCGAATTTTGTCGACTTGAGCCGGAGCGGCCAGTCCATCATCATGGATTTGTAGCGCACAGGCCGGTCGCCCAAACGCTTTTGAAGGGCACTTTCGAAAAACTGCGGCTGCATGAAGCCGTCGCCAATCGTGCCGATTGTCAATGTGTCACTCACGTCAACTCCTCCTCAGGCGGTTTTGGTACGGGAAGCGGTGGAACCTTCCGTCCCGGGCAACACGTCCTCATAATCACTCGTGTTCACTGAAATTTCGGCAAAGACTTCAGCGGTGTGCTGGCCGAAGGCCGGCGGTTTCATCCGGTAGCTCGCCGGTGTGCGCGATAGTTTGATCGGACTTCCGGTACCACGATAATTGTCGATATCCACAATCATCTCGCGGTGCTGGGTGTGCGGATCGGCGACCACCTGGTCAATCGAACGCACGGCCCCGCAGGGGACGCCCGAGCGGATCAGCGTTTCGGCAATCTCGGCACAGTCATGGGTCGAAAGCGCCTCTTCGAGCAGCAGCTTCAACGCGTCCCGGTTTGTGTTGCGGGAGCTGTTGGAGGCGAAGCGGGGATCGCCGGGGATATCGTTCCGGTCCAGGATTTTGCAGAGCTGGACGAACTGCCGGTTGTTGCCGACCGCCAGGAAGATCGGCACCGTCTTTGTGGCATAGGTGTCGTACGGGCAGATGTTCGGATGCGCATTGCCCGAGGGCTGGGGCGTCACGCCGTTGAGATAGTAATTGGGCAGATGAGGATGCAGCAGCGAAACGCCGCAGTCATAAAGCGTGGTCTCGACGAACTGGCCTTTTCCGCTTTGATTGCGTTCGGCAATCGCCATGAGGATGCCGATCACGGCATTCAGGCCCGTCACCATATCCACGACCGGCAGGCCTACCCTGAGCGGCTGCCCGCCCTTTTCACCATTGACGCTCATGATTCCACAGGTCGCCTGAATGGCTGCGTCGTATCCAGGCAGACCGCCGAGCGGGCCATCGGCGCCGAAACCCGATACACGGCAATGAACAAGACGCGGAAAACGCCGTGCGATCTCCTCCTGTCCCAGGCCCCATTTTTCAAGCGTGCCGGTCTTGAAATTCTCGATGAAGACATCGGCATTTTCGAGCAGTCGCTCCAGCAGTTCAAGCCCGACAGGTTGCGCCAGATCGATCGCGATGCCGCGCTTGTTGCGATTCAGGCCGAGGAAATAGCTGGCGGCATCATCAAGAAAGGGAGGCCCCCATCCGCGTGTCTCGTCGCCGGCCGGAGGTTCGACCTTGATCACGTCGGCGCCATGGTCGGCCAGGACCTGGCCTGCGTAAGGCCCGCCCAGAACGCGGCTGGCGTCGATGACCCTGAGATTTGAGAGTGAACCGGAATTGGGGATCATGGATTTTCGCTTTCAAGCCAGTTCGGCGCCCGCTTCGATATCGCGGCGCAATTGCAGGGCAAATTCTGGATAGGTTTCCTGAAGTTCGTCAAGGACACGTCCGCGCAGCAGAGCAAGGGTTTGCTGATCCGGGGAGGGCGTTACCGCAGGCGCGTCCGCATGGGCAAACTGGAAGCCGGTGGCAGCCTTGATCTCTTCAAGGTCATGGCCGGGATGTATGCTTTCGAGCCGGAAGCCGCCCCGCACGCTGTCAAAGGAGAAGAGCGCTTTTCCGGTCAGCAGCGACTTGGGCCCTCCCTCTCTCCAGGTCTGCGGATCGCTTACGCCGGGTGCGCTGACGAAATCGACTTTCTCGACAAAGACGCGGGGGGTGTGTTCCTCACGAAACAGGATGACTTGCGGGACAACGAAATACAGGTAGGCCGAACCAAACGATCCCGGCCAACGGACCTTCGATTGCGGATAATCGCCGACCCCGACGAGATTTACATTGGCTTGACCATCGATCTGACCGCCGCCGAGAAAAAACGCGTCAATGCGTCCTTGCCCGGCGCAATCAAACAGCTCCGCCGATCCATTGGTAAAGAAATTATGCTGGACGGAACCGAGGATGGAGATCAGGACCTTCGCTTCATTGGCGTCCTGTTTCATGGCGCGCAGAAGCATGCTGCCCGCAGCCGGTATCGGTGAAGATGCGCCGACCGCCACATGGCGAATACCGTCCAGCAAATTGGCGATTGTGCAGATCAGCAGCTCTCTTGGTGTTGCAGCCGTGCTCATGATGCCACCTCCGTTGTCCGGCCGGCCATGTAGGCGGCGTAACCTTCTGCGGTTTTCGCAGCTGTTGCGTAGCGCAGCAGTTCCTCGGTATCGGTGTCGTATTCGCCCCAGAGCCCATAAGGCCAGGCTCCGCGCCTCGCTAGCGCGATATCGCTCACATACAGCGCCGGAAGAGTGCCGGCCGCGGTGAGTTCGTCGGAGAGCAGGTTCTTGTCGACGATTCTCTCAACGGTCACGAGCGTCAACCGGGAAGCATAGGCCATTGCTGCCAGTTCGCGCCGCCGGCCTATCCACACATTGCCATCCTTGTCGGCCATGGGGGCATGGAATATGGCGACATCCGGCTTGATCGCGGGAATGAGCACGATCTCGTCAGCTTCGGTAGCAAACGGGTTCGCAATGCGTTTCCAGTCGCTACGATTGGCCAGCACATCGGTGCCGATAAGTCCGCGCATCGGAATGAAGGGACTGCCTTTCTGGCCCGCCAGCAATCCGGCATGGATCGCCGGGCATGTGGCGTCACGCAAGGCTATGGCACCGGTCTTGACCGCCTCGTTGAAGCGCGGCGCTCCGCCGGCTTCACCCAGCGATACCGCGCTTGTCTCAACGCAGGAGACCATGCCTGCGCCGATGAGCATGTCGACCTGAAGTCCGCCTGTCGGAACGCAGATTATATGCAGGTTTCCGCTGCCGTTCTCGATCAGCGGCTTGGTCATGGCCATGGAAACCCCGGCATAGTCGACCGGCAGCGCCACATGCATGCCGGATTCCACGCGTTCGGCCAGTTTTTCAAGCTCGCGAGCCACTTTTCCCTCCCTGATTCCGGAAACCCGTCCAGAAACCTACAATATGTTCTATAATATAGAACAACGTTCTGAATAAACATTATATTGGCTGCTCTTGGTCTGTCAATGCATCACGTGACAGGATCCGTAGTTAGCGCGGAAAACCTATTTAAGATGTTGATAAAACGTAAAAAAACAAAATGAGAAGATAAATCAAATCCATTGCTTGACAAAAAAGAACAGGATGGAGAATAATAATATAGAAACCTGTTCTGCAATATAGAACAGAATGGAGGAATGAATGAACGAGGAACTTGCTCGCCGCAATGCGGGGTGGGCCGGCTCAGCCGCGCCTACAGATTCTTCATCGTCAACATCAGGCGTTATCGGAAGCAGCGTTGAAGTGAGCGGAATCACGAAGCGCTACGGACAGTTTCTGGCTGTCGATGATGTCAGCCTGAACATCACGCCGGGCGAATTCATCACGCTGCTTGGGCCAAGCGGCAGCGGAAAAACGACGTTGCTCAATCTGATCGCCGGATTTCACAAGATTGATGGCGGGCAGATCCTGGTGGATGGCCGTCCGATCCATAACGTCCCGACGCACAAGCGCGGTTTCGGCATGGTTTTCCAGAGTTACGCGCTTTTTCCCAACATGACGGTGACGCAGAATGTTGGCTTCCCGTTGCGTATGGCAGGCGCCGATCGCGAGACCACCGAGCGACGGGTTGCCGAAACCCTCGAGATCATGCGGCTTTCGGAGCACGCACAGAAATCGCCATCGCAAATGAGTGGCGGCCAACAGCAGCGTGTCGCCATCGCGCGGGCAATTGTGATGCGGCCGAAGGTCGTGCTGATGGACGAGCCGCTGAGCGCGCTGGACCGGCGATTGCGTGAGTCAATCCAGATCGAACTTCGGGATCTGCACCAGACCCTCGGCTCGACCATTCTGTTCGTTACCCATGACCAGGGCGAAGCATTGACGATGAGCGACCGGATTGCGGTACTCAATGCGGGGCGCATCGTGCAGATTGATACCCCTGTCAATATCTATCGGCATCCGTCAAATCGCTTCGTTGCATCGTTTGTCGGCGAGAGCAATCTTGTCGAGGCTGAGATCGTGCAGAAGCGCGGTGACATGATGACCCTGCGAAACAAGGCCGGATATGTCTTCAATGCGCAGAGCCGCAGTGCGATCGATGTTGGCCGTGCCATGGTGCTGGTGCGTCCTGAGCGGATCACGATCAGCAATGAAGCGGGCGCCAATTCGGTTCCGGTGAAAGTCACGTCGGCGCTGTTTCTCGGCGAGATCCTGCGTATCGAAGCGCAGATGGAAGGCGGGGAGACGCTGCTCATCCGTTGCACGGACAGCGGACATCGCGGGTTGCCCGCGGTGGGTGACGTGCTTCACGCGAGTTGGGGCGCTTCAGACTGCTGGGTGCTTTCATGAGCGCCGGCGCGGTAGACATGGCGGTTGAGCGGGCAGGCGCCATACCGTTGTCGCAGCGGCTCAAGAATCCTGCCTTTCTGCTGGTGCCAGCGGTTCTGTTCCTCTCGTTCATCTACCTCATTCCGCTTTTTGATCTGACGCGTATCAGCATGAGCGGGTCCACGCCGTGGGTGCATTTCGAGCGTGTCTTCGCGGTGCCGCTCTATTGGGATTCGCTCGTCCGCACGATGGGCATCTCGGTCACGGTGGCTGGGATCTGTGTCCTGTTCGGTTACCCGACGGCGCTGTTGATCCACCGCACAAGCGGTTGGCGCCAGGTCGTGGTGGCAACCAGTATCGTGCTTCCTTACTTCATCGCCATTCTCATCCGCACTTATTCCTGGATGGTCCTTCTGGGTCGCAACGGCCCGATCAACAAGCTGGCGATATGGCTCGGTATCTATGATGAGCCGATGCAGTTGCTGTTCAACCGGGGTGCGGTGTTGCTCGGCATGACGGCGGTCCTGTTGCCGGTCATGGTGCTGTCGATCTATTCGAGCGTCGCGCGTCTCGACTCCAGCCTGACCCGGGCCGCTGCAGCGAGCGGGGCAGGGCCGATCGCCACATTCTGGCGGGTACTTCTGCCGCTCACCCTTCCCGGTGCGGGGGCAGGATTCCTGCTGGTCTTCGTCATGGGGCTGGGTTTCTTCATCACGCCGACACTGCTTGGCGGACCCGCCGACCAGATGTTCGCGATGCATATCACCCAGCAATCCAATTTTGTCACCAGCGAAGGCTTCCTGCAGGCGCTCGGTGTGGTGCTTTTGGTGATCACGCTGATCGTCGTCGGCGTTGCCGGCCGATTTCTCGGTTTCGAGTTTCTCTGGGGCGGCGGCAAGCTCTCGGAAAACCATGCGGTCAAAACCGACACCCGCGTTTCGGGCAAGGCAGCCACGCCGAGACGCAGCGTCGCCATGATGCTTGCGGATACCATCGGCTGGCCGCTTCTCCGGTTGCTCTCGACGCTGCCGGGTGTGGTCGGAAAACTGACTGTCAACGCGATGGGCTTTTTCGTGATCGCCACATTGATGGTGCCGATCATCGTGGTGATGATCATCTCGTTCAGCCGCTCGACATATCTGAGCTTTCCGCCTCCGTCCTATTCGCTGCGCTGGTACGAGAAGTTCTTCACCGACAGTGCCTGGATCGAAGCCTTCGCCAACTCCTTGACGATCGCGGTGATTTCGGCGGTGTTCGCGGTGGCGCTGGGAGCATCTGCGGCGATGGGCATCGTGCGCAGCAACATCAAGGGCAAGACGCTGATCATGCTGCTACTGGTCAGTCCGGTCATCGTTCCTCCCGTTGTTCTGGGGCTGTCGCTCTACAGCCTGTTCATCCAGGTTGGGCTCGACGGCACCATTGTCGGTCTTGCCGCGGCCCATGCGATCGGCGGGCTGCCGATCGTGGTGGTGATCCTGTCGGCTTCCCTGCAAGGTGTGGACCGCAATCTCGAACGTGCCGCCGCCCTGCATGGTGCCTCGCCGCTGACGGTGTTTCGCACGGTAACGTTGCCGGCAATCGCACCAGGTCTCTCTGCTGCCGCGTTCTTTGCCTTCCTGCATTCGTTCGATGAACTGGTGCTTTCACTCTTCCTTACCAGCCCCCGCCTCGAGACGCTTCCGCTCAGGCTGTGGGCTGATGTGAACTACCAGCTGAACCCGGTTCTCGCCGTTGTTTCGACGCTGGAAGTCCTGCTGGTTGTCGGGGGCATTGCCCTGGCTCGGCCGGTGCTTGCCCGCCCGCAAGGCGGCAAGTGACGTGATGCAAAGCTCACTGTTAGAAAAGGAGACTACTATGAGATCAATGAGGATGACATCCCGCGTAGTCGGGGGGATTACAGCGGCGCTCTTGGGTATCGGCATAGCCGGCACCGCATCGGCGCAGAGCAATGAAGTGGTGATGCAGGACCCGGGCGGCGCCTATGGTGATGCCCTGCGCAAGGTCATGTACGGCCCCTTTGAAAAGGAAACCGGCATTGATGTCGTGCTGGTGCAGGAGGCACGCAGCGGTCCACGCATCAAGGCCCAGGTTGAAGCAGGCAAGACAGAGTGGGATCTGACTTTCATCTTCGACCAGGAAACCAAGCTTCTTGGCGATTGCTGCCTGGCTGATATCGATTATGACAAGCTCTCCGACAGTGCCAAGACAACGCTCGCCTCAATGCCCGACAATCTCAAGCGTCCCAAAGGGGTAGCGCTTCAGGTCATCGGCGTCGGGATGGTTTACAACACCGACAAGTTCAACGGCGACAACCAGCCGACGGATTGGGCCGATTTCTGGGACATTGAAAAGTTCCCGGGCCAGCGTTGCTTGCCAGCCTGGCCGCGTTTCGTCTTCGAAGCAGCGTTGATGGCCGATGGTGTCAAGAAGGAAGAGCTTTACCCGCTGGACATGGAACGTGCCCTCAAGAAGGTCGCCGAAATCAAGCCGCACGTCGCCAAATGGTGGACCACGTCGGCCCAGCCGCCACAGCTTCTCCTCGACGGCGAAGCTGACATGTGCATGGCCTACACCGGATCGATGAGCCTGCTTGCGCTCGACGGCGAACCGATCGAGGTCAACTGGAACCAGGGTTTTGTCTATTTCGACTTCTTCTCCATTCCGAAGGGTGCTCCGAACTATGACAATGCGCTGAAGCTGCTTTCCTGGCGGCTGGACGCCAAGCGTGCGGCCGAGCTGACATCAGCTTATCCGGTCGCGCTGCCATCGCCGCTCGTCTTCGAGGCGGCGGATCCTGCAATCAGCCGCTACTGGGCCAACAACCCGGAAAACATGGAGCGTGCGATCGTGTGGAGCCCGGAATACTGGGGTTCTCCGTCACCGGACGGTCGGTCGACGAACGAGGAATACGGTCAGGAAAAACTGAACGCCTTGCTGGTCGAATAAACCCGAACCTTGTCGATGGCCGCGCATGGAAACAGGCGCGGCCATTGGCGCTTCAATGTTTGTCCGCCAATGCCGCCTATGGTAGAGGATGGTCAAAAAGACAAGCGGGGAAGTCATGCATGGATAAGGCATTTACAAAAGGGTTGAGATTGCTCGAAACGCTTGCGCTGAGCGAAACCCCGCGTGGCGTCACCGATCTTGCAAGAGAGCTGTCCTTTACCAAGAGCAATGTGCACAGGCTCCTCGTCACGCTGCAGCTTCAAGGCTACGTGCGTCAGTTGCCAGAGCACAGCACCTACGAGCTCACCACGCGGATCTGGGAACTGGGCAGCCATGTCATTCGCCGCATGGACCTGATCAAGGTCGCCCGTCCTTCCATGCAGCGTCTGGCCGACCATACCAAGGAGACGATCCATCTCTCCGTTCTGGACGGGATCGACGTGATCTATGTGGACAAGATCGAGGGTGCCCATCATATCCGCGCCCATACCAGCGTGGGATCGCGTGCACCGGCATTTGCCGTTGCGACAGGCAAGGCCATCCTGTCCAAAATGCCGGACAGCTACCTCGACCGGTTTCCTGAAAATTTGCCGCGATTCACCGCGGCGACGCGCTCAAACATCCACGAACTGCGCGGCGATATCGAGAAGGCCCGCCAACACGGTTACGCTGCGGTGTTGCATGGGGAGTGGCGCGAAGGGATCGCCGCCTGTGCCTGTGCGATCCTCGGGCGCTCGGGTGAAGTGGTTGGCGCCATCGGCATGTCCGGACCGGATTCCCGCATCAAGCGCCAGCAGATCAAGGACTTCTCCGAGCACGTGGTGGATGCGGCACGCTCGATAAGCCTTGCGCTCGGTTATTCCGGGCACGACTAGGGTTCATAGCCAGGACAGGGCGCCCGCGCTCACGCCTGTTTTCCAGAAATTCATTCAAATCGAGGAGATACTCATGCTGTATCCCAATACCCAGTTGCTCATTGATGGCATATGGCGCGACAGCGCCGATGGACGCACAATCGACGTCGTCGATCCCGCCACCGATCAAGTGATCGGAACTGTCGCCCATGCCGGCCGCGCCGATCTCGATGCGGCGCTTGCGGCCGTGGAAAAAGGTTTCGGCATCTGGAGCCGGACCGGGGCGTATGATCGTGCGAAGCTGATGCGCAAGGCTGCCGATATCCTCAGGACCAAGGCAGACGAGATTGCCACGGTCCTGACCCGCGAGCAGGGCAAGCCGCTTGCCGAGGCCCGCAGCGAGGTCTTGTCCGGAGCCGATGTGATTGACTGGTTTGCCGAAGAAGCGCGGCGGACCTACGGGCAGATCATTCCGGCTCGGACGCCCGGAGTAGCCCAGATGGCAATCAAGCTGCCTGTCGGTCCGGTTGCCGCCTTCACGCCGTGGAATTTTCCGATCAATCAGGTCGTGCGCAAGCTTTCAGGCGCCATCGCCGCTGGCTGCTCGATCATCGTCAAGGCGCCCGAGGAAACCCCTGCCGCGCCTGCGGCCCTGATCAACGCTTTCGTTGAAGCCGGCATTCCCGCCGGTGTTGTCAATCTGGTCTATGGCTCGCCCGCCGAGATATCGGAATACCTGATCGCCCATCCCGTGATCCGCAAGATTTCCTTTACCGGTTCAACGCCGGTGGGCAAGCATCTTGCAGCCCTTGCCGGCACGCACATGAAGCGCGCCACCATGGAACTTGGAGGGCATGCCCCGGCAATCGTCTTCAACGATGCCGATGTCGGCAAGGCGGTGAAGCTCTTGTCTGCCTCGAAATACCGCAATGCCGGCCAGGTCTGCATCTCGCCGACCCGCTTTCTCGTTCAGGACCAGGCCTTCGACAGCTTCGCCGACGGGATGACAGAAGCAGCCAGGGCCATCAAGGTCGGCAACGGACTTGCAGCCGACACTCAGATGGGGCCGCTTGCCAACGAGCGCCGCATTCCGGCATTGGAGGCGCTGATCGCGGATGCGGTTCTCCATGGTGCGGAAGTCAGGACCGGCGGCAACCGGATTGGCAATCAGGGCAACTTCTTCGAGCCGACCGTGCTTGCAAATGTGCCTTCCAAAGCGCGGATCATGAACGAGGAACCGTTCGGCCCGGTGGCAATCATCAACCGGTTCCAGACGCTCGATGAAGCCATTGGTGAAGCCAATCGCCTGCCTTTCGGGCTTGCCTCCTATGCTTTCACACGTTCGGCCGAAACCATTCAGGAACTCGGCATACGGGTCGATGCAGGGATGACGTCGATCAATCATATCGGCCTGGGCCTGCCCGAGGCGCCCTTTGGCGGAGTCCGCGATTCCGGCTACGGTACGGAGGGCGGTTCCGAGGCAATCGAAGCCTATCTCGTCACCAAATTTGTCACGCAGATGGCTGCCTGAGCCGGTCGATGAGCGACCAGACAGACATCGCGTCCGCCGACGAACGGCTTTTGAACAGGCTTGCCGGGCTGTTGCCGCCCGCTGCTCTGCTGGTCGGCGATGCCATCGGCGGCACATATCAGGAAGACCGGCGCGGCAGATTTTCGGCCACGCCACGGTTCGTGCTGCGGCCCACCAACACAGCCGAAGTCTCAGCCAGTCTCGCCGCATGCAACGATTTCCGCCAACCGCTTGTCGTTCATGGCGGCAGAACAGGATTGTCCGGCGCTCATCGCATTCGTGACGGCGAGGGGGTTGTCTCGCTCGAGCGCATGACCGGGGTCGGCAAGGTGCTGCATGAAAGTGCCACGGTCCTGGCATCGGCTGGCGCGCCGCTGCAGGTGGTCCAGGAATTGGCCCAGGCCAACGGCTATCTTTTCGGTGTCGATATCGGCGCACGCGGAACCGCCACGATCGGTGGAAACCTGGCGACCAATGCCGGAGGTATCCGGGTCATGCGCTACGGCATGTTCCGCGCTCAGGTTGCGGGTCTGGAAACCGTCCTTGCCGATGGAACGATCCTGTCGGATCTGCGCGGTCTTGAGAAGGACAATACCGGCTATGACCTGAAACAACTCTTCGTCGGCAGCGAGGGCACGCTTGGCGTGGTCACGCGCGCAGTGCTGAAACTGCATCCCAAACCGTTCGATGCCGTCAATGCCTTGATCGCTGTTTCCTCACTTGCTGCGGCGATCTCCCTGCTGGAGCGTCTGCGCAAGCAGTTTCGATCGGCGCTTTCGGCCTTTGAGTTGATGCTGCCTGAAGCCTTTGACGGGGCTGTCGATTATCTCAAGGTGCAGCGTCCGATCACTTCTCATGCCCCGTTCTATGTGCTGGCCGAAATCGAGACGTCCGCCAACAGCGCCGAACTCGACGCCTTCTCCGCCTGTCTGATGGAGGTGCTGGAAGAAGGTAGCGCCAGCGACGCAGTGATCTCGCAGTCGAGCCGGGAGTATCAGGCGCTGTGGGATATCAGGGACAGCATGGCGGACTATATCCGCACGCTGGACAACATTGTCGGTGGAGACATCAGTGTGCCGGTGAACCGGATGGAGGCCTTTCTTTCACAAAGCAAGGCTGCGGTGCGCGCCATCGACCCGCTGACGCGGTTTTTCATCTTCGGCCACCTGGGTGACGGCAACCTGCATTATGTGATCAGCTCGCCGCAGGCCCGCGAGGCGATCAGCAGGGTGTATCAACTGGCCGCAGACCATGGCGGGTCGATTTCAGCTGAACACGGCATCGGCGTCGACAAGAAGCAATGGCTGCACCTTGTTCGCAGTGAAGCCGAAATCGTCACCATGCGGCGGATCAAGACGGCGCTTGATCCAAACTGTATTCTCAACCGTGGGCGGATCTTTGACATGTAGGGAACGATGTTCAGGCTGAACCTGAGCCGCAAATTGTTTCCGGACTACCTTCAGGCCCTTGCACAGATTACAATGTCAGTCGGCAGGTTCCTGATCCTCAGCGTCGACCGCAACCAGGATCCAGTTTCTTCCCGTCACATCCGCTCTTTTCTGGAACGTCCAGATATCGATAGCGTTTAATAATTGTGGCGAGTGAACCGTAAGCGTCCGGCCTCGCTGCTCTGACGCGTCATAGAGTGTGTTGATAGTGTCCACCATTGCTAGTGGACATCTTGAGGGCAGATATGGCGGGTAAGAAGGGTCAGAAGAAGCGGTTCTGGTCGGACGAGGAAAAGGTGT
>NZ_JBDWHW010000113.1:0-3156 GCF_039975035.1 Hoeflea sp. | reverse complement strand
CACCGGCGCTTGTTCCAATCAGCGTCGAACGATGATAAGGCATGACCCGGTTTCACGATCCCGAGTTTTCGGGGATTTGGCAATGCGGGATCTGGTGTTTTCGATCCGACGTGCGGGAAGATGATTGCATGATGACTGGGTACCGGAGCGGCATTGCGCATCCGCTCGACGCGTTGCCGGTTTCGCTTTTCCTATTTGACGCTTCGTGTGCGGCACCTGCCGCGCAGCTGAATTGACGAAGGACATTTCCGCCCGTGTTCCGCCTGCCTGTCCTGGTTCTTCTCACGCTGGCGATCGCCTTTGGCGGCGGCGCCTGGTCGGCGTCATGGATGCTCATGGCGACATCCGGTTTCGGCTCGATCGAGCTTGGCGCATGGAGCGCCTATCCCGCATTGCAGACCGCCAGTGCCGATCCGTTCGCCAAGGCCCACCGCGCAGGTGACGGGCGCATTCTGCTTGGTCGCGCGGAAGGACTGGTGTTTACCGCGCGGACCGACGAGACCGGCGCGGCCCTGTCCGGCAAGTGCGCCTACGAAATCTCGGGAACAACCCCGCCCTCGCGATTCTGGACACTCAGGATCGCCGATGCCGCGGGCGCGCCGGTCACCTCCCCGCCCGGATTTCCCGCCAGTCTGAATTCGTGGACGGTGCTGCGCCGCTCCGATGGCGGTTTCACGATCCGGATGAATTCCACGCCCGAACCGGGCAACTGGATCCGGCTCGATACGCAAACCGGCGTCAGCTTCATCCTGACCCTGATCGACACGCCGACGGCGGCTTCGGCCAACATGGTCGAACTCGACATGCCGGATATTACACTGATCGGCTGCCGCGATGCGTAGTGTGCTTCTGGCAGTTGTGATCGGCCTTGTCGGCGCTGCATTTGTCCACATCGTCATCATCCTGGCGCTGCCGATGTGGACCGGCAAGGACGCCTGGACCCGGGTTACGGCACTGGGCGCGCAGTACCGCTTCTATTCGCTCGCCCACGAACCCAATCCGACGGGACTGTTCAACGATAATCCGAACATTCGCACAGCGGTGTGCCGCTTTGACATTTCCAGCATGCCGGTCAGGGTCGTTGCCTCCGGCGATGTGGCGATATGGACGGTGTCGGTCTACGACAGTTCATCAAACGAGACCTATTCAATGAATGACCGGTCCTCGATCGGCGCCGACGTCAATATCGCTTTGGTCACTCCCGCGCAGATGTTGCAGATGCGCCGGTCCATGCCCGAAGCGCTCGAACGCGCGGTGCTGGTCGAACTGCAACGGCCGGAGGGCTATGTGGCCTTGCGCGCCATCGCACCGATGCCAAGCCAGGAGCCCGCGGCCAGGGCGTTCCTCAATGGCGCGGTTTGCGCGCCATTCAAGATCGATCCAGCCTGATCTCCACGTCCCTGGCTTTGGGAATTAGTGCTCTGCCACTGGTCGGTTGAGGTGCGGGAAGCGGTCAAAGCCCTGCGCGCCGCGACGCGAGATCGTCTCATTCTCATGGTGCGGCTCACCCGGACAAAGAGATCAACCTGCTGGTCGACAATCGGCAGATCCGTGGGCGCCGATTGATTTTGATCAATGAGTTTTTATAAACTGTCGTTTATATTTGACAAATCATATGTGTCTGGCTGGCGCATCGTTTCCGGCTTTGGGAGATTAAGTGCATGAAAATGGCTAACATTGTCGTTCTTGGCGCAGGTCTTGGCGGTATTTCCATGGTCTTCGATTTGAAGGCCGAACTGGGGAAAAATCACCGGATTATCCTGGTCAACAAGACTGAAACCTTCCAGTTCACCCCGTCCAATCCGTGGGTCGGTGTCGGCTGGCGCAAAAAGGGTGACATCACCGTCGAGCTTGCGCCGTTGATGGCCAAGCACGGCATCGAGTTCATCCAGGCGGCTGCAAGCAAGCTGCATCCGGAAGAAAACCGCATCGAGATGGAAGACGGCAGTTCGGTCGATTATGATCATCTGGTGATCGCCACAGGTCCGGAACTGGCGTTCGACGAGATCGAAGGACTTGGCCCGAACGCCCATACCCAGTCGGTTTGCACCGTTGATCACGCGATGCAGGCCAATGTGGCGTTTGAAGCGTTCTGTGCCGATCCTGGCCCGATCATCGTCGGCGCGGCGCAAGGCGCATCGTGCTACGGCCCGGCCTATGAATATGCGATGATCCTCGACAAGGAACTGCGCAACCGCAAGATCCGCGACAAGGTGCCGATGACCTTCGTCACCGCCGAACCCTATATCGGCCATCTTGGCCTGGGCGGCGTCGGCGACACCAAGGGCATGCTCGAGCACGAGATGCGCCAGCGCAGTGTCCGCTGGATCACCAATGCCAAGGTGGAAAAGGTTGAAGCGAACACCATGAGCGTGTCCGAGCTCAATGATGACGGTTCGGAGAAAACCCGGCATGAACTCGAATTCAAATATTCGATGATGCTGCCGGCGTTCCGCGGCATCTCCGCCCTGCGCGGTATCGAGGGCCTGGTCAATCCGCGCGGCTTCGTCATCGTCGACAAGCACCAGCGCAATCCGAAATATCCCAACATTTTCGGCATCGGCGTGGCAATCGCCATCGCGCCGATGGAAAAGACCCCTGTTCCGACCGGGGTGCCGAAGACCGGCTACATGATCGAAAGCATGGTGCTGGCCACGGCCAAAAACATCAAGGCGCTGCTCGAGGGTCGCGAGCCGGCCGACGAAGCCACTTGGAACGCCTTCTGCCTGGCCGATTTCGGCGATCGCGGCGTTGCCTTCCTGGCGCAACCGCAAAACCCGCCGCGCAACGTCAACTGGGCAGCCGAAGGCATGTGGGTGCATCTGGCCAAAGTGGCGTTCGAGAAATATTTCCTGCGCAAGGTCCGCAAGGGCATTACCGAGACCTATTACGAAAACGCGATCATGAAGATGCTGACCATGCACAAGCTGAAATAGCGTGAAATGAAACAGAGCCGGCGTTCACTCCCGGGCGGGTCACCGCCGGCCCGGGGGCATCGGCGTGACATGACGGGAGGAGAGTGTCCGGTCATCTGTGTATCGGTGATCTGGTCCATGCTTCCTGAGAGGAGCAAGGACGATGACGATTTCAAAGGAACTTCTGGACGAACTTCTGAAGGGCTGCGAGCGGCCTGAAGACCTTCTCGGCGATGCCGGG
>NZ_JBDWHW010000112.1:0-8224 GCF_039975035.1 Hoeflea sp. | reverse complement strand
CATCGCCGATGGCGAGGATCTCACAGTGGTCTCGGTCGAGGACGGCAAGATTGCCGCTGAAAGCATTCACAAAGCCCTGATGGCTTGAGGAAGGAAAAGATATCATGGCTGACCTTTCCACCAATTTTCTCGGTATCAAATCACCCAACCCGTTCTGGCTCGCCTCGGCGCCGCCGACGGACAAGGCCTACAATGTCGAGCGCGCCTTTGAGGCCGGCTGGGGCGGCGTGGTCTGGAAGACACTCGGCGAAGCCGGCCCTCCGGTCGTCAATGTCAACGGCCCGCGCTACGGCGCAATCTGGGGTCCGGACCGCAGGCTTCTCGGCCTCAACAACATCGAACTGATCACCGACCGCGACCTCGAGATCAATCTCAGGGAAATCGCTGAAGTCAAGAAACGCTGGCCCGACCGGGCAATGATCGTCTCGATCATGGTGCCTTGCGAGGAGCAAAGCTGGAAATCGATCCTGCCGCGCGTCGAAGACACCGGCGCCGATGGCATCGAGCTCAATTTCGGCTGTCCCCACGGCATGAGCGAGCGCGGCATGGGTGCCGCTGTTGGCCAGGTGCCTGAATATATCCAGATGGTCGCCGAATGGTGCAAGCAGTATTCAAAGATGCCCGTCATCGTGAAGCTGACGCCCAACATCACCGACATCCGCTACCCCGCACGTGCGGCCAAGGCCGGCGGGGCGGACGCAGTGTCGCTGATCAACACCATCTCGTCGATCGTTTCTGTCGATCTCGACAATTTCGCACCGATGCCGACGATTGACGGCAAGGGCTCGCATGGCGGTTATTGTGGTCCGGCGGTCAAGCCGATCGCGCTCAACATGGTTGCCGAGATCGCCCGAGACGCCGAAACCCGCGGACTTCCGATCTCCGGAATCGGCGGCGTGCAGACCTGGCGCGATGCAGCCGAATTCATCGCACTTGGCTGCGGCACGGTGCAGGTCTGCACCGCGGCCATGACCTACGGCTTCAAGATCGTCGAAGAAATGGCGCAAGGCCTGTCGGACTGGATGGACGAGAAGGGCTACGCAACAATTGCCGACTTCCAGGGCCGCGCGGTGCCCAATGTCACCGACTGGCAATACCTCAACCTCAACTACATCACCAAGGCCAGGATCGACCAGGATCTGTGCATCAAATGCGGCCGCTGCCACATCGCCTGCGAGGACACCTCGCATCAGGCGATCACCTCAATGGTTGATGGCCAACGCTATTTCGAAGTGATGGATGACGAGTGCGTCGGCTGCAATCTCTGCGTCAATGTCTGCCCGGTCGATGATTGCATCACCATGGTGGAGATGACCGAAGGCTCCGACCCGCGCACCAACCGCCCGATCGATCCGAATTATGCCAACTGGACAACCCACCCGAACAATCCGATGGCAAAACAGGCCGCCGAATAAGCCTGCCACCGCCTGATTGACCGCAAGCCCCGGACCTCGCCGTCCGGGGCTTGTTGCGTTGGGCGCTATGTGACCCGCACTCAAATCCCCAAGTCCAGCGGCTTGGCACCCTCTCCGTCAGCACTGAGTTCATGCCCAATGGTTGCCTTGCACAAACCGGATTGGTATTTCCTTGTCGACAGTCGGGGGAGTAAAATCGGGATGAAGATTCAAGCAATGCTGGCATTGATGGGCTGTACCGTGCTGCTGTCCTGTCAGACCATGTCAAAGGAAGAATGCGCCGTTGCTGATTGGCGCGTCGTCGGCGAACAGGACGGTGCCGCTGGCTACAGCCCGCAGGACCGGTTTTCCCGCCATACCAAGGCGTGTGAGAAAGCCGGTGTCGCCGCCGACCAGACACTTTGGTACCAGGGCTATCAGCAGGGCCTGCCGCACTACTGCACTCCGCTCAATGGCTTGAGTGTCGGCAGCCGCGGACAATCCTATGCCAATGTTTGCCCTGCCGATCTCGATCCAGGATTTCGCAACGGCTATGAACTGGGTCGGTCCTACAATCGCAAAAAACGCGAAATCCGCGATGTAGAAGCGAGGATCAGCCGCATTGATCAGGAAATCCGTGACGACGGGAACTTGATAGGACAAAGCAAGGCTGACAAGCGCGCGATCGAACGCAGAATCGCTTCCAACCGCTGGACCATTCGCGATCTCGAACGCGACATCGGCCGACTGCAAGCGGACCTGCGCCGGATCGAGGACGAGATGGATGATTTTCGTTATAACCAGACGCCAGGGGGATAGCACCAGTGGTGTATAACGGAGATCTGGACAATGCCGGGTGAGATGCCTTCACTGGCTGCATTGGCCACACAGACACAACAAATTTACGAGCGCAATGCGGCGCGTTTCGACACCGAAAGATCGAAAATCCTTGTCGAGAAACCATGGCTCGACCGCTTCGCCGCCCTGCTGCCGTCAAACGGCGTCGTGCTGGATGCGGGGTGTGGTGCCGGGGACCCGATTGCTGCTTATTTCACGGCGCTGGGCTATCGCATCACCGGCATAGATGCAGCTGGAGCCATGATCGATCTGGCGCGCAGGGCCTTTCCCGGTGGGGAATGGATGCAAACCGACATGCGGCGCCTGGATCTGGGTCGCACATTCCACGGAATCATCGGCTGGGACAGCTTGTTTCACCTTACACCGGATGAGCAGCGCACAACTCTCGTGCGGCTGGCCAGCCATCTTGACTGGGACGGCGTCCTGATGCTGACGGTTGGTCCGGACGCGGGCGAAGTGACCGGCCATGTCGGCGATGATATCGTCTACCATTCGAGCCTGTCGCCTTCTGAGTATGAGGAAATCCTGACCGGTTTGGGGCTACACATCGTCGATTTCAGGCTCGAAGATCCTGACTGCGACTATCGCACAATACTGCTGGCCAGAAAGCAATCGTGCGACTGATGAACAGGCTTATCTGCATTGTATCCTTGACACTGACACTGCTGATTCAGGGCTGCGCACAAATCGCGCCGGAACCGGCCACAGAAGCGCAATCCCAGGCCGGACTCAGTGAGTGCTGTACCAGGATGGAAGACTATCCACGCTGGTTTGTCGATGTGTCGCGGGTATTCGCACCCCAGGTTGGGACTGTGTTGAGCCACATTGCCTGGCGCGGCGGCTATCTCAAGTCCAAACAGGCGGCGCAAAATGCCATCCTGTCCAGCCTTCAACCGCTCGACATCGTGCTGGTCAGTTCGAAAGGACGAACTTCCGGCCAGTTGATCCCGGGGCTTTTCGGACATGCCGCGATCTATCTGGGCACCCAGTCCCAGATGCAGGATCTGGGCGTCTGGACTTCCGCCGCGATAAAGCCTCATGCCGCAGACGTCGAAAACGGAAAGATCTTCATTGAAGCCGACCAGAAAGGCGTTCACCTGTCGCCGGCTTCAATCGTGCTAAACACCGATCGTGTTGCAATCCTCAGGCCGGAATTCAGCACCAACATGCGGCGGCGCGAGATTATACGGGACTACTTCCGCTTTATCGGTGCGGATTTCGATTTCCTTTTTGATGTAGACTCGCCTGACTGCACATTCTGTACCGAACTCATTCACCGGGTGATGCCTGAACTCGACCTGTCAATCCAGGATATCTACGGCGTGCGGACGATCATCCCGGACCGCGTCGCGGTGGCGGCAATCCGCCATGAGGTCGGATTGAGCCTGGTCGGCTATATCAAAGCAGACCTGAAGACATGGCGACAGGCTTCAGGCAAGGCTCTTGCCGAAGACATCGCCGTCACCTGGTTCAAGCGCCAACAACCGGATTAGACCGCAAGCATCGGCAGTCACAGGGATGCGGAAGCTACATGGCGCAGCGAAACCGGATTGCGACCGTAACAACGCTTGAATGCCCGGGCAAAGCCTTCAGCGGAATCATAGCCATAGCGCCGCGCAACCGCATCAACCCGGTCGCCTTTCTGCAAATCCTGCCGTGACAATGTAAGTCGCCACCGACGCAAATAGGCCGAAGGTGTCTCGCCCACCGTCGCCACGAACATCTCGGCAAAGCGGCTGAGCGACAGTCCGGCGATTGTCGCCAGATCCTCATTGCGCCATTGCCGGCCCGGCTGCGCATGAATCGTCACCAGCGCGCGGCTCAGTCGCGGATCGGACAATCCCGCCAGCAATCCCGGTTTTGTCGAACCAGATTCGATCTGCGCCCGCAGCAATCGCACGATCAGCACTTCGCCCAACCGGTTGACCACGGAAGCCGAACCGCAGCGCGATGCTTCCAGTTCCGATTGCATCAGCGCCACCAGGCTTGCTGTTTGTGGATCACCTGACAGATCGAAATCGATTGCTTCGGGCAAGGCGGCAATCAGCGGATTGGCATCACCGCCCCAATCAACTGCGGCCGAAAACAGCACGGTTTGCCCGGTCCACGCCGGGTCGAGCCCCTCGGCATCAAACCAGACATGCCTGGCGACGCCCGTCTCATCGGCCGTCACCACAAGCGTCGCCGCTTCCACCGGCGCCACCCGCACCTGCAGGCTGAAGCGTTCCATCAGCGTTGTCAGACGGTCAAATTCGGACAAATCGGCGTTCCAGTCAGTTAATTCGGATTTTTCAGACTGTAATTACATTAGTATCCTTGCACAACCCCGTCTTGAAAGGCTTTCCCAATGCTCATGCCCCGCCAAAAAACACCTGACCTGACACTCTCCACCCTTGATCACGGCACGTTTGATCTCTCCACCGATGCATCCGAGCGGGGAACAGTCATCTGTTTTTACCGCGGTCTGCATTGCCCGATCTGCGCCAACTATCTGACTGAATTGCAAAAGCGCGTTGCCGATTTTGCCGAACGTGGCGTCGCCACCATCGCCATCAGCTCCGATGGCGAAGACCGCACGCGGCAGATGGCCGAAAAGATCGGTGCCGACACGCTGCGCTTCGGCTACGACCTGCCGCTGTCCAAGGCGCGCGAATGGGGACTTTACATCTCGACATCGCGCGGCAAGACCTCGATTGGGATCGAGGAACCGGAGCTGTTTTCAGAACCTGGCCTGTTCATGGTGACACCGCAACAGACGCTCTATTACGGTTCGGTTCAGACCATGCCGTTCGTTCGTCCGCATTTCTCCGAGCTGGTCGGCGCACTCGATTTTGCCATTAAGAACGATTACCCTGCGCGCGGCGAATACACCGGCGCTGTGTAATGCGACAGCGCCGCAAGCCGGTCGTGTGACTTGATCTAGATCGACCGGATATTGACGCGGGCGGAGAGTGTTTCAGCGCTTTCCGCCCGTTCCGAATAGCGATCGGTCAGGTAGGCCGAGCGCCCGCGCGTCAACAGGGTGAACTTCACAAGCTCCTCCATCACATCGACAACACGGTTGTAATAGGGCGACGGCATCATCCGCCCCTGCTCGTCGAATTCTGTAAATGCCTTGGGCACGGAGGACTGGTTCGGGATAGTGATCATCCGCATCCAGCGGCCAAGAACCCGCATCTGGTTGAGCGTGTTGAAACTCTGCGATCCGCCACAGACCTGCATCAGCGCCAGCGTTCGTCCCTGTGTCGGGCGCACTCCGCCGATTGGCGCCAGCGGCAGCCAGTCTATCTGGGTCTTCATCACGCCGGTCATGGCGCCATGACGCTCGGGCGAACACCAGACCTGCGCCTCTGACCAGAGCGAAAGCTCCCGCAACTCGGAAACTTTTGGATGGCCGCCTGCATCGTCTTCCACCAGCGGCAACCCGGCCGGATCGAAAATCCGCACCTCGGCGCCCAGCGCCTCAAGCACCCGCTTGGCTTCGAATGTGAGAAAGCGCGAGTAGGAGCGTTCCCGCAACGAACCATAGAGCATCAGCACCCGTGGCGGATGATTGTCCTCGCCCGGCAACGCCAGCCTGTCGACCTCCGGCAGGCGAAAACTGTCTTGATCAAGATTGGGCAGGTCCTTCATCATGGCGCGGTGATCACCTCTCCGTCTTCCTTGGTGTAGGTTGCACCCGATGCAACATCGAGAAGCGCAAACACCGCTTCCGAGGGACGGCAAAGCGCTACGCCTTTCCGGGTGCAGACAATCGGACGATTGACCAGCACCGGATGCTCGAGCATTGCCTCCAGAATTGTGTCATCGCTGACCGCTGGATCGGTCAGGCCCAGCTCATGCGCAGGGGACTTGGAAACTCTCAACGCCTCGCGTGGTGTCAGGCCGGCGGCGGCGAAGAGGCCCAGCAACTGGCCGCGGGTCCAGCCGGTCTCCAGATAGTCGACAACGACCGGCTCACCGGCAAAAGCCCGGATGATTTCCAGAACATTGCGGGATGTGCCGCAACCCGGATTGTGGTGAATGACAATGCTCATGAGGGCTCCTGTTCCACTGACGCTCGGATTCTTCCCCGATTAACGCAATCGATCTCGTCACGCCAGACACATATCAAGTTTTCTTGATTTATAAACGTGACACAAAGGGGAATTTACCGACCTCGCCGAGCAACAGGGCGACCGGCTCCGATGAACAACCGGCATCACCATCTTGATTGCGCGCGCGATCAATTGCACAAAGGGTGGAACCATAAGGGAGTCCCCAATGAGCATCGATTTGACAGGCAAGACAGCACTGATCACCGGCGCCAGCCGTGGCATCGGCGAGGCTGCGAGCCGCATCATGGCGGGATATGGCGCCAACGTTGTTCTGGTTGCGCGGTCGACGCGGGACACGGCGCGGATCGCCTCGGAAATCGGCGACAAGGCGATCGCGGTGACTTGTGATGTGGGCACTTATGGCGATGTCGAAAACGCGGTCGACCTGGCCGTCAAAAGCTTCGGCGGCCTCGATATCCTGGTCAACAATGCCGGCGTGATCGATCCCATCGCCCGGATCGAAGACTCCGATCCCGAAGCCTGGGACCAGGTGGTCGACATCAATTTCAAGGGCGTCTATCACGGCCTGCGCGCCGCCATCCCGGTAATGAAACGGCAGGGCGGCGGCGTGATCATCAACATCTCGTCGGGTGCTGCCGCAGGCGCGCTGGAAGGCTGGAGCCATTATTGTGCCACCAAGGCCGGCGTTTTGTCGCTGACCCGTTGCGCCCACGCCGAATGCGCCGCCGACAATATCCGGGTGGTCGGCCTGTCGCCGGGAACCGTGGCCACCGACATGCAGCGCTCGATCAAGTCCTCCGGCGTCAACCCCGTCAGCCAGCTCGACTGGTCGATGCACATCTCGCCCGACTGGGTCGGCGAGGCCATTGCCTGGCTGACAACCGATGCCGCACGTGCGTACGACGGCGACGATTTCTCGCTCCGGACCGAGGAAGCCCGCCGCGCCGTCGGACTGATTGCTTAAGGATGGCGAATGCGGGGCGTTTCGCCCTCTGTTGTTTCCGGTCGCAGCCCGTCAAGAAATAGCTTTTCGAGATACCTCGCGGCATCCTCGAAACGGCCTTCCGCGCCGCGGTCGGGTCCGAGGATCACCTGCACCTGGGCGTCAAAGTCGGCATAGTGCTGCGTCGTCGACCAGATCGAGAAGATCAGGTGCCTTGGATCCACCAGATTAATTTTCCCGGCGTTCATCCACCCCTTCAGCACCTCGGCCTTTTCATCGACCAGCGGCTTGAGTTCACTCTCGAGCAACCGCTTGATGCGCGGCGCACCCTGCAGGATCTCATTGGCGAACAGCCGGCTTTCGCGCGGGAAATCGCGCGCCATCTCGAGTTTCCGCCGGATATAGGATTGCAGTTCCGGCAACGGGTCACCACCGGCGTCGAGCTCACGCAAGGGTTCCAGCCAGGTGTCAAGCAGCCGGGCGATCAGCGCCTCGTAGATGTCCTGCTTGCGTCTGAAATAGTAGAGCAGGTTCGGCTTGGACATGCCCGCATGCTGGGCGATCCGGTCGATGGTTGCGCCACGAAATCCATGAACTGAAAACTCCTCCAGCGCCGCATCGAGGATCTTTTCCTCGTTCTCCATCTGGATGCGCGTCTTGCGCTGGGTTTCCGTGGCTCTTGCCTTCAAGTTGCGCGCTCCATGTCACCTTCGACCAGCTAAAAAACGGCCTCGGCAAAGCTCTTGCGGACACCGCCGAATTTGCCTTGACCCAATGATTGACCCTGCTAGAGTTTTATCAAACAGTCAATATTTTCGTCAGTGAACTCCTGTGCGGGAAAAAAGCCATTGAAATGGCTATTGATCAACGACCGGGAACACATTGCGTCAGGAGGCGCGCCAGGCATGTCTAATCGGCTCAACACATCCCCAAACGACCTGCGCGCGTTCTGGATGCCGTTCACCGCCAAC
>NZ_JBDWHW010000111.1:0-11000 GCF_039975035.1 Hoeflea sp. | reverse complement strand
GCACCACGCTGCCATCGGCGGCGCGGCGGAAATCAACCTTGCTGCCTGGAACTATCCCCAGCAGATCACGGACAGCTTTCGGTATGGTCACTTGTCCCTTTGCCGTAACGGTGGTGGTCATGTTCGCTCCACGGTAATACCTGACTTCAAAAGAGTATTACTGAGTCGGTCGGATTTCAAGCCCTGGATCGTCGACTACCCGTCAAACGGCAGCAGACTGTCGATTACGACTAGCCTATGCTTCTGAACAACCGGCTTGTAGCACTTATTATATGTCGATAGAATGCAATTCCATCGACACGAATTTGCCATATGTCGATAACGACGACATGTCCGCCCGACATGTCGTTCGAAGAAGGATTGATCGACATGCCGTTTCGCCCGGATCGCCCCTACAACGACCTCCCTCCCCTGCCCCCGCGCGAGGATGTTGAGACGAAGGCAGTCCTGAAGGCCTGCATCGAGGCTCGTGCAGCACTGGCCGAGCTTCGCATATCCGGCCAGCTCATTCCCAACCAGGCCGTACTGATCAACTCGATTCCGCTGCTCGAGGCGCAGGCGAGCTCGGAGATCGAAAACATCGTCACTACCACCGACAGGCTGTTCCGCTTCGCCAACGAAGCCGGCAATCACGCTGATCCTGCGACGAAGGAAGCATTACGCTATCGCACAGCCCTCAGCGAGGGCTTTCAGTCGCTCAAACAGCGGCCCGTGTCGACGTCCACGGCGATCACTGTGTGCCAGACCATCAAAGGCTTCGAACTGGATATCCGCGCAACGCCAGGAACAGCGTTGATGAACGAGACAACGGGTTCGGTAATTTACACGCCCCCCGCGGGCCAGGCACTTCTGCGCGACAAACTCGCGAACTGGGAGCGCTACATTCACGAAGCTGAGGACATCGACCCGCTGATCCGGCTCGCCGTGATGCATTACCAGTTCGAGGCGATCCACCCCTTCATAGACGGCAATGGCCGGACAGGACGGGTACTGAATCTGCTCTTCCTCGTCGACAAAGGCCTGCTGGACATCCCGGTACTCTATCTGAGTCGCTACATCATAGGGAACAAACGCGCCTACTATGATCGGCTCCTGGCCGTAACGACTCAGGAGGCGTGGGAGGACTGGATCCTCTACATACTGGAGGCTGTGCGCGAAACGGCAAACTGGTCGACAGCGCGAATTCGCGCCATCCGCGATCTGCTGGATCAAACCGCGGAGCATATTCGACGCGATCTGCCCAAAATCTATTCCCGCGAGTTGGCAGAGGTAATCTTCGTGAACCCTTATTGCCGAATCGGCGACCTTGTGACGGCCGGCATCGCAAAGCGACAGGCAGCGTCGGTCTATCTCAAGGCTCTCACCGAACTGGGCCTGCTGCAGGAAATGAAGGCGGGCCGGGAAAATCTCTACATCAATCCAGCGCTGCTTGCGCTCCTGAGCGAGCAACGCCCGGCTCGGCACAACCAATGAAACGCCCGAACGCCAGGCAGCACCTGAGATGACGCTGGACGCGGGGAATTTCATGCGTCCAATCTAGATCTCACCTATCGCGAAATCGCCGGTCAGCTTGGGTGGTTTCGTGAGTGGAACCAGCGGGTAGCTCGGAATAGGCGCCCTCTTTTGTCAAGAACCTTATCGACCGAGCGCGCCGTTTCCGCCTGATCGATGCTGAAACCACAGCCAATGCAGCAATAGCCAAAGCGCTCATCATCACGATCTGGGCTTGTTCAGGGATTTCAGAAGCGCTTTCGAGACCTCATACTGTCCTTCCCCGCCCTTGTTGCCGTTTGGCGGCTCCCTATCGGTCGTGGCTGCTGCCTTGTCAGCATCCAGCTTGGACCGCAGTAGGGCCATCACCATCGGCCAGGTCGAGAAATGCCCCTCTCTCGCCTTGTCGGTGAGGCTGCGCAGATATCCGCCAGCGCTGTTGATCTGATCGGACCGCTGCAAGATCGCCGCCAGCGTGATCGCCGCCTGAACCTCGCCCATGGCTTCGCAAGCTTCTCGCCACGCACTCGGACTGACCCCCAGCATCGGCCGGGCCACCTCTACGGCCGCCAAAAAATCACTCCAGTGGCGTATTCGACCACCCTGAGCCAAGTCCATCAGGTCCGGGCAAGCGTCAAGCACGATCCCCAAGGGCAGCTCCCGCTTCGGCAAGCTCCGCAGGTTGTCGTTTTCCTGGGCGTTGCCGCCCGCTTCATTGTTTTTTCCAGAGCCATGTTCAAATTCAAATAAGGAGTCTGGGTTTGAATTCTGTATGTGGCATCCATATTGGGACTCATTGGCGTCCATAATTTGTGTTTTCGTGAATAGTTCCAGCATATCATGCACCTCGGTCCACAATTCCTGGAGCTCGTCACAAAGGCTTTCGACGACCTGGCGCGGTGCCGTGCGCGGAAGGCGCCCGATAATCTCCTGGTAGATCTGGCTAATACGACCCCAGTTACCTGGAACGCCCTCATCGAGGCCGGCGTCGATCATCTTCACGACATCCCGACGAAGCAGAGTCAGGCGTTCCTTGGAGACCTTGAAGGCTTTCTTCTCGGCCTGAACCGCTTCCGCGAGTTGCTCGAACTCCTCGGCGCGGGCCACGATCGGTGAGAGGTCGAAGCCATAGGCCTGTTCGACCTCTCCTCCCCGGCCCTTGCGCGCGAAACGCTTTCCATTCGGGCTGTCTCTGCGAATGATTAGTCCGCAATTAACGAGGACGGCCAGATGCCGGCGCAGCGTCGTGGGCGGCATGCCATTGGCCCGAGCCATGAGTTGCTCATTCGACGGCCAAACGATCAGCGTACCGTCGCCCGAAAGCTCGCTGTCCCGATGGAATGACAGGAGCGCGTTGAGAATGGCCAGAGACCGGTCTGTGGCGCCCAGAAGGTCACGAGCTTCACGGATTGAGCGGAAGACCTTCCACTTCTCAACTATTGTTCCCTCGGGTATGGATTTTGCGGTGACTTGGCTTGCCATTTGGCCAAGCGTCATCGGCCGCCGCCCAAAGGGCGTCGTGGAGATATGCGTCTGCATTTTCTTTCACCTATCGCTAGGCAACAGAAAACTGCTCGCCGAAACGGCGTTCACGGCTCAAAAGAGCCTTGACTGTGATTCTCGGAAATGCGAATCTCTTGCTGCAACACTAAGAGAGGGCTTCCGGAAGCGATTTCGGTGGCCTTTTTCTTTGCCAATTTTCTGTTAAATCGTTCGAAACAGAACGTCTGATTAGTCGCCGCCCTCCTTGCTGTTGTGCTGAAATTCCTGATAGAGGCGCTCCAAGCGGTCCGACAGATAGGCGCCGAACTTCGACGCATCGCGCGATTTCAAAGCCAGAGTGAACGCGCGCCCCGTGTCTTTGGTCGAGACCTTGACGCTGTCATCCGACAAGCTCCAAGCTTTCTCTGCCGAAGGTTGCTTTTTCGACTTTGGTCCTCTCGAGGACTTCAGTTTGGCGACAACCTTATCAAAGCGCTCTTCGCTTGAAAGCTGCTTAACATCCGGACTAGCTGCGACCCCAAGGGCGATGTCAGAATTTCCAGGTTTGTCGAGCAGGAGCTTGAGCTCATACCATCTGTCGCGGCCGACGGCTTTCGCCCTACCGATCGCACTGATAAGGTCAGGTTCGATAGAAGCAACAGATAGCATCTTCGACAGAGTTGGTTTATCGACACCGATCGCTGCCAGAGCAGTGGAGTTGTCGACATCATATTTTCTCTGCACTATGTCTGCTGCGAAAAGAGCCTTCTCAATAAAAGAGGTGTTGGCCCGGGCATTGTTTTCCTGTCCCTGAGCGATCACATGATCGCGGTCGGAAATCTTCTTGACGACCGCTCGAAGCTTGATTCCAAGCTCCTTAGCGGCACGGTGCCGAAGTCGACCGAAAACAAGCATATAACGCCCGGCCGCAGTCGGATGAGGGCGCATCAATGCGGGCGTGTGCTGTCCCGCCAATCGAATGGATTCCAGCACCTGTTGAAAGTCCGCCTCGTAGTCGGCTGTGCCAAGGTTCACACGGTCACGGGCAAATGACTCATCGACCAAGTCCGGATCCACATCGACGATCGTCTCGCCCTCGAGCAGCTTGTCAGCGTGAGAGGCCATTTCGTCTATCGAACTAATGATCGAACGCGAAGCACCCTTGATCGTATAATCAAGAGCAACCGGATTTTTGGCCTTCTCGCCCTCGTTATCCATGATGCCTGCAAAGGGGTTCTTCCGGGCCATCAGTCTAAATTCCTCTAAAACAGCTTACGGTTTTGAAATTCTTGCGGTTTTCAGTGGTTTTGACGGCAGTCAACATCAAAGACGCCCCCACGCTTTGTGGATCAAGCCCTGTATTTCAAAGTTGACGCCGTCCATGCTATCAATGGCCCTATCGTAGGTGTCGCGGCTGAAATTTGACCTCTCGACCTCGTAGAGCGTCTGCTTGGTTAGTCCGGCGTCAGAGATCGCGGTCGACTTGAGCATAGGATTTTTCAGAATTTCTTCGGCTAGCATCGACTGCATGAACCCCAGCATCTGTGCTTGTGGGACATCCGTCGGCTCGTATCGCGTTATCAAGTAGCGTAGCCAATCGAGGCGCACATGAGCTCCGGCCTTCTTGATCGATTTTAGGATATTGCCGAGCATCAAGAGGAACTGGCTCATGGACATGAGGTCGAGCATCTGTGGATGCACCGTGATCAGTACTGATGTGGCGGCTGAGAGCGCCGACAATGTCAGGTAGCCGAGCTGAGGCGGGCAATCGATGACGACCACATCATACCGATCATCCACCGTTTCGAGTGATCTCGCTATGCGTGTGAAGAACCGTTTGCCCTCTTGAGAAGGTGACTGCATTGCGAGCGGCGTGTCGTACTCGTACTCCTGCAGCTCAAGATTTGCAGGAACTATGTCGAGCAGTGGAAAATTGGTCGGCTGTATTACTTGCTCCAAAGGGACGGGGTTATCGTATCGTATGGAATCGTAAAACGACGGGTTCTTGTCGAGTTCAGGCTGAAATCCATGGAGCGCCGACAAGGAGGCTTGGGGGTCCAGGTCAACGGTCAATACCCGATGCCCCGTTAGCGCAAGATGTTGCGCGAGGTGTGCGGCCGTGGTCGTTTTCCCGGACCCACCCTTGAAATTCACGACCGCAATTACCTGAAGTTTCTCGCCGACCTTGCGGTGAGGGACGTACTGCTTTGCATCCGAACGGCCATTCTTGTCGAGATAATCTCGTAACTCTGACATCTGCTCAGCGGTGTAAAACCGTCTACCGCCACTTCCGACAAAAGGCTCAGGGCCCTTGTTCTCGAGGTGAAGGCGTTTCAGGTTATTCGGGCTGACACCGAGGTAGTGCGCCACTTCAGCCATCGTGAACCGGCGAAGCGTCTTCTGCCCGGTCGTCGGAAATTTCTCGACGCGCAATTGGTCGAGCTTGCGCGAAATTTCCGCACCTTGGGCCAGAATCTTGTCGTCAAACTCAAAAGTTGGAAGCGCCGACATGCCTGGAGAACCTCATAGATAGAAAATAGCGCCAAATACGGCATTTCGGATGATTTGGCGCCAGTATGTGCGATTCTCGGTTTCAGGCAAGGAAAATAAGGTTAACAGAAACTTAACACATAGTCAGACGGCTACACATCTTGATCCGAAAAGGGGCCATTTTTCCTAGTATTTTCAGATTGTTAGATAAGTTTTCGCGCCATATTCGAACGGAATATTCCCCGGCAGATTTGCCGGGGGGGACCGCAACCAAACATCGGGTCTTCAGCCTCGAAAGAGGAAACCATAAAAAACACAACCGATTTTCCTGCGACTCAGTTCCTTTGGTCAGACATATCCCAGGATCAAAGGCCCCACCGTCACTACGTCGGTCACCCCGGCAGTTCTGCCGGGGTGACCGGTTTCTCTCATTCGATCAAAACCGCAACTCACCCGCAAGTAGCAACGGTGGATGCGATGCAAACAAGATTTGACCACGCCGAGCGGCGCCTAAAATCGTCAATTGGAGAGGATCGATGAGCACGAGTTCCTCCCATTCCCGGCTGGTCCGAAAACTGCGCGAGGCGCTCGGAGATGTGATCTGCGCGGCACTAGAGGACGACGATGTCGTTGAAATCATGCTCAACCCGGACGGACGGCTGTTTGTCGAGCGGCTGGGCGAGGGGATGGCAAGGATTGGCGCGCTGCAGGTGGGCGCGGCCGAGATCATCATCGGCAGCGTTGCACACGCCCTGCAGACAGAGGCGGATGACAAACGGCCTATTATTTCCGGCGAACTACCGATCGGCGGGCATCGGTTCGAGGGTTTGCTTCCCCCGGTAGTGAGCGGGGCCAGTTTTACGATCCGCCGACGCGCATCCCGTCTGATCCCGCTTGCGGATTATGTGAGCGGCGGCGCGATGACCAGGCTTCAGGCAAGCCTCATTCGACGCGCCATTCAGGAACGGCTGAACATCGTGGTGTCGGGCGGAACGGGATCGGGCAAGACAACCCTCGCCAACGCAGTCATCGCCGAAATCGTCCAGTCCGCTCCATCGCATCGGTTGCTCATTCTGGAAGACACGGCCGAGATCCAATGCGCGGCCGAGAACGCAGTTTGCCTGCACACAACCGACAGTACCGACATGGCGCGGCTTCTAAAAAGCACGATGCGTTTGCGCCCCGACCGCATCATAGTCGGCGAAGTCCGGGACGGCGCCGCATTGACCCTTCTCAAGGCATGGAACACAGGCCACCCGGGCGGGATCACCACCATACACGCCAACACCGCGCATTCGGCGCTGCGGCGCCTCGAGCAGCTGACCGCCGAGGTGAGCCAGCAGCCGATGCGGGAAGTGATCGGCGAAGCTGTCGATCTCGTCGTCTCCATCGAACGAACGGCGACCGGCCGGCGTGTGCGCGACGTGATGCGCATCAACGGTTTCGACGGCGCGACTTACGAAACAGACCACAGTTCCCAGATCGACGAGGACAGCCATGCCGCATAACTTCCGCCGAAACGCCTCTATTGGAGCGATAGTTGCCGTGCTTTGCGTGGCAGTCGCGTCTCCAGCTTTCGCAAGTTCTGGCGGCGGCCTCCCATGGGAGGGGCCGCTCCAGCAGATCCAGGAATCAATTACCGGCCCGGTTGCAGGCTTCATCGCACTCGCCGCCGTCGCGGTCGCCGGGGGCATGTTGATATTCGGCGGCGAACTCAACGATTTCGCGCGGCGGCTGATGTATGTCGTCCTTGTCGCCGGTATCCTGCTTGGCGCGACCCAGATCGTCGGACTGTTCGGGGCATCGGGTGCCTCGATCGGCCTCCCAGATCAGGCAGCCCCGGGCGGGCGAGGGGAGGGGACTGATGGCTGAAGCAGGCGCACCCCTTTCCCGCTCGCCCATCCATCGCGCATTGTCGCGGCCGAACCATCTGATGGGCGCCGACCGCGAACTCGTGCTTCTGACCGCGCTCGCCACGGTCATTCTCATCTTCGTGGTGCTGACCTGGTTCTCTGTGTTGCTGGGCATTGCTATCTGGATCGCCGTTGTCGGGATCCTCCGGATTATGGCCAAGGCCGATCCGATGATGCGGCAGGTCTATCTGCGCCACATCGGCTATCGACCGACTTATCGGCCGACGTCATCGCCATGGCGGAGGTACTGACCTCCCATGGTGGCGCTCAATCAATTCCGAAACTCAAAACCGTCGTTTTCCGACCTGTTGCCCTACGCAGGCCTGGTCGCCGACGGGATCATTCTGTTGAAGGACGGCTCGCTGATGGCTGGCTGGTATTTTGCGGGGCCGGATTCGGAAAGCTCGACCAATGTGGAGCGCAACGAGGTGTCGCGCCAGATCAACACGATACTTTCGCGGCTGGGAACAGGATGGATGATCCAGGTCGAGGCCGTGCGCGTGCCGACGACGGCCTATCCGGCCCGTGACGCCTGCCATTTCCCCGATCGGGTCACACGGGCGATCGACGAAGAGCGTCGCGCACATTTCGAGGCAGAGCGCGGCCACTACGAGAGCCAGCATGCTCTCGTTCTGACCTATCGGCTACCGGAACCGCGCCGGTCGGCCATGGCGCGATATGTCTATTCCGACGAGGCAAGCCGGTCGGAGACCTATGCGAACCGCGTCCTCAATACCTTCCAGACCTCGATCCGCGAGCTCGAACAGTATCTCGGCAACGTGCTTTCGATCCGACGCATGGTGACACGCACGGTTGCCGATGCGGAGACGGGCGACGAGGCCTGCTATGACGAGCTCTTCCAGTTCATCCGCTTCTGCATCCTCGGCGAGAATTATCCGGTTCGTCTGCCGGCGATCCCAATGTATCTTGACTGGCTGGTCACAGCCGAGTTCCATCACGGTCTTTCGCCGATGGTCGATGGCACCTATCTGGCAGTCGTTGGCATTGACGGCTTCCCGGCCGAGAGCTGGCCGGGGATCCTCAATTCGCTCGACCTGATGCCGCTCACCTACCGCTGGTCGAGCCGTTTCATGTTTCTCGACGATCAGGAGGCGCGCCAGAAACTCGAGCGCACGCGCAAGAAGTGGCAACAGAAAGTCCGACCATTCTTCGACCAGCTCTTCCAGACCCAAAGCAGCTCGGTCGATCAGGACGCCATGACGATGGTGGCCGAAACCGAGGACGCGATTGCCGCCGCCTCGTCGCAGCTGGTCGCCTATGGCTATTACACGCCGGTCATAATCATGTTCGACAGTGACGAGGCCCGGCTGCGCAATCAGGCGGAAGCAGTCCGGCGGCTGATCCAGGCCGAAGGCTTCGGCGCCCGGATAGAGACGCTCAATGCCACCGAGGCCTATCTCGGCAGCCTGCCCGGCAATACCTACGCCAATATCCGCGAACCTCTCATAAACACAAGCAATCTCGCCGACCTCATTCCGGTCAATTCCGTATGGCGGGCAGCGCGACCGCCCCATGCCCCTTCTACCCGCCAAATGCCCCGCCGCTGATGCAGGTCGCCAGCGGCTCGTCTCCCTTCCGGTTGAACCTGCATGTCGACGATGTCGGCCATACGCTGATCTTCGGGCCGACGGGGTCGGGAAAGTCGACCTTGCTGGCGCTGATCGCGGCACAGTTCCGCCGGTACGAAGCGGCGCAAATCTTCGCCTTTGATAAAGGCAAATCGCTCTACCCGCTGACCAAGGCCGCCGGCGGCGATCACTACGAGATCGGGGCAGGGGAGGGTGCGCTCGCATTCTGCCCGCTGGCCGAGCTTTCGACCGACGGGGATCGGGCATGGGCGGCCGAATGGGTCGAAACGCTTGTTTCCATGCAGGGAGTGACCATCACACCCGACCACCGCAACGCGATCACCCGTCAGATCGCCCTGATGGCCGAGGCGCGCGGCCGATCGCTCTCGGACTTCGTGAGTGGAGTACAGATGCGGGAGATCAAGACTGCGCTTCACCATTACACGGTCGACGGTCCGATGGGGCAGCTCCTCGATGCCGAGCAAGACGGGTTGACGCTTGGGATGTTCCAGACCTTCGAGGTCGAGGAACTCATGAATATGGGCGAGCGCAATCTCGTCCCCGTCCTTCTCTATCTCTTCCGCAGGATCGAGAAGCGCCTGAGCGGGAACCCAAGCGTAATCATCCTCGACGAGGCCTGGCTGATGCTCGGCCACGCAACGTTCCGTGACAAGATCAGGGAATGGCTCAAGGTCCTGCGAAAGGCCAACTGCGCCGTCGTTCTCGCCACGCAGTCGATCTCGGATGCCGAGCAGTCCGGTATTATCGACGTGCTCAAGGAAAGCTGTCCGACCAAGATATGCCTGCCGAATGGCGCCGCGCGTGAATCCGGAACCCGCGAATTCTACGAACGGATCGGCTTCAACGAGCGGCAGATCGAGATCGTCGCAACCGCCATTCCGAAGCGGGAATACTACGTCGCGTCTCCAGAAGGGCGGCGTCTGTTCGACATGACACTTGGACGCGTCGCGCTCGCCTTTGTCGGCGCGTCGGGCAAGAGCGATCTCAAACGCATCGATGATCTCAGCCAACAACATGGACCGGCTTGGCCGATGCACTGGTTGCAGGGAAGGGGAGTGAACAATGCGAAACGCATTCTCTCGATCAACTAAAATTGCAGTCGCTGCGCTGACGGTGGCCGCGTGGTTGCCGGTCGTTCATGCCGATGACGGCACCGTGACGGGCGGGGCGACCGAATGGACGCAGATCCTGAACAATACCGAGCTTGTCAGCCTCGTCGGGCAGTCGACCGAGCAGATCGGCAATCAGATGACCCAGATCACGCAGTTGGCGGAGCAGATCCAGAACCAGCTGAAGATCTACGAAAACATGCTCCAGAACACGCTGACCCTTCCGAACCAGGTCTGGGGTCAGGTGGAAAGCGATCTCAACAGGCTACGCGGCCTCGTCAATCAGGGTCAGTCAATTGCTTTCTCGATGGGCAATGCTGACGATGTGCTTCGGCAGCGATTTCAAAGTTTTGCCGATTTCAAGTCGGGGCTCACCAGCGGCGAGACGTTTTCCGCAAATTATCAGACCTGGTCGGACACCAATCGCGACACGATTGCCGCAACGCTCAAGGCTGCAGGACTGACCGCGGACCAGTTCAGCTCCGAGGAATCGACGATGAGCCAGTTGCGGTCGATGTCGCAAAGCGCGGTCGGTCAGATGCAGGCGCTTCAGCTCGGCCACCAGATTGCAGCCCAGCAGGTCGCCCAGGCCCAGAAGCTGCGGGGACTCGTCTCCCAGCAAGTGACGATGATGGGCACCTGGTATCAGTCCGAGCAAGCGGCCAAAGACCTCGCCCAGAACCGTCGCGAGGAATTCTTCAAGTCGACCACGCCCTCCACCTCGGGCGGGCAGGAAATGGAGCCGCGCTGGTGAACAGGCCCACTATTTTCATGGCGATCGTCCTCACAGTCATCGGAATCGGCGGAATCCTCGTTTGGCAGATCGTTCTGCCCTCAGACCCCACTTCGCATGTCAGCACATCAGCGCCGGCGCCACAGAAATTCGACACGGCTGGCGGGTAGGA
>NZ_JBDWHW010000110.1:0-23259 GCF_039975035.1 Hoeflea sp. | reverse complement strand
CCTGACCGAGACCGGACGGAAAGGCGCGCTCTATCCTTATGCTCTGAATATCGAGGGTCGAACGGTCTATGCAAAAAGCCGTAGCGAGGCGGTCAGGGAGTTCGAGCGCGCCCGTGCGGAAGGAAAAAGCCTGATTGATCTGGGCTGCATGCAGATCAACCATCATTATCATGGTGCCGAATTCAGGTCGGTGAACGCAATGCTTGATCCGCACGCCAATGTCGAATACGCCGCGCGATTTCTTGCCCGGCTTCATGCCCGTCATGAAACCTGGACGATGGCGGTTGCGCGTTATCATGCCGGCCCGAACAACGATCCTGCCCAAAAACGCTATGTCTGCCGGGTGATCGGAAATCTCGTCGCCACCGGTTACGGGGCATGGACGCCTCAGGCCAAATCATTCTGCGGCTGACACAACCTAAGCACGAAAATTGTTTGCTGCCGAAGTCAAAACCAATTTTGTCAACAATTTGGCAAAGGTTAACACTGCAAGAGAAAAATTAACTTTTTGTTAACGTTTCCACGGAAAAATAGTTGTTCTCCACCGGATATGCACAAGATATGGCCAAATCAGTGGAAAACATGGTTAATCAACTCTTAAAAGGTACCCTCCGAAATTCATAGTTTACCCAGAATCAGCGCCTTCGTAGGTCTAGGGTAACGTGGCACCACACTGATTCGGAGGCGGACGAATGATCGTAGTGGTTGATGACAGGCAATTGGTTAAAGACGGGTACACTTCCCTTTTCGGGCGGGAAGGTGTGCCGTCAGCCAGTTTTGATTCGATTGAATTTGGCGAGTGGGTAATTACCGCGGCGGATTCGGATCTGGAGGCCGTAGAGGCTTTCCTGATCGGCCAGGGTTCCCAGACCCTGGATCTCCCTAGGGCGATCCGGGATCGCTCGCAGGCTCCGGTGATCGCAGTCAGCGATACACCTTCGCTTGAATCGACATTGGCGTTCTTCGACAGCGGTGTCGACGATGTTGTGCGCAAGCCGGTTCACCCGCGTGAAATCCTGGCCCGGGCGGCGGCTATCAGGCGGCGTCTGAAGACCTTGACGAACCATGTCGACATCGGTCCCATCCGCGTCTTTTCAGACGGGCGGGATCCGGAGATCGAAGAGCAGACTTTCGCACTTCCAAGGCGCGAGCGGCGCATTCTTGAATATCTGGTCGCCAACCGCGGACGTAGAGTGACAAAACAGCAGATATTCAATGCCATCTACGGCATCTTTGACGAGGACGTCGAAGAGAATGTGGTCGAAAGCCACATCTCCAAACTGCGCAAGAAACTGCGCAAGCGCCTCGGCTTTGATCCGATCGATTCCAAGCGGTTCCTTGGCTACCTGATCGACTGGAATTGAACCTGTCATCACCGGCTGTATGAACTCGGTCTTTGATCAATTCCAGCGCTCAGGGAAACAGGTTCACGCAAGGCCCGCCAGCTAGTCTGGAACTCCGTAGAAAACGAGGGATGAAGCGATGAGCCTTTATGGAATGATGAGCACCGGCGCCTCCGGAATGAACGCTCAGGCAAACAGGTTGAGCACGGTTGCCGACAACATCGCCAACGCCAACACGACCGGCTACAAAAAAGCCTCGGTTCAGTTCTCGTCGCTGGTCTTGCCAGGTGCCAACAGCTCCTACAATTCCGGCGCTGTTTCGACCGATGTGCGCTATGCGGTTTCCGAGCCGGGCACTCTCGAATTCACATCCTCAAGCACGGACCTGGCGATCGATGGTGACGGCTTTTTCATCGTCGAGGACAGCAACGGCATCCCTTTCCTGACCCGCGCCGGATCCTTTGTTCCCGATGGCGATGGCAATCTGGTCAACGCCGCCGGTTACACATTGCTCGGATACGACTACGAAAGTGGTGTACCCGCGCCCGTGGTCAACGGCTTCGATGGCCTGGTTCCGGTCAACATTTCATCTGGCAGCCTCACGGCCAATCCTTCCACGACCGGTATCTTCTCGGCCAATCTTGACGCCGGCGAAGCGATTGTTCCGGCAGCAGATCTTCCGTCCACAAACACCGCGACCGCTGAGTACTCCCACAAGAGTTCGCTGGTGGCATACGATAATCTTGGTGGTGAAGTGCTGCTTGATTTCTATTACACCAAGACAGCCGATAACACCTGGGAAGTCTCGGTCTTTGACCGTGACGGCGCCACTCCCGGGACGTCCTTCCCGTACGCTTCGGCTGCGTTGGCAACCACCACGCTGACCTTTGATCCGTTGAACAAGGGATTGCTGGCGTCAACCAGCCCGACCGATATTGCGCTGACCGTGCCTGGCGGTGATGCTCTGACAATCGACCTGTCGGACATGACCCAGCTCGATTACAGCTTCACGGTGCAGAACGCCGACGTCGACGGCAACTCGCCGAGCGCTGTCAGCGATGTGGTGATTTCCGATGACGGCACGATCTTCGCCAAGCAGGAAAATGGCGAACTCAAACCGCTTTATCGCATCGCGCTTGCCAGCGTTTCCAGCCCGGACAAGCTCCAGCCGATTGCAGGCAACGTTTATCAGCAAGGCGTGGATTCCGGGGTCATCACCACCGGGTTTGCCGGTTCCGGCGGCTTTGGCCAGATCGTTTCCGGTGCGCTGGAAAGCTCGAATGTCGATATGGCGCAGGAACTGACAGACATGATTGCGTCGCAGCGCAGTTACACCGCCAACTCAAAGGTATTCCAGACAGGTTCCGATCTGATGGATGTGCTCGTTAACCTCAAACGATAGATCCGCGGTTGGGACGACAGAAAGGCTAACGCATGTCTTTATCATCGGCGATCAATTCGGCGCAGACATCCTTGTCGAATTACGCGACGCAGACAAACATCTTGTCGAGCAATATCTCCAATGCGTCCAACACCGAATACTCGCGGCGAAACGCGGCGCTGGCCACATCGCTGGCCGGCGCACAGGTTGTCACCATACAGCGGGCTCAGGACGAGGTTCTGTTCCGCACTTCCATGACCAGCACATCGACCGCGAGTGGTCAGGACACCCTGCTCAACGGGCTATCCGGCCTCAAGGATTCCTTCGGCGGCAACGACTATGAGCGCGCGCCGGTCTCCTTGATCGCCACAATGCGCGATACGCTGTCGGGCTACGCGGCCAAACCAGGCGAAAGCACACTGGCGCAAACCGCCGTGGCGGACGCCAGTACAGCTGCAGCAGGATTGCGGGATGCGTCCGCAGCGGTCCAGGACGCCAGGCTTCAGGCTGATCAGGAGATAAAGCGCCAGGTTCATACGCTCAACGAATTGCTGGCGGATTTCGAGACCAACAACAAGGCGGTGTACAGCGGCACGCAAACAGGCAAGGATGTCAGCGCCGAACTCGATCAACGGGATTCGCTTCTCAAGCAGATTTCCGAAATAGTCGGAGTGACCACGGTTACCCGGACCGGCAATGACATGGCGCTCTATACCTCCAGCGGGATTACCTTGTTCGAATCGGTGGCAAGGCCGGTGACATTTGAATCGTCGTCCGGATTCGCCGCCGGCATTGATGGCAATTCAGTTTATATCGATGGCGTGGCCCTGGCCGCGGGTGAAGGCGCGACCACCACAGCGCGCGGATCGTTGCAGGCGCTGCTGCAGATCCGCGACGACTACGCACCGGCCCTTCAGGACCAGCTCGACGAGATGGCGAGAGCGCTCGTCGTCACTTTCGCCGAGACAGATCAGTCAGCGGTTCCCGTGTTGCCCGATGCGCCAGGACTTTTCACCTGGAGCGGCGGCACGGTTCCCGGCGGCGCGACGATTGTCCCAGGCATCGCGGCCAGCATCACGGTCAATCCGGCCCTGGTTCAATCACTTGGCGGCGATCCGCAATTGCTGCGCGATGGCGGCATCAACGGCGCTTCCTACAATGCCAATCCAGGGGGAGGCGCCGGCTTCTCGTCTCTTCTGGACAGCTATGTGCTGGCGCTGGAGGAACCCATGGCATTCGATCCGGCTGCCGGACTTTCGTCTTCCTCGAGTGTTCTGGATTTTGCCGCCGACTCGGTCGGATGGCTTGAACTCAATCGCAGCGAAGCAGCGTCAGCCCACGAAACGCGCGAAGCAACGCGTTTCCGGGCGACCGAAGCGTTGTCAAACGCGACCGGCGTTTCCCTCGATGAAGAGTTGTCTTTGCTGCTTGAACTGGAGCAGTCCTACAAGGCTTCGGCCCGCCTGATTTCAGTTGTCGACGAAATGCTAAACGCGCTTATGGCGGCGGCGGGGTAAGGCCATGAAAACCAGCTTCGTATCCAATCTTGCGATGCAGAACTCGATGCGGCTGACAATCGCCCGCGGGGAGAATGAAGTGCAAACGCTTCAGACCGAAATCGTCACCGGGCGCTATTACGATATAGGACTGGCCCTGGGTGCGAAAACGTCGAACAGCGTATCGCTAAACCAGGATGTCTCCCGCCTGAAGACCATCCAGGATTCCAATGCGCTCGTGACCCAGCGGATGTCCGCGTCCCAGTTGGCACTCGACCTGATGGCCGACAGCGCACAGCAGATGCTTGAAGCCTTCATCACGGTCAACGGCTCCGATGATGCCAACAATCTTCAGATTGCGCGCCGGGATGTTGAATCTTCACTCGGCTCGTTCAATGTGGCCGCCAACACGTCGTCCAACGGCGAGTATCTTTTCTCCGGCATCAACACCAACACCAAGCCTGTTGCAGACTATTTTGAAGCCGGCTCAGCGGCAAAGACGGCATTTGACACCATGTTCGTGGGCCGTTTCGGTTTCTCCCAGAATGATCCGCAAGCCGCAGGCATCACAGCCGCTGACATGGAAGACTTCATTACCAACGATCTTGAACCGGCATTTATGGGAGCCGACTGGAACACGAATTGGTCCAGTGCATCCGACACAAATATTTCTAGCCGGATCCTGGGCAATGAGGTGGTCGAATCCAGCGTCAACGCAAATTCCGACGGCATGCGCAAATTCGCACTGGCGGCAGTTATCGGCATCGAGCTCCTGGGGTCGCCGGTCACCAGTGAGGTCCGCAACGTCGTCAATACCAAGGCAATCGAGTATGCCGGGCAGGCTGTAACCGGTATCGACAACCAGCGCAGCAATCTCGGTGTGTCCGAAAACCGGGTTGCCAAAGCCAATGACGCGCTGGAATCCCAGATGGATATCATCACCTTGTATCTGGACGAAATGGAGGGCGTGGATGCTTACGAGGCTTCCACACGGATGCAGACATTGCTGGATCAGGTAGAGACGTCCTACGCGCTCACCGCCCGGATACAGCAGATGAGTCTGGTCAATTACTTATAACAGCGTGGCCTGGGGTTGCCGGGCAAAGTGGACAAACATGAAGGGCGTCTGAATGTACCAGTTTTCATATGCGGATGTGCAGGAGGATGGGGTTGCCGAAGCGCGTGAGCGTGAACGAGGCGCAATCAACCATTCCATCTCGCTTTTGACCGCTGCCAAGACCAATGGGCTTGAATCCCGCGACGCCATTGAAGCGGTCTATTTCGTCAGCCGTCTTTGGGTGCGTTTCGTCGAAGACCTGGCCTCGCCTGATAATCAACTGTCCCAGGAACTCCGGGCCAATCTCATCTCGATAGGGATCTGGATTATCAGGGAAGCCGAGCGCATCAGGTTGCGCCAGTCGGAAAATTTTCAGGGCATCATCGATATTTCAATCATCATCAGGGACGGGCTGAAATGAAAAGTTCACTGCGCATTTCTTTGAAGGCAGGCGAACGCATCTTCATCAACGGAGCCGTACTCCGGGTCGACCGAAAGGTGGCGTTGGAATTTCTCAACGACGTGACCTTCCTGCTCGAAAACCACGTGCTACAGCCCGAACAGGCGACAACGCCGCTACGGCAGCTCTATTTCATCGTTCAGATGATGCTGATCAATCCCGAAGGTGCCGACCAGGCCATGAACATGTTCCGCAAATCGGTGGTCATGCTTCTGGCCTGCTTCAAGAACGACGAAGTGCTCACCGAACTCAAGCACATTGACGGCATGGTCACCCAGGGCCGCGCATTCGAGGCGCTCAAGGCTATTCGTGCGCTGTATCCCACCGAGGAGCAGGTCCTCAACACCTCGGATATGCCGGTCGGCACCATCGAACAAATCCGCAGGGAGCTTGCACCATGGTCGTAAACGCAGTTTCAACTACCACAGCCGCCACAACCACCTCGGCAGCAGACGCAGCCGCCAAGAAGACCGGAATCGATTACGATACCTTCCTCACCCTGCTGGTGGAGCAGATGAAGAGCCAGGATCCCACCGATCCGATGGACGCGACCGAACAGATCGCGCAGCTTGCGACGTTCAGCCAGGTCGAGCAGACGATCCAGACCAACAAGAACCTGGAAATGCTGCTGCAATCATCCAATCTCAGTCAGGCAGGCTCGTTGATCGGGCGCTCGCTGACCAGCGCTGACCAGACCGTGTCCGGTGTGGTCAATGAGGTCCGCGTAACTGACACCGGTTTGACCGCCGTGCTTGCCAGCGGCGTGGAAGTCGCCGTAACTTCCGGTGTCACGATCCGGTAGATTGTCCGGCAGGCGGGCCCAAGCTCCGTTTGTTCTCGCCCATCATGGAAATGCCCTGAGATGAACGAAGCCGACGCCCTTGATATTGTCCAGACCATGATCTGGACCGTGCTGGTCTCTTCCGGACCGGCCGTGTTCGTGGCGATGTTCGTCGGTGTCGGGATCGCCTTCATCCAGGCGTTGACCCAGGTTCAGGAAATCACCCTGACCTTCGTGCCCAAAATCGTCGCCATTCTGATCACCGTGGCAGTTTCCGCGCCCTTCGTGGGCGCGCAGATATCGACCTTCACCAACGTCGTCTTCCAGCGCATCGAAACCGGTTTCTGACCAGCTGCACGCACGGCCGGAGATCTGGTGCGCGTCTCCTGATCCCGTTTGAGTGCGAGCCGCATCAGCGCATTTCCGCAAATGGCCGGCAGGACGCCCGTTATCGGCTCGGATGCAGCGCCGGTGGGCGCTTTCGTCAGGACAGGACCTGCCTTGCCACCTTCGCGCAAGCTTCGCCTCTTACGGTCCGGCTCACCAATTGCGCTCGCATGATGCCGGCGCTGTGATCCGGAGCTCCGCACACAATGGCCGATCCGCAGGCGCTGGCGATCCAGAAGACAAGTTTCCAGGGAAAGGACATGGGCTTTGCCTTCGGCATTGTCGTCATCCTTTCGATTCTGTTCCTGCCGATTCCGGCATTTCTCATCGATCTCGGCCTGGCGTTTTCCATCGCCTTCTCTGTTCTCATCCTGATGGTGGCGCTGTGGATCAAACGGCCACTTGATTTTTCTTCGTTCCCCACCATCCTGCTGATCGCGACGATGATGCGGCTTTCGCTCAACATCGCGACCACCCGCGTCATTCTTTCGGAAGGACATCTGGGTCCCGATGCCGCCGGACAGGTGATCGGCGGATTTTCCCAGATGGTGATGTCCGGTGATTTCGTCATCGGCGTCATCGTCTTTCTCATTCTGGTGACGGTGAATTTCATCGTGATCACCAAGGGCGCGACCCGCATCGCCGAAGTCGGCGCGCGCTTCACTCTCGACGCCATCCCCGGCAAGCAGATGGCCATCGACGCCGACCTTTCAGCCGGCATGATCAATGACAAGCAGGCGCACGACCGCCGTCGCGAACTGGAGATGGAAAGCTCGTTCTTCGGCTCCATGGACGGCGCATCGAAATTCGTGCGTGGCGATGCCATCGCCGGCCTGCTGATCACCGGCATCAACATGTTTGGCGGCGTCATCATCGGCTATGCCCGCCACGACATGCAGATTGGCGAAGCGGCGGATGTTTTTGTCAGGCTGTCGGTGGGTGACGGACTGGTCAGCCAGATCCCGGCCCTGATCGTTTCGCTCGCCGCCGGCCTGCTGGTCTCCCGCGGCGGTCAGCTCGGCACCACCGATGAAGCTGTGATCGATCAGCTGGCCGGTTATCCGCGCGCGCTGTTCGCGGCGTCGGGATTGTTGTTCCTGCTCGCGCTGATGCCCGGCCTGCCGTTCTTGCCATTCGTGTTCCTGGCTTCGGTCATGGCCTTTGGCAGCTGGCTTATTCCGCGCCAGCGCGATCGCAAGGCCCGCGCCGAAGCGCAGGAAGTTCACCGCAGCGAGCAAGAGGAAAAGGACAAGGAAAAGGATTCGGTCAAGTCGATCCTGAAGACCGCGGAAATCGAGCTGGTGCTTGGCAAGCAGGTCGCAACCAAACTGCTCGGATCTCATGAGGAACTGGCGTTCCGCGTCGCCAAGATGCGCAAGAAATTCGCCACCCAGTTTGGTTTCGTTGTCCCTGAAATCAAGGTCACCGACGATATCTCGATCAAGGACAAGAGCTACCAGATCCGCATTCACGGCACCACGGTGGCCGCCAATGATCTCAGGGTGGGAGAGTTGATGGTCGTGCTCGCCGGCGCCCGCCGGCCTTCGCTTCCGGGCGATGAGATCCGCGAGCCCGCGTTTGGACTGCCGGCGCTATCGGTTCCCGAGAGCTTTGCCGAAGATCTCAAGCGCGAAGGCTTTCAGCCGATCGACAATGTCTCCGTCGTGCTGACCCATCTTTCCGAGGTGATCCGCAACAACCTGCCGCAACTGCTGTCCTACAAGGACATGAAGATCCTGATCGACAGGCTCGACCCTGAATACCGCAAGCTCGCCGACGAGATCTGCACATCGCACATGTCCTATTCCGGCTTCCAGGCGGTTCTCAAGCTGCTGCTCGCCGAACGCGTCTCGATCCGCAACCTGCATCTCATTCTCGAAGCAGTCGCCGAACTCGCCCCGCATGTGCGCAAGACCGAGCAGATCGTCGAGCACGTCCGCATCCGCATGGCTCAGCAGCTTTGCGGCGATATCGCCCGCAACGGACAACTCAACGTTCTCCGGCTTGGCAACCGGTGGGATCTTGCTTTCCATCAGGCGCTCAAGCGCGATCCCAAGGGCGAGGTGATCGAATTCGACATTGATCCGCGGATGCTCGAGGAGTTTTCCGAAGAAGCGACCAAGGTGGTCCGCGAGCACATGGACAAGGGCGTTCCCTTCGTACTTGTCACATCGCCGGACTCCAGGCCCTATGTCCGCATGATCGTCGAGCGGATCTTCGCCACCCTGCCGGTGCTCTCCCACGTCGAGATTGCAAAGGGCATCGAAGTCAAGCTTCTCGGCTCGATTTCGTGATCGAGGATCCGCAAGGCACGATACTGGCGCTCTTCGCGGCCTTCTGCCGGATCGGCGCGTGCATCATGGTGCTTCCGGGGTTTTCCAGTTTTCGCGTTCCGGTGCAGATCCGGCTGCTTCTAGCCGTCGCTGTCTCGATGGCGTTGCTGCCCGTCATGTGGGATACGATCTATCCCAGGGTTCAGGGCGGCGGCAGCGGCTATATTCTCCTGATCGGCGCCGAAATGCTGATCGGCGTCACCATGGGGCTGATCGCGCGCTACATCGTTCTTGCGCTTCAGTTCGCCGGTACCGGGATTTCCATGGCGATCGGCTTCAACTCCGCGCCCGGGGGCGGGATCATCGAGAACGAACCTGAAGGCCACGTCACGTCACTGATCACTTTCACAGCGCTGTTCGTGCTGTTCCTCAGTGATTTTCATCATCTGGTGATCGCCGCGCTGGTGCGGTCCTACACATTCATGCCGCTCGGCTCCGGCTTCGATCCGCAAATGGCCCTGATGACGCTGACGGACACATTGGCCGGAGCCTTCCTGCTGGTGCTCCGGCTGGCCAGTCCGTTTCTCGCCTACGGGCTGATATTCAACCTGTCGATTGGCATGGTCAACAAGCTGTCGCCGCAGATTCCGGTCTACTTCATCTCCATTCCGTTCATCCTGTTCGGTGGCCTGGTCCTGTTCTACTTCGGGTCCAGATCGTTCTTCACCCTGTTCGTCGCGGGTTTTGAACCGTTGTATCTGGGCTTGCCCTGAGATGGTTGCGTCGCGTGCCCAGAAACTGGCCCGCCTGGTCCGCGTTCAGCGGCAGATCGAGCGCATGACGGAAAACGAACTGTCACACATAATGCGCGAGCAGGCGTCTGCTGATGCTTCCCAGGATGCACTGGTCGACGCGATCGGCTCCTTCGATCCGATCCACACCGCAATGTCGCATCAATACGCCATGCGCTTTCAACGCCTTTCCGCCAGATCGCAGCAACTCTCCGGCATGAAGGCCGTGCAGGAGAAGCGGGTGCTGATCGAGAAAACCAAAGCCGACCGGTTGCAGGAACAGGCGGGAAAGGCCGCCGAGAGCGAAGACCGGACTGCGTCCGATGAAACCCTGCTGGATCTGCTGGAGGCATCGCTTGCCGCGCCGCCACAAAGCACAAGGCCAGCGTAAGCTTCATCGGTGATAATGACTGATCATTTCCGGTCAATTGCTGCGAGGGAAGTTCTTTGTCCATACAAACGGCAACCGATCTCATACTTGATGTGGTCAAGGCGGCGGATCCTGCCATGGCTCAAAAGGCGGAGGCCCTGCTTGAGGCTGCGTCGATCCGCAAGTCCGGGCAGGCAGCAGCCACTCCGGCCTTTGAAAATCAGTTGCTTGCCTCCAGCGATGGGTCCGGCGTGACGGTGTCAACCGGACCGGTTGCGCAAGCCACACAAGACAAGGCCGCTGAATCCTACCAGCGCTTCGAGGCCATGATCCTGCAGAATTTTATCGGCTCCATGCTGCCCTCCGACGGTGAGGAGCTTTATGGCAAGGGAACCGCGGGTGAAATCTGGAAGGGCATGCTGGCCGAGCAGTTGGGTTCGGCGCTGGCCAAGGGTGGCGGCATCGGCATTGCGGAACGCATGCTGGCCAACAGGTTTGACGCAGAGCTCAAACCGGAAGCTGCCAATGGCGTTACTTCCAATGTGTCAAATCGGGCCACAAGCCTGGTCAATGAAGTCCAGAAGCAGATTTTCGCCGACATTTCCGCCAATGGCGAACCTGTCGGCGCATCTGAACAAACCAGTCGTGGAGCATAACCCAAATGATCGAACAGATTTCCCGAGACCAGCGCATCAACGGTGTGTTGTCCCGCCTGGGCGCCGTCATTGATACCGAGAATGCCGCCATTGGCGCGAATTCGAAGTTCGATTTCACCCACTCGAATGTGCTCAAAAGCCGGTGTCTCTACGATATGACGATGTTGTTTCGCGGGGTCAGCATTTCCGATCTGAACGAGGAGCAGCAGAAGCTTCTCAAAGCCGTCAACGAGAAGCTCAGTCTCAACAGCCTCAAGGTCCGCGCGCATATGGAAGCCGTTCGCGGCATCGCCGATCTGATCAAGGAAACAGTCGCTGCGTCAGAAGCGGATGGAACCTACTCCGCGGACCAGTTCAGGGCTACTGAATTGTCATGATCAAGCTCCTGATCACAGGCGTCTGGATTTGTGGAGTGGCGCTTGCTTCGGTCTATTTTTCGGTCCAGGCCGCCAACAAGCCGGAACAGGTCGAGCCTGATCCGGCGATGTTCGGCGGTCTTGAAACCATTCGCGGCGAAGTCACCTCCATTCCGGTGATCAGCGACGGTGCGGTGCAGGGCTATTTCCTCACCCGGCTGTCCTACACGATCGAACCGGAGAAGGCGAAGCTGCTGACGATTCCGCTGCCGGACCTGGTAACAGACGCGCTTTATACCGCGCTTGTCGGGGAGCAGGTCATTGATTTTTCGGGCACAAAGAAATTTGATCTCGATACCTTCAAGTCAAAGGTCAAGGACACGCTCAACGACCGGCTTGGCGAAGTTGTGTTTCACGATGTGATTGTCGAGCAAATCGATTTCCTGTCGAAAGCCGATATCCGTTCCAACATGCGCAGAGGCAACTTTACGCTCAACAAGGGCGCACCGGTGGGGGAAACCGACGCTCAGCCGGCTGAGGAAACTGCCCCCACCCATTGAACAAGCAGATCAGGCCCCGCACTCGAAAAAGGGAGCAGGGGGCTTGCGAGCCGGCACCTTGATGCCGCATCAAACGCCCGGTACCGGAGCGCTCAGTTGCTTTCCGGGTTGCGGTATTGCTCGTTGACAAGGCCGAACTCTTCCATCAAGCGGCCCAGCGCCACCTGGATATGATAGAGTCCGATCACCGCAGAACCGGTCTGCAGTCCCAGCCTCAGGCCTCGCCACGGCGACGCCGCCAGCAGGGCGACAGATTTTGCAAACGTCCGGATCCGTCCCTGCATCCCAGGCCATTGCCGTTTTTCCAGAATTGACGAGATGGCGCCGTTTCTCAGCGAGCGCGCATTGAGCCAGGAAAACTCGGCCCGCCTCGACAACAAGGTCTCCATCACCGCAGCCTCCGCGCACCAGGCAAAGCTGAATCCGCGGGCCTTTGCCCGGCGGTAGAAATCGCTGTCGCCGCCGCCGATGAAATTGAACGCCGGATCGAGAAAGGGCCTCGGCATGATGTCGAGAACAGGACGCGAGATCAGCACGTTGCCCGACGAATAGAGGATCGGTACCGGGCCGGTTTCGCGGTAATGCGGAGTGAACACCGGATGCCTGCGCCAGCCGTCAAGCGTCTTGTCTGCAAACACCGGAATCTGCGGTCCACCGACCAGATCGGCGCCTGTAGTCTGTGCGGTCTTGATCAGGCCTGACAACCAGCCGGGACCCGCGATCTCGTCGTCATCGATCACGGCGATATGGGTGAGTTTCGGAAACTCGTTGAGAGCCGTATCCCAGCCGGCATTGTACGCATGGCAATTGCCCCGCCTGTGCGCCACGATGACGATTCCCTTGACATAGGAGTTTTCCAGCCAGTCGGCTGCCGCCCGCGCGCCCTCAAGACCTTCGGCGTCATTGTCCATGACGATGATGGCGGTGTCGCTTCCCAGTCCCTGCGCCTGCAGCGAATCCAGTGTCGTGATCAGATGATCCGGCCGGCGGAAGGTCGGAAGCGTCACGACAACGCGGATCGTCTCCGGCTTCAAGCCGGCGGAACGTGCGTGCTCGGAAACGGAAGCTGGATCAGGTATCATGGGCGGGCATCCGGTTGTTGAACCGCCATCCAACCACATGAATCTGAAGAATGCCTGAAAACGACCTGCGGTATTTGATGCGCAGGCTTAATGCGCTCTTTAATCCGCTCGGTTACAGTCAGACACTGTATCAGAATGGAATTCGCATGCATTTTGTCTTCATTTCCTCGCTGGTCCCGGTCCAGGCGCCGGCCTCCGGCTATGACATTGCCAACCGGGTGATCGTCGACGCCATCCGGCTGATCGGCCACAAGGTTTCGGTAATCGGTTTCCTGCAGCCAGGCCACCAGCCCGCAGCACCTGAGGATACCCGTCTTCTGGGACGGCTCGAGGTGACCAATGCCCGTGTGACTAAACTGAAAAAGGCGCTGTGGCTCAAGGATGCCTTTCTCCATGGCGAACCGGTATCCGTGGCGAAGATGCATGCGGCCGCGCCATCGCAGATTCGCGCCGCACTGGATGCACTGGGCGAGATTGACGGGCTGATCCTCAACTCGGTGCAATTGCCGGGCGCTTTTCTGGACATCTTCAGGGCGTGGCCGTGTACTTTCATCGCCCACAATGTCGAGGCCCGAAGTGCGGCTGACAATGCCGCCGGAGCAGGCGATCCGCTGACCCGGTTCCTGTTTGCCCGCGACGCGCGCATCCTTGCCAAACTGGAGCGGGAACTTTGTGCTGCGTCACGGCACGTTTTCACCCTCGCCGAGGCAGATCGCGGCGAACTCGGTGTCGGGCGGGATGAGCACTCCACCACGCTGCCGCTGGTCACTTCCGTGACGCCGCCCGGCGGGCCCGTGCCTCGCGCGCCACTTTATGATGCCGGCATGATCGGATCCTGGACCTGGACCGCCAATCGCGCCGGCCTTGACTGGTTCATCGCCGAGGTGGTTCCGCGCCTGCCGTCGGATTTCCGGATAGGCGTTGCCGGCGGAACCGGGGCGGACGTACCGGTGGCTCCGGACAATGTGACCTTTCTCGGCCGGGTCGATGATGCCCGCGAATTTGTCCGCTCCTGCCGGGTGATCCCGCTGATTTCACGCACCGGCACCGGCGTGCAGCTCAAAACCATCGAGACCTTCGAAATGGGGCTGCCATCGGTTGCCACCCGCAACGCCTTGCGCGGGATATCGCGGCCGCCGCCCAACTGCGTTCCCGCCGATGATCCTGAAGCCTTTGCTTCGGCACTTGTTGAAACGGTCGGCCGCTCACGCAGCGGCGAACGTCTCGACAGCGACGGACGCGCCTTCCATGCCCACCAGCTATCGGGCTTGAGCGATGCCCTGAGCCGTGGTCTTGGATGCCTGGATGGGAAGGGTTAACAAACTGTAAATCAAAGACTTAACCGAGATATCTGAATGGCGATGCGCAGACGTTAAGAAACTGCTAACAAGAACACGTGAGGCGGCACATGAGGGTAAGTCCGCATCTGGGCAAGCGTGGAGTTGAAATGCCGGCAATGAAACAGGATCAGCACCGCGACATCATTGGCATTCGGGTGGCCGCACTCGGATGGCGCGAGGCGTTGGACAGCTTGACGCGCCAGCTTGATGAAGACGGGCCGCAACGCATCTTCAATTTCCTCAACGCCAACAATGCCAATCTGGCCATGCGTGATGCCGGTTACCGGCAGGGGCTGTCCAGATGCGAGGTTCTGCCTGATGGAGTCGGTGTCGAAATCGCCTCGCGCACGCTGCACGGCATTTCCTTTCCGGCCAATCTGAATGGCACCGATTTCATCCCGGCGCTGCTGGTGCATGCGGAGCGCCCGCTCAAGGTGGCGCTGATCGGTGCGCGCCCGGAAAAGCTCGCCGGTGCGGTAAAGAACTTCAAGATCATGACGCCCTGGCACGAGTTTTACCCGGTATCAGACGGTTTCTTTGACAAGTCCGACAGTTCGGAAGTTCTGGAAAAGCTTGCGCAGATCAATCCGGACATCACCCTTGTCGCGATGGGCACTCCGCAGCAGGAGATCTGGATCGACAACAACATCCGGCAGGGCCATGGCCGCATGGTGTTCGGTGTAGGCGCGTTGTTCGATTTCGTCTCCGGCTCGGTGCAGCGCGCGCCGATGATGGTTCGCCACCTGAAGCTCGAATGGGTCTGGCGGCTCATTCAGGAGCCATCGCGCCTGTGGTACCGCTACATCGTCGGCAATCCGGTTTTCCTCTTCCATGTCTTCCGGTACAAGCTTCGCGGCGCGCACCGGAATTCCGAAATTCCGGCCTGATTGCCGAGATGAGTCAAACCTTCCGTCACCGACCGGGATCGTCATGAAAACAGCTGTGATGACCGCTTCCTATGCCGGCGACTTTGATCGCTGCGCGCTTCTGTGTGAAAGCATGGATCGCTTGATGCGCGGAGAGTGGCGTCATTATATCCTGGTCGAGCGCGCAGACGTCGAACGGTTCCGGACCCTTGAAGGTCCGAAGCGGACCGTGGTCAGCGAAGCCGAGTTGTTCCCGTTCTGGCTGCGCTCGATGCCCGATCCGCTCAGTCTGGGCCGACGCCGGCTCTGGCTCAGCCCGTTCTCCGCGCCGTTGCGCGGGTGGCATGCCCAGCAGATCCGCCGGCTGGCGATGGCGCGCCATGTCGATGCCGATACGCTGCTTTCCATCGATTCCGATGTCGTGCTGGTCCGGCCCTTCGATCCCGCCGATCTCTGGAACGGAAACCGCCTGCGCATGTTCCGCGCCGACAATGGCGCCATTCACGCAACACCCGGCCATCTTGCCTGGCTCGCCCATGCGGGCAGCATTCTGGGCCTGCCGCGCCGGCCCGATCCGGCGCATGATTATATTTCCAACATGGTGGCCTGGCGGGTGGATAGCGCGCGTGCGCTGCTCGATTATATCGAGACACACACCGGCAAGGGCTGGGTCAGAGCCGTGATTTCATCGCGGGCCATATCGGAATGCATGATCTATGGCCGTTTTGTCGACGAGATCCTGGACGGTGCCGGACACTATCCCGACGACCGCTCGCTGTCTCACGTGCTGTGGTTCAGGGAAACCTTTCCGCAAACCCCCGAAGGGCTCGATCAGTTCATGCGCGAACTCAAGCCCGACCAGATCGCCATCGGCGTCCAGTCGTTTGTCGATCATCCCTTGTCCGAAATTCGCCGCGCGGCTTTTTCAGTCACGGACGAATAGGAAGACCAGGGGAGAGCGGGAGCCGTTCTTCTGCTGCGGCGCCTCGAGATCCGTGCCGATCGAGGTGGCGTCAGATCGGCCGCTTCTCGATCGATCGAAGCGCCCGGAATGTCATCAGCGCCGACTGTACGTACAGCACCAGGAAGGCCGCATTCAGCAGCCCGACCCAGACCGGCGTATCGAACTGCATCCCCAGCACATAAGCCAGCAGCAGGGCTTTCATGACGGCAAGCGACGTCAGCACCAGCATGCGAATGAATGTCCGGCCCGTCGCATAGAGCAGTTCCGAATGATACTCGATGAGATTGCGGAATGCCGGAACCAGCGCGACCAGAATCAGCAGCGGCGCTGCTTCGGAAACATTCTTGCCCAGTGCATTGGGAAAGATCCACAGGAACCCGGCCATGCCCAGAAGACCCGCGGTCGACACCGATGCCACCGCACCTTCCAGCATGACCCGGGTCTTGAGGTCATTGAGCATTGCCGAATTGCGCATCAGCCGTTGCGTGAGCACCGTGAGGAAGGCGCGAACCGGAAGCGCGGTCAGATCGACAAGCCGCATGATCATGGCATAGATCCCGGCGGCTGCGGGCCCGCCCAGCGCGAGCACCAGAATCTTGTCGAGTTCGGACTGCACATAAAACAGCATCTCGGCGCCGGCCACCGACACCGCATCGGCCCAGCGCCTGAGATACAGCGCGGGCTTCCAGCGCAGCTTTATCTTTGGATAGAAGAAGGCCACCGCGATGATCGCGGCAAGATCATTGGCGAGAATGTAATAGGTTGCCCAGACTTCCAGCGATCCGTCCGTCAGCCAGCTGAACAGCACCGCAGCAATGGTCTTGAACGACGTGGCGATCACCACCAGCACCGAGCCTGCCGCAAACCGGTTGACGCCGTAGCTGACAATCACCGCGATTTCCATCAGCCGCCAGCACAGGACTTCGGCCAGAATGATCTTGGCGAATGTGACGATGTCCATCTGACCCGCGAAGATCAAGGCATGGGTTGCCCAGGCGGCAAGCGCGATCACCGGGATCGACAGCACCATGCCGCCCAGAAAGCCTGCGGTGTAGGTGCCGAGCAGGCGCCTCTTGACCGTGGCGATCCTGTAAAGCGGCGACACGAACCCGAACGCCAGCAATCGTGACAGCATGATTCCGCAAGCCGAAGCGGTGGCGAAAAGGCCGAATTCGCTGATCGACAGGGTGTTGGCAATCGCAATGAAATAGACAAGCGAAATGACCAGCCGTCCGGCTGATCCGCCGATCATGGACAGATAGGCCCGGATCGAGCTGCGGTATGTGCTTGTGAAGTTTTTCAGGCGAGCAATCATGAGTACCGTGTCAGGGGGCGAATGCGAGTGCCGCAATCGCCGTTGCAGTTGTTAACACCTAGCTGAAATTTGTTAATTCGAGGTTTGGCAGCCGCTGACAGTGCAATTTTGGGATTTTTCCGCCAGGCGACCGCAAACCGCCAAATTCGCGAAATTATTGGCGATAATTCGTTTCTCGGCCGGAAATTAACCTTTTGTTACCCATGAATTTATAGCTTGCTTTAACGAAGTTGAAATTTTGCCAGCAAGGGTGGCTTAAGCCAGACATGAGCGATTCCACCAAAGACCGTAGGCAACATGTTCGGCGGGGTTCGCTGCTCGACCATCTGGGCGATGCGGAACCTTCGTCGTCACGTCTGCGCGCCGCTCCGCCCGGAACGGTCGATGGGCGCGACAATGGCCAACTCTACGGCAAGCCTGCAGCCGCGCGTCCCGCGCCGTCTTTGCTGGCCACCCCGGTGCGGACCGCGCGTGTTTCCACCGCCCGTTATGCCCGCGACAATAACGCCGGCGTGACGTCATCCCGGGTGGATGCCGCCACGCCGCCGGAGCAGCCGCAGCCGGTCCGCTCGGAGCAGGAGAAATTCGGGGACAGGATTTCGCGATTGATTGGCGCGATCCCCTCCCGCGACAGCAAGGCCAACCCCCGCGTGGCGCCGGAACAACCGGCTGCGCCACGTAACCCAAGGCCGGAACAATCGGCATCCCCCCGAAACATGGATGCTTCCGAGCCGGCCATGGCGCACCAGGCGCCCCCGCAGCCCGAACCCCGTGAGCATGGTTATGCGCCATCGCCCGAAACGTCACAGCGGCAGAGCCAGCGCCATGACGATCACTATCACTGGCATGCCGCCTCCAATGCAGTCGGTTCGGACAACGCGTCGCGTCCGCTGCTGGATGCTTCCATCCTGATTTCCGCCGTCGTGCGTTACAGGTACCTGATCGGCGCCGCCGCGATTGCCGGTGCTGTGCTCGGTGTTGCCGTGGCCTTGTCTACGCCGCACAAATACTACGCCGAAAGCCGGCTTTTCGTTGATCCGCGGGAAATTCGCGTCACCGAAGATGACATCAGGAACCAGCAGCTTTCCACCGAGGCGATGCTGGCGATCACCGACAGCCAGTTGCAGATTCTCTCGTCCACCAGCGTTCTTGAAAAAGTTGCCGCCGATCTCGGGCTGGAGCGGGATCCGGAATTCAACGGATCGCTTCGTTCCGGCGGTATCAGCGGGGGACTGGCGCTGATCAAGGAAATCTTCACCGGTCGGGGCGGTCCGTCCGATGCCGAGCAGAAGGCGCTGGAAAAACTGCGCGATTCGCTGAGCGTATCGCGCGATTCAAAGACCTTTGTCATCATCATCGGCATAAGCTCGGGGGATCCCAAAAAATCCGCCCTGATCGCCAATCAGATTGTCGAGACCTACCTGGATTCAGAAGGCCAGGCCCAATCCAGCCTGCTTGAGCGGACGTCGGAATCCATCGACACCCGGATCAACGCGCTGCGCTCCGATCTGGATGCGGCCGAGCGCGAGGTCGAAAAGTTCAAGGCCGAAAACGGGCTTGTCGGCGTCGGTGGCCAGTATATCGATGACAAGGTCATCCTGGCGCTCAGCGACCAGCTGGCCAATGCGCGCGCCATGAAGGTTGGTATCCGGGTCAAGGCCAACAACCTCGCCAAGGTCAATATCAACGATGTCCTGTCGGGCGCGTTTCCGGAAGAGCTGCTGTCGAGCAATCTCACCGAGTTGCGCAAACAATACACCGAGACCAAATCAACCGCCGATTCGCTGGCAACCGGGCTCGGGCCGAGGCACCCGCAATACATTGCCGCCAAGTCCGCGCTCGACACGATCACGAATGAAATCAGCGCCGAACTGCGCCGCATTGTTGCAAGTTCCCAGACAGAGCTGCAGCGTGCGGTCGAGACCGAGCAGGAACTGGCCAGCCAGATGGCTGTTGCCAAGAGCCGGGCGATCGATCAATCGGTGGAACTCGTCACCTTGCGCGAACTCGAGCGCAAGGCCACCGCCACCCGCGGCATCTATGAAGCTTTCCTGACCCGCTCGCGTGAAACCAGCGAACGCTCCAACTTCACCACGCGCAATGTCCGCGTCATCTCGCCTGCCGAAGCGCCGCTTAATCCAATGGGCCCGTCGCGCAAGCTGATGGTCGTTGGCGGACTGTTCGGTGGCCTGTTCGCCGGCATCGGGCTGGCGCTGCTGGCTGGCGCGGCTGAAAGCATTCGTGCCTACAATGCCGGTCCGGTGCAGGCCAGATTCCAGACCCCGCCTTTCGGCGGTTATCCCGGCGCGCCGGATCCTGGCCCCCGGTCGCCTTCCGGTGGTCCCTCCCGGCGCAGCTGGGCAGGCCGCGACGAGGACGCCGCCGAGGGCTTCGATCAGGACTTCGACAGGGCCGCTGACCGGGCGACGGCGAGGGCATTCGCCGCACCTCACCAGCCCGCCACCGCACAGGATGCCGGTCTGCCATCGGCCCCGTCCCGTTCGGCGCCAGAATCCCGCCCGGTGCCGGAGCAGGGCGGGTATCAATACGCCAACCAGGACCCGGCGACTGCCAACGGTTATGGTGCAAACTCGGGCTTGCAGCCCCGGAACGAAACCGCCGGTGCTCGTATCGGGCAGCCGCTCTGGTCGGCCTATCCCGCCCGGAGCCATGTTCAGCCGCAGCCCTCTTTGTCCTATCCCCCTCAGCCCGTGCCGGCCGCTGATCCCTATGCGGCGTTTCATCACGCGCCGCATTCCGGTTATGCCGCACCACAGGCCGCCGACGGCATGACGCAACCGCAGAACTGTTTGACACAGCAAGGCGCAGCCCCTCCGCAGCAGCCTCAGTTTTATGCGGCCGGCCATTTTGCCGCCCAACAACCGGCAATGGCGGCGCCTGTCTGGCCGCAGCCCGCGTCAGCACCCGTTTCAGCCCCTGCTCCAGCCGCCGGACCGGCCATGCACTACCCGGCTCCCCAGCAGCCTGCGGCGCCGTTTCATCCCTCCGCACCGGTCCATGATTGGGGCCAGCCGGCGCCCTCGGCTCAGCCAGTCCGGCACGATACCGTTGACCGGATCCGCCGCGACATGGATGTGCTGCGATCCAGGATTGATGGCTATGGCACCTCGCGCCGTCGCGGCTGACGCCAAAGCCGGGTTGTTTTTGACATGGAAGGACGCAAAAAGGCTATCAGCCCGTGCGTCGGGTTTCGTAGTGTCGCCCACAAGACCACGCGTCATGGCTGATCCCTTGGCGGCGCGCGGCACGATATCGGGAAGGACTGGTAATGGCGAAGGTGATTGACGGCAAGGCCGTCGCGGCGGAGGTTGTCGAGCAGGTGACCGCGGCAAGTGCGGCGCTTGAGGCAAAGACCGGCCTCCGTCCGGGTCTTGCCGTGGTGATTGTCGGCAATGATCCCGCGTCGCATGTCTATGTGTCGTCCAAAAGCCGCATGGCCAAACAATGCGGCTTCAAGTCGGTGCAGCACACACTGCCCGAAGATACCACCCAGGCCGAGCTTCAGGCGCTGGTCGGCACCCTGAATGAAGATCCCGAGATCCACGGCATTCTGGTGCAGTTGCCGTTGCCCACGCACCTTGACTCCGACGCGGTGATCCAGTCGATCAGGTCAGAAAAGGATGTTGACGGCCTGCATGTGGTCAATGCCGGCAAGCTGATGACGGGTGATCTCGATGGGGGCCTGATTTCCTGCACCCCGGCAGGCGCCATGCTGTTTGTCCGCCAGACCCACGGCGGCGACCTGTCGGGTCTCAATGCCGTGGTGATCGGTCGCTCCAACCTGTTCGGCAAGCCGATGTCGGCGCTGCTGCTCGCCGCCAATGCCACCGTCACCACCGCGCATTCGCGCACCAAGGATCTGGCCGGCGTCTGCCGCAATGCCGATATTCTGGTTGCCGCCGTCGGCCGGCCGCAAATGGTCAAGGCCAGTTGGGTCAAGCCCGGCGCCACGGTGATCGACGTCGGCATCAACCGCATCGATGCCCCCGAACGCGGAGCGGGCAAGACCCGGCTGGTCGGCGATGTCGCCTTTGACGAATGCGCGGAAGTTGCCAGCGTCATCACCCCGGTTCCCGGCGGTGTCGGCCCGATGACCATCGCCATGCTGATGGCCAACACGGTGACCGCCGCCATGCGCGCCAACGGCATGAAACCGCCGTCGTTCTGACGCGTGTCGCGCAAAAGTGTCCCGCGGTTTTGCGATAACGACATGCTCAAACAAAGAGCCAACGCGCGTCACCTGACTCCGTTGAAATGCGACCTGCGTCAGCTCTGAACCGGTAAATCCACCCCGGTCTCGGGGGAGCGTTTTGATCACCGTTACGAGCATCTCGCGGGCCAACGCCCGCCGGGAAGCAAGGCCGCTCGCCCCGGAGACCCGGTTCCCCTGTCGTCGCCTATGACCGGCCTATCTCCTGGGTTACTGGCTGTACACCGATGATTTCGCCGCGCCTTGTGGAACCATCCGTGCTTCCGTTGTGTTGACCCTGTTGATGCCAACAGCAACGACCGGAGAAGATCCATGCCGACAATTTACGAAGCCATAAAAAAAGATCACGATGAACACCGCGCGCTTCTGGCGACGATCGCTGACAGCGCGAAGGGCAAGAGTGATCGAAAACAGGCTTGGGATCGCTTCTACCATGACGTCAAAGCCCATGCCGCGGCTGAAGAAGAGACGTTTTATTCCAAGCTGATTTCGAAGACCTGGGGCCAGGATGCTGCCCGGCATTCTGTTCATGAGCACCAGCAACTTGATGATCTGATGGAAGAGTTGAACGGCATGGCCGTGGATGACGATGGGTGGTCCGACAAGTTCGGCAAACTCAAACATGACTATGAGCACCATATCGACGAGGAAGAAGATGACGTCTTCACCCGTGCCCGCGAGGTCATCGATGATGCCGAGATCGAGGGGTTTGGCAGCCGCTTCCTTCAGCGCAAGTCCGAAGAGGCCGGGCTGATTGACGAGAAGCGGTCCGACAGCCTCGAAGACTGACGGAATTTTTCCTTGTCTCCCCGTGCCTGCGCTGCGCCATGATCAACGTGGCACAGCGCGGCATGCAGCGCTCGCCCTCTGGTGAGGTCAAATTGCCGGTCGTCCCGAGGGGTGGCCAGCTATTCGGCAGCCAGCGCCACGCCTGATCTCTTTCGCGCAGCCGGGGCAGGGCCGGTTGTGGCGCGCACGATCAACTCCACCGGCCAGACCTCTTGCACCGACCCGGTTTCCGCACCCAGGATGATGTCGACAAGCCGTTCGCAGACGCGTGCCCCGGCGGCCCGGATTGACGAGCGCGTCGTGGTCAGCGGCACTGTGAAGCTTTCCGGCTTGAGGAATGGAAACACATCGTCATGGGTGATGATCGAGACGTCGTCGGGCATCCGCAGTTTCAACTGGTTGAAGGCGCGAACAATCCCCAGCGTCGAAAACATCGAAGCGCTGAGCACGCCGGTCGGCCGGGTCGCCGGATCGGCGTCGCGAAACAGCGTCATGGCCAGCCGGTAGCCGTTTTCCTCGTTCATCGCCGCTGAATGCTGGACCAGCGCCCAGTCCGGCAGGCCGTACTCGCGCAACGCGCGGCGCACGCCGTCGAGCCGGTGCACGGCGAAGGTGAAGTCGGTGTCGCCATTGATGAAGGCCAGCCGTGTGTGCCCCAGTTGCAACAACAGTCGTGCGGCGTTGTAAAATGCACCCTCGTTGTCGATGTCGAGGCAGGCATATCCCTTCGAGGGGTGCAGCGCCCGGCCATGCGCCAGAAA
>NZ_JBDWHW010000109.1:0-15620 GCF_039975035.1 Hoeflea sp. | reverse complement strand
GACCAGCGGAACGGCTGGTCGATCGCGGCGACGGCAACTGCTTCGGCCTGAAAGGCACGCTCGGCATAGACCGTCGCCTCGGGATCATTGTAACAGGCGGCAAAGCGGTCTTGCGTGCCCAGTTCAACCGCAAGCCCGTGTCTGTGTGCGGTCTCGCAAGCCACTTCGCTGGCGGCCTGCATCAGCCTGAACTGCAACTCGTCATCGACGCTGCGCAATGTCGCCCAGACTTCCGCCTGCCCCGGCGCGATGCCAAATGCGGCCTCTCCCAAACGCGCATGCACCAGCGTCACCAGAGCCTTGCCGGAAGCAAGATTCATTCGGGCCGGCAATTCCGGCAAACCGGAAACAAGCTCGCACAGGGCGCTGGCGGGGCTCGTCCCGGCTTCGGGCTGCGAGGCGTGCGAGGTCTTGCCCTCAAGCCTGATCCGAAGCCCTTCGGAAGCAAAATTGAAGGCACCCGAACGAATTCCCGCCGTTCCCAACGGCAGTCCGGGAAGATTGTGCAGCGCGAAGGCGAAATCGGGACGAAGGCTCGAAAAATCCGGATCGGCGATCACCGCGGCGGCCCCCGCACCGGTTTCCTCGGCCGGCTGAAACAGGACAATCACGCGGCCCCTGGCCGGACGGCGGGCCGCCAGCGCCATGCCCAACCCGCAGACTATCGCCATGTGCCCGTCATGACCGCAAAGATGCCCCTTGCCATCTGTGCGCGAGCGCCAGTCAACCGCGGAAATCTCCTTGATCGGAAGCCCATCGAGTTCACACCGGAACAACACCGACGGACCGGGCTGTCCACTGTCGAAAACCGCGGCCACGCCGTGACCGCCAAGCCCGGAGACCAGCCGGTCGGGGTTCAGTCGTTCGACAAACTCCATGATCCGCGCGGCGGTCAGCGCTTCTTCGCCCGAGACTTCGGGGGCCTGATGCAATTCACGCCGCAGCATCACCAGTTCGGGCGTTCGCGCTTGGCTGAAGGACAGCGGCACCGTGTTCATTGCTCGCCAAGCTTCATGCCGGGATGATAATCGACGCCGTCGACCTCTTTGGTGACGGCCTGGCTGCAGTGCATGATGCCTGCGGCTGCGTTGAAGGCGTAGGCCGGTGACCCGTGCAATTGCCAGCCCCTGGACAACGCCAGAGTCACCTTGTGACAAAAGGCCGAATCATCCGGCCCGGTCAGCAAACGGTATAGTTTCATTGGACCTGGTCTCCATTGTCCCGCGCGGCGATGCGCGCGGCCTTGTCAATCAGCCTCTCGGCTATATCCAGATGCAGCCGCTCGACCATGCGTCCGTCAAGACTGATGACGCCGCGTCCCTTGTTTTCCGGCATGGCAAAAGCCGCAGCGATGGCTTTTGCCTCGGCAAGCTGTTGCGGATCGATGCCGAATGTCGTGTTTGCGGCCGAAATCTGGGCCGGATGGATCAGTGTCTTGCCGTCAAATCCCATCGCCTGGCCATCACGGCATTCCGCGATCAATCCCGGTTCGTCCCTGAAATCATTGTAAACGCCGTCAAGCACATCCAGACCGTAGGCTCGCGCGCACAGGACAATCTGCATGAGCCAGGAGGACAGCCACGGCCGGCCCGGCAAGGCCGTGACGCCGGTTTCCTTGATCAGGTCATTGGCGCCGGTCACGAAACAATCGAGCCGTGCGCCGTCGGTACGCGCCATTCGCGCGATCTGACCCGCATTCATGACCCCGCGCGGCGTCTCGATCATCGCCCAGAGCCGCAGGGTTGCCGGCGCATCGGTCTGGTCAAGTGCGTCTTCCACTGCGGCAATATCATCGGGCGCATCAACCTTGGGGATCAGGATCGCATCCGGCCGGCAGCCCCGCGCCGCAAGCAGGTCTTCCGCTCCCCAGGGCGAAGACAGCGAATTGATGCGGATGATTTTTTCCATACCGGCAGGCAGCGCTTCGGCGCGGCCATCGGCAAAAAAGCTTCGCAGGCTTTCGCGGGTTTCATCCTTGGCTTCGGGCGCAACCGAATCCTCGAGATCGAAAACAACGCTGTCGCAGCCCAGGCCCGGCAGTTTGCCGAGCGCACGCGCATTGCCCGCCGGCAGGTAAAGCACAGAGCGGCGCGGCCGCACCGGTCGGGATCGCTGAGAATGTTCCATGCTGCCTTTATTGCCTCTGACGGCGATACCTTGCAAGAGGCTTGCGAAACAGGGGATAGGCCTGACGATGGCTGCAGATCTTCCTATTGAATGACGTCTCCCCAATCCCCAAATAAAGGCGGTACAATTGAGGAACACCCGTCATGAGAAAACTCGTTGCATTGTTTCTGGGTCTGGGTCTGGTTGCCGCCGCATTTGCCGGCTTGGCGCTGGCGGTGGTATTGGGCGTGATTTCAGCCAGCGTCATGCTTGTGGCGCGGATGACTGGTCGGCTGCAGCCCGCGATGGTTCGAACCAGCAGGGCTGACACCCGCGATGGCGCGCCACACGATTACCGGGTCTGGAACGACGGGCGCGGCACCATTATTGACATGTAGGGTCCCCGCGCCTTGCATCAGGTGATGCCGTTGAGGCGTAAATCCGGCAAAAACCCACGTTGAATGGCATTCTTGGAACGAAGTAGCCATCTGGCACTTCTTTTTCGGCTCCATGTTTGTTAAATGCTCCGGCACAGACAGACAGGACATCGAAGCCATGGAAAAATTCATCCGCCTCACCGGCGTTGCAGCGCCTCTTCCGGTCGTCAATATCGACACCGACATGATCATCCCCAAGGACTATCTCAAGACCATCAAGCGCACCGGTCTGGGCAAGGGCCTGTTCGCCGAAGCGCGCTACAACGAGGACGGTTCGGAAGTTCCTGAATTCGTGCTCAACCAGCCGGCCTGGCGCAATGCCTCAATCCTGATTGCCGGCGACAATTTCGGCTGCGGGTCTTCGCGAGAGCACGCCCCCTGGGCACTTCTGGATTTCGGCATTCGTTGCGTCATTTCCACAAGCTTCGCCGATATTTTCTACAACAATTGCTTCAAGAACGGCATTCTGCCGATTGTGGTCAGCCAGGAAGATCTCGACAAGCTGATGGACGACGCCCGGCGCGGCGCCAACGCCACAGTCTCGATTGATCTGGAGGAACAGGAGATCCGCGGACCCGATGGCGGCGTGATCAAGTTCGATATCGATCCTTTCAAGAAGCATTGCATGCTCAACGGCCTTGATGACATCGGTTTGACACTTGAAAAGGCAACCGCCATCGATAGTTTCGAAGCCGCAACATCTGATATTAGGCCTTGGCTTTAGTTTCGGCGCGCAGCTAAGCTGCATCCGGTATACTTTGGCACGACCATGCCTCTGGACGAAAGTTGAAGGAAAGACAAATGCCGAACGAGATCGAAGCCTCGACTATTGCCCTGATCGCATCGGCCGGCGAAATCGAAGCCGGCCAGATCACCCGCGATACCGAACTTTCGGAACTTGAGATAGATTCACTCGTCTTGACCGAAATCGTCATGGATATCGAGGATCAGCACAATATCGAGATTGATCTCAACACCGCCGAGGCCTGGGAATCGCTGAAAACCGTTGGCGACATGGTCGACATGGTCAAGAAACTCGTCGCGGCTCAGAACTGACGATGGATCGGCGGCGCGTCGTCATTACTGGCATCGGCGGTATTTGTGCGCTGGGTGGCGATTCCGACACAATCTGGGCCAGCATGAAAACAGGCCGCGATGGGTGCAGGCCGCTGTCGATCAACAAGCGGGATCTCAAGATTGGCGTTGGCTGCGGCATTGTCGACTATCCCGAACATGACGGGATCGACAAACGCCAGGGTCTGACCATGAGCGGTATCAGCCGCATATCGGTCATTGCCGCGCGTCAGGCCATGCAACAGGCCGGCCTGGAAAAGGACGGATTCGATCCGCGGAGGTCAGGCGCGGTGGTCGGTGTCGGCATTTTCGGGACCGATGCTGTCGACCAGAGCTATGTCGACGTCTTTCTGGAAAAGAAAAAGCGCACGCACATTTTCACGGTTCCGCGGGTTATGCCGAGCGGGCCTTCCGGTCATGTCTCCATTGCCATGGGGCTTCAGGGCCCGGTGTTTGGCGTCACCTCGGCTTGCGCTTCAGGAAATCATGCCTTCATTTCCGCGGTCGACCAGATCCGGCTTGGCCGCGCAGATGTGATGCTCGCGGGCGGAGCCGAACTGGCGCTGGTCTATGGTCCGCTCAAGGCCTGGGAATCACTTCGCGTGCTGGCCCGTTCGGTTTGCCGGCCGTTCTCCGCCGATCGCGACGGGCTGGTGCTCGGTGACGGCGCCTCGATTGCGGTCCTGGAATCCTATGAGCATGCCAGGGCGCGCGGAGCCAACATTCTGGCGGAAATCATCGGGGTTGGCCTCTCCGCCGATGCATCCGATATCGTCAATCCGACGATCGAAGGCCCTTCGAAAGCCATGCTCAACTGCCTCGAGGACGCGGGAATTTCGGCGGACGAGGTGGATTACATCAATGCCCATGGCACTGCTACCCAGGCCAATGACCAGACCGAAACCAGGGCGATCAGGCAGGTCTTCGGTTCCGCTGCCGACACGGTTTCCGTCTCTTCCACCAAGTCCATGCATGGTCATTGCCTTGGCGCATCAAGCGCCCTGGAGCTGATTGCCTGCGTCAACGCGATCAACGAAGGCGTGATCCCGCCGACCATCAACTACACAACCCCCGACCCGCTCTGCGATCTCGACGTCACGCCGAACGTGGCGAAAGAGAAGAAGGTCGACATCGCGATCTCCAATGCCTTTGCATTCGGAGGCACCAATGCGGTGATCGCGGTGGGCAAGGTCTGATCATCCGCCGCCCTGCCGCGCCGCAGGTTCATGTCCCAATTCTATGCATCACCTGATTTCGAGGTCGCTGCTTTGGATTGCAATCCTGTTGCCCTGCCTCAGGATCGAAGTCTGCAGACGGTAGTGACCCGGCGCGGGGGCGCCTTTCTTGCCGGCATAGGCGACATATACCGCTTTTGAACGATCCAGCGGCTCCGTGACTTGCTCGGCGAACAGTTGCCCATCCTTTTCGATCCGGAGTGCGAGCCTGTCGCCCTGCGCCAGGTTTATCGCCCAGATGTAACCGACCATGGCTTGCGAGCGCTGATCCGGCGGGGTTGGAAGACCGGCTTTGACGAGTTGCTTGTCGCTGACCGCTCCGGCCGCAAATCCGGCTGACAGTACGGTCGGCTGACCCGGTCTACCCAGGGTGGCCAGGGCGTTGCCATCCAGCCACCCGCTTGAGGCCGCAGCGGTATCATACGCCGAGCAGGCCTCGCCCGCGCCCAATCCGGTGAATGGATCAATCTCCCTGCCATCACGACGCAGCGTCACATGCACATGCGGAAAAGCAGCCAACCCGGACGCCCCGACAAACCCGAGCACATCGCCCTTGCGCACCTTTGCGCCGGTTTTTGCCCGCAGCGAGTCCCGCCGCATATGGCAATACTGGGTTTCAAATCCGCCGCCATGATCAAGCACCAGGCCATTGCCGCACTCGCGTGAACTGATCGCCTTCCGGTCCTCATCGGTTGACACCAGCTGATCGGCCATCCCGTCACGGGCCGCCTTGACAACCCCGTCGGCCATGGCGACGACCTCGACCCCACGCGCGACATCCTCCATCGACCTGACCCGGAAATCCGTTCCCTTGTGACCATCATAGGTCATTGTGCCGCACCAGGGATCGCGCGCACCGGGACCCGGATCGAGATCGACAAATTGCTGGATCGGACAGATAGAGCCCTGCGCACAGACAAGCGGCGGCCCGAACAGCGGCTCCGCGGACACCGCACATGCGGCCAGCATCACAAGCGGAACCGACAGGCACATCGGCTTCAAGAAGCGGGTTACCGTGTGAGACAGTTGAAAACCCTCCGAAGGATGTTTAAGGACGCTACATCTTTTCGATTTTGGTCCGGGGACTTCAAAATGGCAACACGCACTCTTTTCCTTCTCCCAGGCGACGGCATCGGCCCCGAGGCCATGACTGAAGTCCGCAAGGTCATCGCCTTTATGAATGAAAAGGAATCCACCGGCTTTGAGACCGACGAAGGTCTTGTCGGCGGTTGCGCTTACGATGCGCATGGACAGGCAATCTCGGATGCCGACATGGACAAGGCGATGGCCGCCGACGCGGTGCTGTTCGGCGCCGTCGGCGGACCGAAGTGGGATGCAGTACCCTATGAAGTGCGTCCCGAAGCCGGCTTGCTGCGACTGCGCAAGGACATGGAACTGTTTGCCAACCTGCGGCCTGCGATCTGCTACCCGGCCCTGGCAAGTTCATCATCGCTCAGGCAGGAAGTGGTCGAGGGCCTCGACATCCTGATCGTCCGCGAACTCACCGGCGGGGTTTATTTTGGCGAGCCCAAGGAGATCCTTGATCTCGGCAATGGCCAGAAGCGCGGCATCGACACCCAGGTTTACGATACCTACGAGATCGAGCGGATCTCGGCCGTCGCCTTTGAACTGGCCCGCACCCGCAAGAACGAAGTCTGTTCCATGGAAAAGCGCAACGTCATGAAATCCGGCGTGCTGTGGAACGAAGTGGTGACCGCTACCCACAAGGCCCGCTTCCCCGACGTCAAGCTCAGCCACATGCTGGCCGATGCCGGCGGCATGCAACTGGTTCGCTGGCCCAAGCAGTTCGACGTCATCGTCACCGACAACCTGTTTGGCGACATGCTCTCCGACGTTGCCGCGATGCTGACCGGATCGCTGGGCATGTTGCCTTCAGCCTCGCTCGGCGCACCCGATCCGAAGACCGGCAAACGCAAGGCGCTCTATGAACCGGTCCACGGTTCGGCACCGGACATCGCCGGTCAAGGCATCGCCAACCCGATCGCCATGATCGCCTCGTTTGCCATGTGCCTGCGTTATTCCTTCAACATGGTCGCCGAGGCAGACCGCCTTGAAGGCGCGATTGCAACCGTGCTCGACAAGGGCCTGCGCACCGGCGACATCATGTCCGACGGCTGCCAGGAGGTCACGACATCACAAATGGGCGACGCGATCCTGGCCGCCTACGCCGGCTGACGGATACAACCGCGACGCCAGATCTTATGCACCCGGTCGGGCACAAGCCGGGCCGGGTTTTTCATGCGGTCTTCAAACCGGTATGCGATCGCGCAAGGGCGTTGACTTGACGATCATCGTATTGGTTTCGGCCTTGTCGTGAAACGGCAGCAGCACCGGATCGAGATCCGCGATCGAACGCAGCGCCAGCCTGGTGACGAAGCAGTCATCTCCAGTCACCTTGTCACAATCGACAAAGCCCGGCTCGTTCATGATCATGTCCTCGACAATGTGCATGTTTCCAGGTCTTGGCTTGATCCTGACAATCGCCTGCAGCGGATATCCCAAAGCCTCCAGATCGAGCTCCACGGTATAACGCGATATGATGCCGTTGGCCTCGAGCCGGCGCATCCGCTCGCCTGTCGATGGCCCCGACAGGCCGACCTGACGCGACAATTGGCTCACCGGCATGCGGGCATCTTCCCGCAGCAGCCTGACAATCAGCCGGTCCTTGTCATCCATTTTCATCTTGAAGGCTCACTCGTCAAAACAGTTATCATCTGTAGCCAATACAACCTTTCTTTCTGAAAAATCGCAAGGTCAGGTCGGCATCAAGGCGGTATCCTGCCACAAGTTGATTTGCGAAGGGAAACATCATGACTGTCGAACGCATTGCCGCATTCTCCGACGCCGGAAAAGGCGGAAACCCCGCCGGGATCGCGATTGCCGATCAGTTCCCGCCGGAAGCCGAAATGCGCCGCATCGCGGCGGAAGTCGGCTATTCCGAAACCGCTTTCGCGGTCCCCGACGGCGCAGCCGATCACTGGCGTGTCCGCTATTTCTCGCCGGAATCGGAAGTTGCGTTCTGCGGACACGCCACCATCGCACTTGGCGCAGCGCTGGCGCGGCACTCCGGTGACGGCCGCTATCACCTCAAGCTCAACACCGCCGAGATCACCGTGGAGGCGCTGGCCGCGGGGTCAGGGTACAGCGCGGCGCTGCAATCGCCTCCGACCAGCAGCAAGCCCGCACGTCCGGGGCTGCTGGATGAAACCCTCGCCCTGTTTGGCTATCAGGTGGACCAGCTCGATCCGAAACTTCCGCCAGCCGAAATTCACGGTGGCGCCGATCATCTGGTCATCACTCTCAAGCACCGGGCCGATCTGGCCAGCATGAATTATGATCTGGACGCGGGCCGCGCCCTGATGCGGAAATACGCTCTTGTCACCATCATGCTGGTTTGGGTCCGCAACGATACCGAATTCGACGTGCGCAACGCCTTCGCCTCCGGCGGCGTTCTGGAAGATCCGGCGACCGGTGCGGCGGCAGCCGCATTTGCCGGCTATCTGCGCGATCTCGGCTGGCCGCACGGCAACCATATCCACATCGTTCAGGGCGAGGATATGGGTGAAAAATCCGTCATCGACGCGCAATTGAGCGATCAACCTGGCAGTTCGATCCGGATATCCGGCGCCACGCGGATGATCGATGCCGCCCCCGCAGTCGATCGATAGGGGCGGGACCGTTTCCGATTCCAAAAGCCCGGACCGCAGGTCAATTGACATTTCGCCACTCTTGCAGCAAAACACCGCCACCATGCGCACCACGATCAAAACCAAGACCGCGATCTGACCCGTTCCGCCCCTCACTCTCCCCGGGGCGGGAAGAGTGGCGCTTGACCGCTAACAAGGGGAGAGAGGAGCACGGGAACCATGGGTTTCAAAATCGCAATTGTCGGTGCGACGGGCAATGTCGGCCGCGAAATGCTCAACATTTTGTCGGAGCGCGCTTTTCCTGTCAGCGAAGTCGTGGCGCTTGCCTCGAGCCGTTCGATCAACACCGAGGTTTCCTTCGGCGACAAGACCCTGAAGGTCAAAAACCTCGAGAACTATGATTTCTCCGACACCGATATCTGCCTGATGTCGGCCGGCGGCACCGTCAGCAAGAAATGGTCGCCCAAGATTGCCGCACAGGGCTGCATTGTCATCGACAACTCCTCGGCCTGGCGCTACGACGCCGATGTGCCGCTGATCGTGCCGGAAGTGAACCCGGACGCGATTTCCGGTTACACAAAACGCAACATCATCGCCAACCCGAATTGCTCCACCGCCCAGTTGGTCGTTGCGCTCAAGCCGCTGCATGATCACGCCAAGATCAAGCGCCTGGTGGTCTCGACCTACCAGTCGGTTTCCGGCGCCGGCAAGGACGGCATGGATGAGCTGTTCAACCAGACCCGCGCCGTGTTTGTCGCCGACTCGATCTCGAGCCACAAATTCACCAAGCGCATCGCCTTCAACGTCATTCCGCATATCGATGATTTCATGGAAGACGGTTACACCAAGGAAGAATGGAAGGTGCTGGCCGAGACCAAGAAGATGCTCGATCCCAAGATCAAGGTCACCTGCACCGCGGTGCGCGTGCCGGTATTCATCGGTCACTCCGAATCAGTCAATATAGAGTTCGAAAACGAGATCAGCGCCGACGAAGCCCGCGATATCCTGCGCGATGCGCCCGGATGCCAGGTCATCGACAAGCATGAGGACGGCGGCTACATCACGCCCTATGAATGCGCTGGCGAGGACGCGACCTTCATCTCGCGCATACGCGAGGATGCGACCGTCGAGAACGGTCTCAATATCTGGGTTGTCTCGGATAATCTGCGCAAGGGTGCAGCACTCAACGCCATCCAGATCGCCGAACTGATGGACAATCGCCGTTTGATCAAGCCACGCCTCGCCGCCTGATCCGGACCAGGGCAGAACTCAAACCCGGCCATTGCGCTGCGATGGCCGGGCTTTTAGTCATCCGCGGGACCGTGACTTTTCGCCGAATCGCTGGCAATGTTCGCAGCGGAACGGTTTCACGTGACAGAGGGCTTGGAAGCATGAACGGCAAAAGTCGAAGACTGGCAGTACTGGGGGCGGCAGCGCTCGTCACCATCGGACTGAGCGCGACCGCGCACGCCGCGCAATGCGGCAACACGTCCAAGGGGTATTCCGCCTGGGTAGCGCAATTCAAGCAGGAAGCCTCAAGGGCCGGCATTTCGGATCGCACGCTCGACCGGGCTTTCAAGAACGCCCGCTACGCCACCAAGACCATATCGCTGGACCGCAACCAGAGAAGTTTCAAACTGTCGTTTGACCAGTTTATGCAAAAACGCGGCGCTTCTTCCATTATCTCCAAGGGCAAGCGGCTCAAGAAACAGAACGCCGGGCTGTTCGCGGCCATCGAGAAGAAATACGGCGTACCAGCCGGTCCGTTGATTGCAATCTGGGGGATGGAATCCGGCTTCGGATCGTTTACCGGCAATCAGCATACGGTCTCTGCGGTCTCCACACTGGCCTATGATTGCCGGCGGTCGGCCTTTTTCACCGAACAGCTTTATGCTCTGCTTCAACTGATCCAGAAGGGCTGGCTGAGCCCGGATTTCAAGGGTGCGGCGCATGGCGAAATCGGCCAGACCCAGTTTCTGCCTGCCAATGTGGCGCGATTTGGCACTGACGGTGACCGCAATGGCAGTATCAATCTGGGCTCTGCCGCCGATGCACTTGCATCAACCGCCAATTTTCTGCGCGGACACGGCTGGAGCCGGGGCGGCGGCTATCAGCCGGGGCAGGGAAATTACCGGGCAATCCAGGGTTGGAACGCGGCAGGCGTCTACCAGAAGGCCATCGCCAAGATCGGCGCGGAAATCGACGGCTGATTTCAGCAGCTGCCTACCGCGGCGCTGGTACACTTTGAAATGATGCATGTCTTTATCGCAAAACCGCGGGACATTTTTGCGCGACATGCATGAGGTTCAGAAATTCTCGCAGCTGTCGCTGTCGGTGGTCTGGATGCTGCGGATGATCTTGCCATCGCGAAATGCGAAGGTCTCGCGGATCGTCAACTCGTTGTCGGGGAATTGGTAGCAGACCAGCACCGTGGCTTTGGCTTCATCAACCGGGGCGCCTTCTTCAAGTTGCCAGGCGAGATTGGCGGTCTTGACGATGTCTTCCCATTCATCCAGCGCCTCGATGAACTCTGCCTTGGTCTGGGTCACGCCCAGATCCTCCAGCTCGATGACGGCGTCATCGGCCAGCAAATCGGCGATTGCCACACGATTGACGTCGAACAGCGCAGTGTACCACCGGTCCAGAAGGGAACTTTGCGCAAACGCAGAGGAAACGCTAACCGTCGCGACCATGGCCAGCGCTGAAATCAAAGACCGGATTGCAATCATATTGGGCTCCCAGACAGCGCCCATTCGACGAAACGCGAGGCACCTGTCGGCCTATGGAAGCGGAGAGCATGGCTTGCTGTCAAGCAAGCTTGGGTTCGGGCCTGAAAAAATCGCCGGTTTTGGGATCCATGACCCACAATTCGCCGGTGGAAATGTCGAACCATGCGCCGTGCAACGCCATCTTGCCGCGATCCTCGAGGATTTTGACGCAAGGGAAAGTCCGCAAATTGGCCAGGGAATTGCGGATCGAGATCCGTTCCAGCGCAATCTGGCGTTCGCTGCCGGTCATCAGCTGGCTGTCCTGGATCTGCTGCGCCACCGGTTTGAGCAAACCCATCCATTGTCCGATGAAATCGCCTGGCGACAACGGCGAGGCTTTCGGATCAAGCGCCGCCTGAATGCCGCCACAGCGGCCATGGCCCATCACCACGATCTGCCGGATCTTCAGTGACTGAACGGCAAATTCAAGCGCGGCGGAGGTCGAGTGATAATTGCTGTCGGGCGCGTAGGGCGGCACCATGTTGGCGACATTTCGCACCACGAACATTTCGCCCGGGCCGCAATCGAATATGGTCTCGGGCGCGGAACGGGAATCACAGCAGGCAATCACCAGCGTGTGTGGTTCCTGACCTGATTCGGCGAGGTCCCGGTAACGCTGGCTCTCGGCCGTATAGCGGCCGGTCATGAACGAATGATAGCCTTCAAGAAGGCGGTTGGGAAAAGTCGACATGACTTTGCACATAGCCGGGGACGCGGCCAAGATCAATCAACCTTTTGGTAGCAGACCAGCAGCCGAACCTGTACTACCTGCCAGATATCCGGCCCGTCGGCCTGGTAGTGCTCGTGTTTGGCCGGTCAGCAACCGCAATTGCTGAGGATTACGGCCAAATGGGCCTGATCCGGCAGGCTGCATGGTCACCCGTGAATCGCAATTGTGATCCCGTAGCGGTCACGCGCCGGTTTCGCAGGAAACGGAGCTGTCAGGCCTTTCACGTAGCGTTTTGCCATAACAAGGTTGACCGCAGCATCGACAAGGTCATCCATCGCCGCTCCCCGGGGAGGGGGCGCTGCAAGACTATCCGGGTCAATGCCATGCCGCGCAAGCAATCCGGTCCGTTCGGCCATGCCTGCCGGATTGACCACGCCACGGATTTTTTTCCGTGTCGTCAGCGCCACCATGCCGTTGAGCCGGCAAAAGGCAAATTCCGGGTGACATTCGAAAATGCGATCACGCAATCCCGGATCGGCTTGAAGCAGGCGGTCTATCTCGCGGATCTTGCCAAACAGGAAAAAAGCCTGCTTGGAGACCTTCCTCGGCGGATCGGAGGTTTGTTGCGCCAGATTGCAAGCTTCGTGATAGCTCGGCGCCTCGACCGCCGCACGCGCCGGAATGGCAAATACGCTCGATCGACGCGCACCAAGATGCGGCCGGATCGCCTGTTCCGGTCCCCGCCCCGGTCCGCTGATCCGATCGGGCAGACCCATCGGCATATCCACCGCCAGGATGGCGCCGGGTCCCAGCTCATCCACCAGATCGCCAAAACTGGCGTGGATCAGGGTCTGCGGCCGGGTATGGCCGGGCAGAAGCGCCAGCGCAATCCATCCGGCCCGGCAGCCATCGACCCCGGCCAGCGCCACGCCGTGCGACTGGTCCGGGTTCACGGCCTCTTGCGGTCCGCCATCGAGCGGATCGCGCGCATATTGACCATCGCCATCGGCGTGCGCAGGCTTTGCGCGTCGGTTTCCAGCGTCAGTTCATCCGCGCCGCGCCGCGCTGTTCTGGCGAGAATCTCGAACACCGCCCCCGTCGCCATCTGCAGCGCCTTTTCCTCCGGCACGCCTTCCAGCAACCGGGCGAGAAAAGTTGCCGACATCAGATCACCCAGGCCGTTGGGAGCTTTGGGTATGAGCCGGTGTTCGGCCATCAGCGCCTGTCGACCGCTGACCATGAGATTGCCGGTGCTTCCGGCCATCAGCGCCGGCGCCGACGTCACCAGCACCCGGGCCGGGCCAAGGGTTTCCGCCGCCGCCATGATTGATCCGACATCGGCCATCGGCGCGCCCGAGAGCCAGGCAAGTTCGTGCACATTGGGTGTGGCAATATCGGCAATCGGGATCAGCTTTGAGCCAATTGCCGATGCAACGGCATCCGGGACATAGAGCCCGCCGGTATCGCCGATCACCGGATCGCACATATACACAGCCTTTGGATGGGCGCGGCGCACCGCTTCGACAAGCCGGGCGACATCATCGGCCTGCCCGGCATCGCCCAGGTATCCGCTGAGCACAGCGCCAACCTCGCCAAGCCATGGCGCGGTACAAAGATCGTTTATCAGTGCGGAAAAATCCTCTCGCGACGGCACGATACGGGTCGCCCGCGAATGACCGGGATGCCAGGGCAGAATAACCGTCGGGACCGCCCAGACCGGAAACCCGAGCGTTTCCAGTGCAAACACCGCCGCCCGGTTTCCCACCGAGCCGCGCACCACATGGCTGGAAATCACGATCACCGAGGTCCGGATATCCGGGTTGCGCTGATTTTCCGCCGTCATCTCGAAATTTGCCTGAACAGCCAGAACAACAGACCGACAAGCGCGACAACCGCCAGGCCACGCGCGATTCGTGTCCCCCACACCTCAATCTTGTCGGTCTTGTCCGCGTCGCTGGCGGCAAAATGATCCCGCACTCCGTTGGCGGCAGATTTCATGACAGGGGTCGCCGACAAGCCCCCCTCAGCGCCGAGACGGTCGAGTGCGCGTTTTGCCTGGCGAACGGTTTCGTCATCTTTCATGATCTGGGCTCCCGGCCCGATTGGAATTTGCCGCAGCATAGCACTGCAATGGCCCGGCGACAGCACCTATCGCCAGCAAGCTGCACACCAGGCCGGTGTCTGCCGCCCGGGTTCGCGCAAGAACTAGCGCGCAAGACTGTAATACTCGGGGTTTGGCCGCGCCGGACTGCATAGAGCACCATGCCGAGTTTTTCCTGGCATTTGGCAAAATAGCCGGTCATTGCCCCGCTCAGCGGCGTTTCCGGCTCACATGTCAGAGCTGTGGCGGAATTCGGCGCAGTCGGCATGATTTTTCCTCCAATAACGATCGGCAGAAGCGAAATCAGGTCGCTTTGTCAGATACTTCTGCTAGGTTTCGACCAAAGATCAAGCCTTGGAGGGAATGGGATGGCTGTCAGGAACACACGCGGGTCCAAAAAACTGCTTGCCGAGGCTGCATCCATTGCCTCAACCGACAACAAACCGCACGTAAACCTTCAAGTGCTTTTTTCCAGGGTCAGCGACGACGATCTTGGGCATTTTCCCGCCAGAATCCTCGCTGATTGCGCGATTCTGGCGGAATCCGAAATTCGCGCCTGGGACGGTAAAGCCGCAAGATTGAGCCTGCTCAACTTCGACAAGGCGACGACGGATGGCCAGGATGTAACTATCATTGCCATCACCACCCTCAACAAGCCGTTTCTCTATGATTCGGTTATGGGCGAAGTGACATCCGAAGTCCGCGACATCCTCATGGCACTGCATCCGATCGTGGTGGTATCGGGCAAGAACCCGGTGGCGCTGTTTTCCCACGGCGATGGAAGCGACCATTCCCAACGCGTCAGCCACATCCAGATCCACATGCCGCGTCTGGGCGACGTGGAAGCCAGCAACCTTGCAGCCCGTGTCCGCCATGTTCTTGATCAGGTCCGGGCCGCAGTGACCGACTGGAAGGCGATGCTGGCGATGATCGACCACAGCGCCGCCGACCTGGTTGCGCTGGATGTTGACAGGAAGACCGAACCTGCCCGGCAGGAAGCGCTGGCCTTTATCGCATGGCTGCGCGAAAACAATTTCACCTTTCTGGGGATGCGTGAATATGTCTATTCGGGCGACGGCAAGTCGGCGGAATTGAGCCGGGCTTCCTCGGAAGGCCTGGGCATTCTGTCAGATCCTGATGTGCTGGTGCTGCGGCTCGGCAAGGATCAGGTGACGACGACGCCGGAGATCCTGGACTTTCTGCAAGGTCCGGATTTTCTCATCGTCACCAAGGCAAACGCCCGCTCGGTGATCCATCGCCGCACCTACATGGACTATATCGGGATCAAGCGGTTCGATTCCAAAGGGAGGGTCATCGGGGAGTTGCGCATCGTGGGGCTTTTCACCTCCACGGCCTACACCCGTTCGGTCACCAATATTCCGTTGCTTCGCTCCAAGGTGCAGGCGGTTGTTTCCGAATTCGGTTATGATCCTGAAAGCCACTCGGGGAAATTGCTGCTCAACACGCTCGAAGCCTATCCACGCGACGACCTGTTTCAGATCGATGCGTCGTTGCTGGCGCGTTTCTGCAGCCAGATCAACGACCTTTCCGATCGGCCGCG
>NZ_JBDWHW010000108.1:0-16227 GCF_039975035.1 Hoeflea sp. | reverse complement strand
CCGCGCTCAAGGCCTATGCCGCCATCACCAGCAGCGCCTCGAAGGGAGCCGTGCGCATCCTTTGATGCGCGCGGAGGCTGCCGATGCGGTGGCCAATTGCCAACTTCCCGCCGGCAAAGCCGTTCAGTCGTCGAATTACTTGAAGGCTTCGCCGGGGTAGGCGCCCCAGAGTTCGTCCTGGGCCACCCATCCGTCCATGCCTTCGGCCCTGGCTTCGCACCAGTCGCCGTCGCAGCCCTTGACCTCGACCACCACGCCCGGCTCCAGCCGCGCGATAACATTGGCGCTGGCGCGGGCCTCGCGGTGCATGTTGATGAATTCCTGCTTGTCGCCGCCGCGCATCCACGGCGCGGTCATCGCCGTGCGCTCGCCGGAGAGCAGCGACTGGTAGACCCAGCCTTCGGTGCCTTCGGCGTCGCGCACCCTGCGCCAGTTGTCATATTCCTGAATCACTTCCATAGGCACGCCGGACCGGGTGTAGAGCCACGCCACCGCGTAATCCCGGCCCGGGCCGATCCTGAGATTGACCCGCGTGGCCTTGAGGCTGACAAATCGCGGCAACGGCAGTCCGCTGGGGCCCTTGGTCGCGGCCTGGGCATGGGCCGTCGATCCGGCCTCAAGCCGGCCGTCCACCATCGGACTTGCGGCCAGAATGCCGACAGCCAGGCAGGTTGCTTTACAAAGGGAAAGGCGACGCATGACTTGCACCTTTTGGTTGGACGCCAAGTGTGTGGCGCCACGGTTATCTAAAAGCCCGGCCCCGTGTCCCGCCGTTTGAGACGGTAAAATCGGGCCAGCTGCGTTCATCGCGACAGGCGCGGCCGTGGGTGGCGCCAGTGGCGTCGCGGCGCTTTTTAAACATCAATCCGGGCACTTTGGATTGTCATCGCCGGAGGGTCTGTTAGAAAAAGGGTAACGCACCCGCCATAGTCGGCGAGTTTGGTTAAAGAGCTCTCAACGCCGGACCTCAACAACATGCAAAACCGAAAAAAACCCAAGGTCTACATCACCCGCCGTTTGCCGGACGCCGTCGAGACCCGCATGCGCGAGCTGTTTGACGCAGAGCTCAACATCACCGATGAAGCCCGCACCCAGCCCGAACTGGTTGCCGCCATGCGCTCTGCCGATGTGCTGGTGCCCACAGTGACCGACAAGATTGATGCCGCGCTGATCGAGCAGGCCGGTCCGCAGATGAAGCTGATCGCCAATTTCGGCAATGGCGTCGACAATATCGACATCGAGGCGGCGCAGAAGAAGGGCATCACGGTCACCAACACCCCCAATGTCCTGTCCGAAGACACCGCCGACATGACCATGGCGCTGATGCTCGCCGTGCCGCGGCGCCTTACCGAGGGCGCCAACACCATCGTCGGGGCTGGCGGCGTCTGGAAAGGCTGGTCGCCCACCTGGATGCTCGGCAACCGCATCGGCGGCAAGCGGCTCGGCATCATCGGCATGGGCCGCATCGGCACTGCGGTGGCCCGCCGCGCCAAGGCCTTCGGCCTGTCGATCCATTATCACAATCGTCGCCGGGTCGACCCCGCCACCGAGGATCAGCTTGAGGCCACCTACTGGGACAGCCTCGACCAGATGCTGGCGCGCGTCGACATCGTTTCGGTCAATTGCCCGTCAACGCCGGCCACCTTCCATCTGCTCTCGGCCCGCAGGCTCGAACTGATGAAACCCGGCGCTTACATCGTCAACACCGCCCGCGGCGGCATCATCGACGAGGATGCGCTGATCAAGGCATTGCGCGAAGGCCGTCTGTCAGGCGCGGGCCTAGATGTGTTCGAACACGAACCGGCGGTGGACAAGCAGTTGGTCAAGCTTGCTGCCGAAGGCAAGGTGGTGCTGCTGCCGCATATGGGATCGGCCACCATTGAAGGCCGTATCGACATGGGCGACAAGGTCATCATCAACATCCGCACCTTCTTCGACGGCCACCGCCCACCCGACCGTGTGCTGCCGCTCAGGAGCTGAGAGTTCGAATTTCGGAATGCCGGGGACAGCGACTATTCCATTCGCCCTCATACCCCGCGCTTCACAACGCAGCAGAAAAGTGAACTGTCTCTGATTTTTCTCAGCTCTTGCGGCTGTAGCGGCCCCGATTTTGCTCAGCCCTTGCGGCTGTAGCGGATTGTCTGGAAACCGGCCGCCAGCCCGTCATAGAGCAGCAACCGCCCGATCAAGGGCTCGCCCGCGCCAGTGATCAGCTTGATCGCTTCCATTGCTTCCAACGTTCCGATCACCCCGGTCAAAGCGCCGATGACGCCGGCTTCGGCGCAACTCGGCACCAGGCCGGATGGCGGAGCTTGAGGAAACAGGTCGCGATACCGCGGGCAGGGCTTGCCTTTGGCATCCGTGTCATAAGGTGTGAGCACCGTGACCGATCCATCAAAACGCCCCACCGCAGCAGTGACCAGCGGAATTTTCAGTGCCTCGCAGGTGTCGGCCAGCAGGTAGCGGGTCTCGATATTGTCCGATCCGTCCACCACCAGATCATAGGCTGTCATGATGTCGACGGCATTCTCGCGCGTCAGCCGCGTCTGGTGGGGCACCACCCGGGTGTGCGGATTGAGCCGGTCCAGCGCGCGGGCGGCGCTCTCGGTCTTTGCCATGCCCACGGTTTCGGTGTCATGCAGGATCTGGCGTTGAAGATTGGACAGTGACACCACATCGTCGTCGGCAACGCCGAGCAGCCCGACGCCGGCAGCAGCGAGATAGCTCAGCACCGGCGAACCGAGCCCGCCCGCGCCGATCACCAGCACCCGCGCCGCCTTGAGTTTCTGCTGGCCGCTGCCGCCGATTTCGGCCAGCACGATGTGGCGGGCATAGCGCGCAATCTCGTCGGGGTTGAGAGCAGCGTCAGTCATGGTCAGTCTCCCGATATGGCGTCACCTGGCCATCCGCCACCGTGAAAATCCGGCCGCGCGATCCCAGACTTGCAAACATCTGCGCATCCGTGCCGGTCATGAAGGCCTGGCAGTCGAGCGCCTCGATCAGATCAAACAGCGCCGCCCGCCTGCCTTCGTCAAGATGGGCGGCGATCTCGTCAAGCAACAGGATCGGTGCATGACCGGTCATGCCGCGCACCAGTTGCGCGTGCCCCAGAACAATGCCGATCAGCAGCGCCTTCTGCTCGCCGGTCGAGGACAGTGCGGCGGGCATCGCCTTGGCCCGGTGATGCACGATCAGGTCGGAGCGGTGGGGCCCCGACAACGTCCGGCCGGCGCTCGCGTCGCGCCCGCGCCCGGCCTTGAGTTGCTCGGTGAATGCCAGTTCCATATCGCTGGCCGAAGCCAGCGCCTGGGCTTCAAGGAAGCCCTCAAGCCGCACGCTTGCCGCCGGAAACACGCTGTGGGCGGCATTGCTCTCGATCAGGCCGGACAACAGGCTCACCACCTCGTTGCGGGCCATCGCCATTGCCACGCCCAGTTCCACCATTTGCGCTTCCAGCCCGTCGAGCCAGGCCGGGTCGGCCCGGCCTTCCGACAGAAGCCGGTTGCGGCTGCGCATGGCGCGTTCGTAATTGAGCGCCCGTCCGCCATGCGCGGGGTCCACCGACAATACCAGCCGGTCCAGAAACCGCCGCCTGTCGCCGGCCGAACCGGTAAACAGCCCGTCCATCGCCGGTGTCAGCCACAACAGCCTGAGATGTTCGAGAAGCGCGTCGGATGAGCGCGCCGGTGCGCCGTTGATCCGCACCCGTCGGGGTCCGGTTTCCTCGCCGCCGTCCACGCCGGTGCCGATGTCGACGGGACCGGCCATGCCTTCCAGGCCGGCAAAGACGCTGAATCCGCTCTCAACCGCCGATCCGGCCTTGATCAGGTCGCCATAGGCCGCGCGTCGCAGTCCCCGGCCTGGCGTCAGCAGCGACAGCGCTTCCATCAGATTGGTCTTGCCCGCGCCATTGTCGCCCGACAGCACCACATGGCGCTGGTCAAGTTCGAGTGACAGGCTGGCGTAGTTGCGAAACCCGGCAAGCTTCAGTTTCTGGATGTGCACCTTCGGGGCCATGCAACTCTCCGCTCAGCCGCGCCGCGGCCGGCAGTCCGGTTCTGTCCCCGCCAAAGAGGCCAAACGGGTCTAGACCCGCATCGGCATCAGCACGTAAAGCGCGTCATCGCCGGCGGTATCGCGCACCAGCGTCGGAGAGCCGGGATCGGCAAGCATGAACACCGCGTCCGTGCCCGACAGCTGGTTGGTGATGTCGAGCAGGTATTTGGCGTTGAAGCCGATTTCCAGCGGATCGCGGTCATAGCCGACAGCCAGTTCTTCGGTGGCGCTGCCCGAATCGGGATTGTTCACGGTGAGCGTCAGCTGCCCGTCGGCGATAGCCAGCTTGACCGCCCGGCCGCGCTCCGACGAGATTGTCGACACCCGGTCCACGGCCTGGGCGAAGGTCTGGCAGTCGACGGTCAGTTCCTTGTCGTTGCCGGTCGGGATCACCCGCTGGTAATCGGGGAATGTGCCGTCGATCAGCTTCGAGGTCAGCACCACCGAGCCGATGGTGAAGCGGATCTTGGCGTCCGAGACTTCCACGGTCACCGTGATATCGGGATTGTCGACCAGCTTCTGCAATTCGCCCACGGTCTTGCGTGGAATGATGATGCCCGGCATGCCCTCCGAGCCTGACGGGGCATCGACATCGGCGCGCGCCAGGCGGTGACCGTCGGTGGCGACCGCGCGCAGCTTCAGCGTGCCCTCGCTCTCGATCGAATGCATGAAGATGCCGTTGAGATAATAGCGTGTCTCTTCGGTCGAGATCGCGAACTGGGTCCGGTCGATCAGCATCTTGAGCTGTGTCGAGGGCAGGCGGAACGTGTGGGTGAAGGCGCCGGCGGTCAGATCCGGAAAATCGGATTCCGGCAGGCATTGCAGCGAAAATTTGGACCGCCCGGAGGCAACCGTCATCGACGCGCCGTCGGGATTGGTCGACAGCAGCACTTCCGAACCGTCGGAGAGTTTGCGCACGATGTCGTAAAGCAGATGCGCCGGCACCGTTGTCGCGCCCGCCTGCTCGATCATCGCCGGCGTTGCCTCGGTGATTTCCAGATCAAGGTCGGTCGCTTTCATGTCAAGCGTCGCACCCTCGGCCTTGAGCAGCACGTTCGACAGGATCGGGATCGTGTTGCGGCGCTCGACCACGCGATGCACGTGGTTCAGCGACTTGAGGAGATTGGAACGCTCGAGAGTGACACGCATGATCTGATTACCGCTTGGCTGGAGCCCGCGCGGGAACGCGAGGGCCTTTCAAATTCTGTCTTGTCAGGCTTCTGCCTTGCCTGGGCCGTGTTGCGCCGTATGCAGCGCCGCGCCCGGGCGTGCAAAATGGCAGATAATACCCCCGACATGCAACAAAAACCGGCCTGGAGTTTTCACTCCGGACCGGGATTCTGGGGATAATCGGATGTGACGGCGTTCTACTCGATGATCAGCCGCTTCAGCAGCTCGATCTCGTGGCCGAGTTTGGTGTCAGACCCGATCAGCCCTTCTATCTTGCGCACCGCATGCAGCACGGTCGTATGGTCCCTGCCGCCGAATCTGCGCCCGATTTCCGGAAACGAGCGCGGCGTCATGGTCTTGGCCAGGTACATGGCGATCTGCCGCGGCTTGACGATGACGCGGGTGCGGCGGTCGGATACCAGTTCCTGCCGCGACACATTGTAGTGCCGCGAGACCACCCGCTGGATGTCTTCAATCCGGATTCTCTTCGGCTCGCTTGCATTGACCAGGTGGCCAAGCAGTTGGTCGACCCGTTCGAGCGTCAGGTTGGGTTCAAAACTGCGCCGGAACAAAAGCTGATTGAAAGCCCCCTCCAGTTCACGCCCGCTTGCGGTGATGTTCTGCGCCACATGAGCCAGGATGTCCTCGCTGATATCCAGCGTGGCGTCCTCGATTTGAGCGATAGTCATGCGCTGCCGCAGCATCTCCAGCCGCATCTCATAGTCCGGCGCCTCGATTTCGATGGCGACGCCGCCCTGCAGCCGTGACCGGACCCGCGGATCCAGCGATTCCAGCTCCCACGGCGCACGGTCCGCGGCGACAACCACCTGGCGGGCCGAATCGAGCAACATGTTGAGCAGGTGACAGAATTCGTGCTGGATCGACTTGCCTTGCAGAAACTGCATGTCGTCGATGACCAGAAGGTCGATATTGCGCAGCGATTCCTTGAACGACAGCGCATCATTGTCGCGGATCGCGGTGGCAAAGCGCCACATGAAATATTCAGCGGTCAGGTAGACCACGCGCGGATTGCGGGCATGCCGGCTGGCCGCCGCCGCAATTGCCTGCAGCAGATGGGTTTTGCCCAGTCCGACATTGGAATGGATGAACAGCGGATTGAAGCGGACCGATCCGGTCCCGGCTTCGGCAATGGTCTTGGCCGCAGCCAGCGCCACCCGGTTGGATGAGCCCTCGACATAGCTTTCGAATGTGTAGCGCGGGTCAAGCGGCGAGCCGAGCACCGAATTGGCCGCCTGGTGTCCCTTCGTAAAGGAAGAGAGGTGCGCGCCCACACCTTTGACCGACAGGTGATGCTCCTTGCGCGCTGCTGTGGCCGGAGCCGGGCTGGCTGGCTCCGCGGTGGCGGTATCCGCTGCGGGAAGATTGGGGTTGGCACGTGTTGCCGACCGCACCACGATCTCCACTTTCAGGATATCCGGATCCTCCTCGCGGAACAGGACACTGATCTGCTCGAGGTATTTGTTGATGATCCATGATTTCAGGAAAGCGGTCGGGACCGACAGGCGCACGACGCTCTTTGACGACGATTGCAGCTTGAGCCTACCGAACCAGCTTGTGAAGACCTCCGGTCCGACCTGGGCCTTCAGGCGCGCTGTTACCCGGTCGAAGGCCTGATTGTTCTTGTTCATGTCCGCCCCTTTTTCTGCCGTCGGGCAAACATTGCCGCTGAGCGGTCGGGCGGTGCCTTGGTCGCCCCATTCTGCCGCTTTACGCGCCATCGTCACTTGTGTTTGCATCGCCGCTGGTCACCCCTGTTGCCGCATTCAGGCCATCGTCATGATGGCCACCTTTTTTGTGCGGATTGTCTCCGCACTGTTGTTTCCAGTCGCTGGCGGCTGCCTCGCCGCCTGTTCCCTCCTGTCTGTTTCCGCCGGCGACCTCGTATCGCCGATGAGAACAGATCTTCCCCGTTCCGCCAGAACCCGAGTTCAGGCGGCCATTGCCCCACAGCGGGGCGGCAAGGCGCCCACGCAACCGAAGGTTTATTTCAGAGTTTGCCTGACAGAGTTGTCACGCCCCAAGTTGCTGGTAGGAAAACGCTTGCCCATAGTGTGGAAAACGTCCTTGGAACCGCCCGGTTCCTCGCCCCTTGTCGAGAGTTATTTAGGCAGGATGGGAGGGTCAGATCAAGCAGCTTATTTACGAAAAAGTAACGAATTGGGGCTTGACTCGCGAAGGTTGAAAAAAGCCGTCAAGGTGGCTTTTCAACAGGCGATTGGATTCATTGCCTTTTCGCGGCTTCGCGTTTTTTCAGGCCATGTAGAAGTTTGGGATATTAAATTTAGGGCCTTGACAGATTGTCCGGGAATTCGGGTCTGCGTGTGCGGGGCGGAATCGGGGACCTCGCGTAAGGCATTGAATTTAAACAATATTATTTGCGACGATGACGAGGCTGTGACAATCCGCGCCAGGGCGTATTTTTGGCTTCGCGCAAACCATTGGGACAAAAAGGAAAAGGCCCGGACAAGCCGGGCCTTTAGCCGTCAAACTAAATTTCAGGTGCTCAGGCGGTGAGCGCCTTGACCCGGTTCGACAGCCGGGAAATTTTCCGCGAAGCCGTGTTGGCGTGAACCACGCCCTTGCTGGCTGCGCGCATCAGTTCAGGCTGTGCGGCCTTCAGCGCAGCGGCTGCGGCGCTCTGGTCGCCGGAGCTGATGGCTTCCTCGACAGTGCGGAGGAAACCGCGAACACGCGAACGGCGTGCCTTGTTTACGTCAGTGCGGCGGGCAATCTTGCGGGTCGCTTTTTTCGCCGAAGTTGTATTGGCCATGAATGCCTCTCAAAGTGTCACATGCTCTATCCCGACCGGAAAGCGCCCTCTTGCGAGGTTCGTCGCTTCGACATTCGGAATGCGAGAAAACCACGGCGAGCCCGAAAGCTGCCATTCGATGGCGGGCCTATACCGGGTATCGCGGCTTGCGTCAACGCGAAAATCGGCTTTGCCCCAGGTCCGCCTGCGCATTTTGTCAACGGTGCTTGAACTGCGCCTTGCGCTTTTCAACGAAGGCGCCCATGCCTTCCTTCTGATCTTCGGTCGCAAACAGCGAGTGAAACAGCCGCCGTTCAAAGCGCAAGCCCTCGGCCAGCGTCAGTTCATCGGCGCGGTTGACCGATTCCTTGACCATCATCGTCGCCGGCAGCGAGAATCCGGCAATCTTCTCGGCTGCCTTCGTGGCGGTTGCCAGCAGTTCCGACGCCGGCACCACGCGGGCCACCAGGCCGGAGCGCTCGGCTTCCTCGGCCTCCATCATTCTGCCTGTCAGGCACAGATCCATCGCCTTGGCCTTACCTATGGCGCGGGTCAGCCGCTGGGTGCCGCCCATGCCGGGGATGACGCCCAGGGTAATTTCCGGCTGGCCGAATTTCGCGGTGTCGGCGGCAATGATGAAATCGCACATCATGGCGAGCTCGCAGCCGCCGCCGAGCGCATAGCCGGCAACCGCCGCGATCACCGGTTTGCGGGTTGCGGCAACCGCGCTCCAGCCTTCGAAGAAGTCTTCCAGATAGGCGCCGACATAATCTTTCGATTGCATCTCCTTGATGTCGGCGCCGGCGGCGAAGGCCTTTTCCGAACCGGTCACCACAATCGCGCCGATCTTGTCGTCTTTGCCATACTGCGCCAGAGTGTCGCGCAATTCGCCCAGCAGCTCCGAATTCAGCGCATTGAGCGCATCGGGCCGGTTGAGCGTGATAATGGCCACCCGGCCGTGTGTCTCTGTCTTCAGCGTCTTCAGCACCATCGCCTGTCTCCTTGGTTTGAACCGGCATCCTCCGTCCCTTGCGGGGCGCAGCGGTCCTGCCGGACTAGTTTTTCTGGCAGCGCGGGCAATAAAAAGTCGAGCGCCCGCTCTGCACCATGCGGCGGACCGTATCGCCACAGCCGGGGCGAGGGCAAGCCTTTCCCTCGCGGTCATAAACGGAAAAACCGTGCTGGAAATACCCCATCGTGCCGTCGGTGCGGATATGGTCTCTGAGCGACGATCCGCCCGCTGCAATCGCCTCGTCGATCACCGTGCGAATCGCGCCCGTCAACTCCTCCAGGTCCTTGCGCGGTCGTCCGGTCGGGCTCACCAGCCGCCCGGCCGGTTTGTCGGGCGCAAGGCCCGCGCGCCACATCGCCTCGCAGACATAGATATTGCCAAGGCCGGCGATGATCCGTTGATCAAGCAGTGCGGCCTTCAAGGGCGCCGCCTTGCCAGTAAGCCGCCCCGCCAGTTCGCTGGCGTCAAGACTGTTGCCGGTCGGCTCCACGCCAAGGTTCCTGAACCACGGGTGGTCGTCAAGCGCCGCCCGGTCGATCAGGTCCATGTAGCCGAAGCGTCGAGGGTCATTGTAGATCACTCGCGCCTGGCCCGCCGGCCCGTCGACATGAAACACCACATGGTCGTGCTTGCCGTCTTTTGACCGCGCATGATGAAACACGCCCGGCGCCAGTCCCCCCTCACCCGCAGCCTCGATGCGGAAAGACCCCGACATGCCCAGATGACTGGTCAGCACCATGCCATCATCAAGATCGGCAATCAGGTATTTCGCCCTGCGTCCGAGCGAGGTGACCAGTCGTCCCTCCAGCCGGGCGGCAAAATCGGCCGGAAAGGCAAACCTGAGAGCGGCGCGGCGCTGCTCGACACGGATGATCCGGGCGCCCTCCATCACCGGCTGCAGGCCGCGGCGGACTGTTTCGACTTCTGGCAATTCGGGCAACGCGAACTCCTCGGGAAGGTTTCAATATATTGGCGGCTGACCTATAAGGCGGTGCGCTATGCCGCAGGCGGGATTCCTCACGCCTAGATAGCGTGCAGCAGGGCGATCCGCTATGGTCGCGGCAGATCAAGCCGGTTTCCGCGCGGGAATGCGGGCAGATTTGACGCTTGGCGCAAAACGACGGGATGAAATGATGTCACAACAGCGCGTATCCTCCGATGGCGGAATGCAGACCAGCTACGGCTTTCGAACCGTATCGGATGGCGAGAAGCAGGAACTGGTCAACGACGTCTTCCACAAGGTCGCCAAGCGCTATGACATCATGAATGATGTCATGTCGGCCGGAATGCACCGGGTCTGGAAGGATGCCATGGTGGCGAGCCTCAATCCGCCGCGCCGCCCCGGATTCCGCTTTCTCGACGTGGCCGGCGGCACCGGAGACATAGCTTTCCGCATTGTCGCAGCGTCAGACGGTCAGGCTCAGGGCACCGTTCTTGATATCAATGGATCGATGCTCGGTGTCGGCGCCGAGCGCGCCACCAAGAAGGGCTGTGCCGAAAATCTCGATTTCGTCGAAGCCAATGCCGAGGAACTGCCGTTCGAGAATGCGAGCTTCGACGCCTACACCATCGCCTTCGGCATTCGCAACGTCCCCGACATCGACAAGGCATTGAGCGAAGCCTACCGGGTTCTGCGCCGCGGCGGTCGCTTCCTCTGTCTTGAATTCTCCGAGGTCGAGATGCCGATCCTCGACCGGATCTATGACGCCTGGTCGTTCAACGGTATCCCTGCGGTTGGAAAGGCAATTGCCGGCGAGGCCGAGCCTTACCAGTACCTGGTCGAATCCATCCGCAAGTTCCCGCGCCAGCGTGATTTCGCCGCGATGATCGAGCGCGCCGGTTTCTCCCGCGTCGGCTACACCAACTACACCGGCGGCATCGCCGCGCTGCATTCGGCCTGGAAGATCTGAGCATATGGCAAGTCTGGGCACCTATCTGCGCCTGATGCGGGCGGGCTACATTCTTGTGCGCGAGGGTGTGGTCTCCTCGTTGCCTGCTGACGAGCTTCCCGCAGCGGTGCAATTCGGCCACCGGGTCGCCGGCCTGCTGGCCAAGCGCCAGGCCAGAAGCGCCGAGCGCAGCGACCGGCTCGCCCGCGCGGTCGAGCGGCTCGGCCCTTCATGGGTCAAGCTCGGCCAGTTCCTCGCCACACGGCCCGATGTGGTCGGCGCCGAGATTGCCGATGATCTCTCGGGCCTGCAGGACCGGATGGCGACCTTCCCCGAAGCGCTGGCGCGCGCGGAAATCGAGGCGTCGCTCGGCAGGCCGATCAGCGAGCTGTATTCGCGCTTCGATGCTCCGATCGCTGCGGCTTCGATCGCCCAGGTCCACCCCGCTGAAGTGAGCGATGAAAACGGCTCCCGCAAGGTCGCCGTCAAGGTGGTCCGCCCCGGCGTGCGCCAGCGCTTCAGACGCGATCTCGAGGCCTTCTATCTGGTCTCCGAAATGCAGGAGCGCTTCGTCCCGTCCTCGCGCCGTCTCCGGCCGGTGGAAATCACCAAGACGCTCGAACAGACCACCCGCATCGAGATGGATCTCAGGCTGGAGGCTGCCGCGCTCTCCGAGATGGCCGACAACACGCGCGATGATCCGGGCTTCAGGGTGCCGTCTGTCGACTGGGAACGCACCGGTCGCGACGTGGTCACAATGGAATGGATCGACGGTATCAAGATGAGCGATGTCGCGGGCTTGCGCGCCGCCGGCCACGATCTCAATGCGCTGGCCGACACGCTGATCCAGTCGTTCCTGCGTCACACCCTGCGCGACGGCTTCTTCCATGCCGACATGCACCAGGGCAATCTTTTCGTCGATCCGGCAGGCATGATCGTCGCCGTCGACATGGGCATTGTCGGCAGGCTCGGCAAGAAGGAACGCCGGTTCCTGGCGGAAATCCTCTACGGCTTCATCACCCGCGATTACCGCCGCGTCGCCGATGTGCATTTCGAGGCGGGCTATGTGCCCGCCATTCATGACCCGGCCAGTTTCGCCCAGGCCATCCGCGCCATCGGCGAGCCGATCCACGGCCAGCCGGCCGAAACCATCTCGATGGCGCGGTTGCTGACGCTGCTGTTCGAAGTCACCGAACTGTTCGACATGGAGACCCGGCCCGAACTGGTCATGCTGCAGAAGACCATGGTGGTGGTCGAGGGCGTCGCCCGCACGCTCAACCCCAAATTCAACATGTGGAAAGCAGCCGAACCGGTGGTCGGCGACTGGATCCGCGACAATCTCGGCCCCAAGCGCATCGCCGTCGACCTCAAGACCGGCGCCGCGGCGGCCTTCAGGATCGCCGAGCAATTGCCCGATCTCGCCGCCCGCACCGAGCGTTTTGCCAGTGAAGTCGGCGCCATGGCCAAAAACGGCCTGCGCTTCGATGCAGCCACCTCCGAGGCCATCGGCAGGGCGGAGGCGCGCCACACCCGCTCGGGTCGCCTGGCGTTGTGGATTATTGCGGCGGCCCTGGTCTGGTTGGCGCTCGCCATCCACCCCATATGGTAGGGGTGACCGCTTACCGTCCGATTTCCCTAGATGACACCGAAGCCCAACCGCTCTCCGACGAGGCCTGGGCGGATGGATATCCCTTTGTCGAGCGCATGATGGAGGACTGGAAATCCGGCGCCAATCGCTTCGATGGCCCTGGCGAGCGGCTGATCGGCGCCTTCGAGGGCGAGGCGCTGATCGGCTTTTGCGGCCTCAACCGCGATCCTTACACCAGTGAAAACGCCGGCCGCATCCGCCATCTCTATGTCAGCCTCGGTCATCGGCATTCCGGTATCGGCAGGGCGTTGGTGGCGCAAACGCTCGACAGCGCCGCCATCTGGTTCCCCCGCATCCGTCTGCGCGCCACCCCCGCCTCGAGGAGTTTCTACGAACTGCTCGGGTTCAAGGAGGTCGACGAGAACGAGGCGACCCATGCGCTGCGGCTCAGGTAAGGTTTCCGCCCTCCTTGACTGGAAAGGCTGTGGCTCCCAATGAGCGCTACCCGATTTGCAATTCCGCTCGACTTCACGCAAAATAGGTCATTGGATGGGCCGTTGAGCGCAGACCAACATTCGCCGACGGCACCATAGGCGCCGTCAGGGCAGGAAACCCGGCAGCGCATCGCGCACCAGATCCGTGCACTTACGGACGCCCCGGGACATACACAAGCATTGGATATACATATGAACGAGGCCAAATCCGGCGACACCGTGCGGATAAACTATACCGGCAAACTGACAGACGGCACCCAGTTCGACAGTTCCGAGGGTCGCGAGCCTTTGGAGTTCCAGGTTGGGTCCGGCCAGATCATTCCCGGCCTTGACCGCGAAGTCGAGGGCATGAAGGTCGGGGACAAGCAGACGGTCACCGTTGCGGCCGAAGAGGCCTATGGTCCCCACGATGCGGCGAAGGTTCAGCAAGTCCCGCGCGACGCCCTGCCGCCGGAGCTCGAGCCGCAGGAAGGCATGCAGTTGCAGGCCCAGACGCCACAGGGAGGGCAGATGACACTCATCGTCACCGCCGTCGCCGAACAGGAAATCACCGTCGACGCCAACCATCCGCTGGCTGGCAAGGATCTGATTTTCGAAATCGAGATGGTCGAGATCCTCAAGGCGGCCTGACCGCACGAGACCTGGACAACCCGGCCCGGTGCCGGGTTGTCGTTTCCTTGCGGGATGCGCCCTCTGTGGCCGCCAGCCGCCCGGACAGACGCCCGAACCTATCCGCCACATCTCTGTTTGACTGCAATGATTGCAATGCATACATTGCAATCATCCGCCACATCTCTGTCCAGGCAGGTTCACCATGGCAACACTGACCATTCGCAATCTCGATGACACCGTGAAGCAGGCACTGCGCGAACGCGCGGCGCGGCATGGCGTGTCCATGGAGGAGGAGGCCCGCGTGCTTTTGCGCCGGTCCGTACACGCGTCCAATGGACAAGAGAGTGAAAAACCCAGTGGCGAAACTTTCTATGACAGAGTTATGGCCTTACGCGAAAAATACGGAACATTTGATCTTGAAACGCCGCCGCGCACCGAAATTGCAGGTGAAAGGACCGTCTTTGACTGGTCGGAAGACAAGTGATCCTCGACACAAATGTAATTTCTGAGGCAATCTCGGTGAGACCAGACCATTTGGTAATGAAGTGGTTTGCAACTCTCGAGCCTGAGATGCTCACCATCCCATCGGTCGTCAAAGCTGAGTTATTGGCAGGCGTGGCATTTTTGCCCGCCGGGCGGCGTCGCGATGTTTTGGGCAGTATGATCCGCGATTTTTTGGACCCGTATGAACCAGTGAGAGTCCTTCCATTTGAAAGTGCTGATGCTCCATTTTATGCACAAGTGCTGTCTTCCCGCCGTTCGGCAGGTCGTCCGGTGAAGGAACTTGACGCCCAGATAGCCGCCATTGCGCTGAGGCGCGGACTGCCGATTGCGACCCGCAATGTCCGGGATTTTGCCGATTGCGGCGTCACCCTCATCAATCCTTGGGACCCTGCGCCATGACTCTTGCCGGAAAACGCATCCTGCTGATCATCTCCGGTGGCATCGCCGCCTACAAGTCGCTCGACCTGATCCGCCGCCTGCGCGAGCGCGGCGCACAGGTCCGCCCGCTGATGACGGCCGCCGCACAGGAGTTCGTCACCCCGCTGGCTGTTGGCGCGCTGGCCAGCGACCACGTCTATACCGATCTGTTTTCCCGCGAGGACGAGCAGGATGTCGGCCATATCCGGCTGGCGCGCGACTGCGATCTGATCTGCGTCGCCCCCGCCACCGCCGATCTGATGGCGAAAATGGCAAACGGCATGGCCAATGATCTCGCCTCCACCGTGTTGCTCGCCACCAACCAGCCAGTGCTGATTGCCCCCGCCATGAACCCGGCCATGTGGGCGCACAGGGCCACAAGCCGCAATGTCGAAACGCTCAAGCGTGACGGTATCCGTTTCATAGGCCCGATGGCCGGCGAAATGGCCGAATCCGGCGAGGCCGGAGAGGGCCGCATGGCCGAGCCGCTGCAGATCGTCGCCTCAATCGAGACGCTGCTGGATGATGCGCCCAAGCCGCTTGCCGGCAAGCGCGCAATCGTCACCTCCGGCCCGACCCACGAGCCGATCGACCCGGTGCGCTACATCGCCAACCGCTCGTCCGGCAAGCAGGGCCACGCCATCGCCGCCAGCCTCGCCCGTCTCGGCGCTGATGTCACGCTGGTCTCCGGCCCGGTGACGATCCCTGATCCCGCCGGCGTCACTGTCATCCGCGTTGAAAGCGCCGCCAACATGCTCGACGCCGTCACATCGGCGCTGCCTGCCGACATCGCCGTCTTTGTCGCCGCCGTCGCCGACTGGCGCGTCGCTGCCGCGTCGGGCGAAAAGATCAAGAAGAAGCCGGGTGAGAGGCCTGCCCCTCTGCAGCTCACCGAAAACCCCGACATCCTCAAAACCATCGGCCACCATGAAAGCCGCCCGCACCTCGTCATCGGCTTCGCCGCCGAGACCGCCGACGTCGTCTCCAACGCGCAAGGAAAGCTGGCCCGCAAGGGCGCAGATTTCATCGTCGCCAACGACGTCTCGCCCGCCACCGGCATCATGGGCGGCGACCGCAACCGCGTCCGCATCGTCTCAAGCGATGGCGTCGAGGACTGGCCGGACCTGAGCAAGGCTGAAGTCGCGGAGCGATTGGCGGCACGAATCGCCGAGCTTATGCCGAGCAAGAGCTAATGCATGTCGCGCAAAAGTGTCCTGCGGTTTTGCGATAACGACATACAGAAACAAAGAACTGACGCGTCACCTGACTCCATTTGAACGCGACTTGCATCTTTTCAAAGTGTCACAGCGACCTTTGCGCATCCGACTGGATGCGCGGAGCTGAAGCTGAGGCTCGATCATCCGGAAACTGCGAACGGCCGCAAGGCGGGCAGGCTGGGCGAAACACTGAGCTTGATCGACGGTGAAAATAGGTGGGAAGTAGGTGTTTGCTGTGCGTGTTTTCCATGTTTGCTCAGCGCCATTGCGGTTAGAGTACCGTACGATTAATATGACGCATTCTGTTGGCTCAAACCTGCTGCTCCACAAGAAGGACGGCGCAGAGCGATGCAGGTTCATCTCTCAAGCCGTCCGACGCAGTGGGTAGCAGGTTTCAGCCAACCCGAAGGGCCGCATGCCTTCAAGTCCTGAGAAGGATTTTCGTCTTGAACGTACCCGCCAGGTATGCCCTTCGACGAAAATCCTTCTCAGCCCATA
>NZ_JBDWHW010000107.1:0-17666 GCF_039975035.1 Hoeflea sp. | reverse complement strand
AACGCCGTGGCGTTTACCTATATTGAATTGATCCGGGGCACCCCGATCGTGGTTCAAGTGATGTTCCTCTACTTTGCCTTGCCGGTTCTGGCGGATATCAGAATTGATCCGATGTCGGCTGCCGTTCTGGCGATTGTGGTGAACGCAGGGGCGTATATCGCGGAAATCGTGCGTGGCGCATTCCTGTCCATCTCCAAGGGGTTGACCGAGGCCGGGCTTGCCATCGGGATGCCTCATTGGAAGGTTCTTCTTTACATCATTGGTCCGCTGGCCTTTCGTCGCTTGATCCCGCCGCTGGGCAATCAGTTCATTGTTAGTCTTAAAGATACATCGCTTTTTATTGTGATCGGCGTGGGTGAATTGACCCGCACGGGCCAGGAAATCATGGCCGCCAATTTCCGTGCTGTCGAAATCTGGACCGCTGTTGCGATTTGTTACCTGATACTGACCGGAACCATGACAATTGCGCTGCGCATCATCGAAAGGCGGATGAGGATCCTATGAGCTTTATTGAATTTCGGAAAACCTTGAAATCATTTGGATCGCTGATTGTTTTGCAAGATGTTGATCTGGCGATAGACCAAGGCGAAGTGGTGGTCCTGGTTGGCCCGTCGGGGTCGGGGAAATCCACTTTGCTGCGGTGCATCAATTGCCTTGAAATGATCACAGCCGGCGACCTGATTGTTGACGGACTGTCGGTTAAGGGTGGCAAGGCGCAGCAGCGGGAAATCCGTCAAGAAGCCGGAATGGTATTTCAGCAATTCAATCTGTTTCCACAAATGACCGCGCTGCAAAATGTGGCGCTGGGCCCACGCAAGGTGCGAGGCACGAATAAGGCTGAAGCGCTGACTCAGGCACAGGAATTATTGGCAAAAGTCGGGCTTTCGGACAAGGGTGACCACTATCCGTCTGAGCTGTCGGGTGGACAGCAGCAGCGGGTAGCGATAGCACGCGCGCTGGCAGTAAAACCCAAAGTCATGTTGTTCGATGAACCTACTTCGGCGCTCGATCCCGAACTCAAACATGAAGTGTTGAACGTAATGCTTCAACTTGCACAGGAAGGCATGACCATGGTCGTGGTCACGCACGAGATGAGTTTTGCCAAGCAGGTCGGCACCCGGTTGATCTTCATGGAACATGGAAAAATCGCTGTGGATGGTGATCCACGCGAGGTCATCGACTCGCCACCCAACCCACGCATGAAAGACTTCCTGAACCATGTTGATTGACGCAAACCCGATTGGCTGGCTTAAGGCTGTTGGCTCGCCCTTTGAGATCGGTCAGGCATTGGGTGCGCAGGGCAGAGCCGCTGTGCACAAGCATCTCGTGCACTCACAAATCTGGGCGACGGTTACAGATGACCGTTACGCCGCAACTGTCACCCGCCTAATGGAAAATGCCAGACAGCGCTTCCCAGCCATTTGGGAAGAGCTCAAAGGTATGGCAGATGGCCTCGATTTACCCAGAAGCAGCGTTTTCGCCTGGAATTGCAGAGGCGACATTCTGGCATCAGTCCCAGATGGATGCACAACCGTTCAACGGCCCGGACCGACCATCCACCTTGCGCACAACGAAGATGGCCTGCCGTTTTTTCGTGGGTCCTGTTTCATACTGGACACCCACACCGACAACTGCGTGGATTTCCGGTCCTTTTGCTATCCTGGCTCTCTTCCGGGGCATACCTTTGGCTGGAACGACGCAGGCATTGTAAAAACAGTGAACAACCTGCGCCTACGCGGATGCATGCCTGAGATCCCACGCATGGTGCTCGGACGTGCGGTTTTAAGCTGCGAGTCGTTGGATGAGGTGGTCTCAACCCTGTCGGATAACCCGAATTGCGGTGGGTTTCACTTTTCGGTTGCCCAGGTAGGGGATCCTCGATTGCTGAGTATCGAATACGGCGCCGGTCGATCATCGGTGCGGCAAATAACACAGCCGGGTGTTCATGCAAATCATGCTTTACACCTGCCTCATTTCGAACAGGTCATCACGCAATCTTCGTCGGATCGGCAAATCCGGGGCACTGAGCTTGCCTCACGGCCAGAAATAACCGATCTGGGCATACTGCGTGACATCGCGATAACAGGTTTACCGATCCGGCGGGACGACCCAGCCGACCCTGATCATGAAAACACCCTGGCCACTTGCATCTTCAGTGTTTCAGAATCAGGGGTCGATTGGAGTATCTATGACGAAAAGCACTCAGTCCCGGCCTACCAAAGTCAAACAGAACATGCCTAAGGTGCCGCCTACATCCCTCGAAGGTCTTCGCACACTTCTGGTCGACATTACCCGTGGTGAGACGGATGTCATTCTTGGACCCAAGGCCCGCAAAGCATTGGGTCAAATTCTTGACCTCCAGGGCAGTCCCGATCTTTTGTCAATCACGACACTTGCAGAGAAAGTCGGGACCAACCCCTCAACCATTACCCGCTTGGCCCGGAACCTTGGGTATAACAATTTCGGCGCGTTCCAGAAGGCGCTGTTTGTTACCCGCACACCGCAGCCCGGGGCATTTTACCTCAGGCAAGCGCAAACCGCGTTGAACAGTAGTGACCAGTCAACAAAGCAGCGTGCCGCTCAACTCTGCCATGAAAACCAGGCCAATATTGACCGGTTTATCGAAACCTTTGATCCCGAAAGTTTCGAGAACGCCATCAACCTGATTGCAAATGCAGGGCGGGTGACAGTCTTTGGGATTCGTCAGTTTCATTCACTGGCCGCATTTTTGGCATACGGGTTAAGACTCATCCGCTCCGATGTGTCGGTGCTTGATGCGAATTCGCTCGGCATCGCAGAAGAGCTTGGCGCAATGAGCCGCGAAGATGTTTGCATAGTTGCAAGCGTTGCGCCTTACTCAACACAAGTCATCAATGTCGCGCAGATTGCAGCAGAGAATGGCCTTGAGGTGATCGCCATCACCGACCGTGCTAACTCTCCCTTGGTGAAGTTTTCCAAGTCAGCAATTTTTGTGTCTCACCAAAGTAGTTTCATTTCAAACTCAATTACAAGTTTCTTCGCGGTCGCCGAATGCGTCATTAACGCAGTCGCAGCGGCTACCCCTGAGGCGACGAAAATTGCCTTGATAGAACGCCAGCAACTGATCAAACTCCTGAATATCGAAGACGGTTAGAGCCTGACCGAAAAAGAAGTTGAGCGATATCAGTTGGTTGTGATTCATGAGGTTGCGAAGCCAACCATGGATACAACGATGTGGACTGATATCACCCGGGCACAACATGCCCGAAAGCATTGCCGTCTGCCAAGCGATTTGACAGATGCTGAATGGGCGCTGATCGAGCCTCTATTACCGCCACGCAAAGCACGCGGACGTCCTGCGAAGTGGAGCTACCGGCAGATCGTCGAGGCGATGCTCTATGTTCTACGCGGCGGGATTGCCTGGCGGATGCTGCCACCAAGCCTGTTCCCGCCGATGACCACCGTGCAGCACTATTTCTACGTTTGGCGCGACAGCGGGCTTTGGCAGACGATCAACCACACCTTGTTGATGGCGGCGCGCGAGGCTGAGGTGTCGCTTGGCAATAAGGTGGGTTCTTCCTCATATGTGGAACGGCCCGGTTGGCAAGGTATTCTTTGCGTAAATCTCCGTCGGACGGTGCAGTCATATGTCCGGCCTGTTGGCGCGGTCATTTGACCGCTGGCCACGATGATATCCGCGATCCCGATTGCCTAATCACTTTGACGCGCTTGATGGCGCATTGAGGAAGCCGATCTTATCGGTATCGAGGTTATCGTCCCTCGGGTTCATCACGCTTTTGGCACCTTGCCACTTCATTCCGGAGCCGAAGCGCCAGAATTCCTTGTGTTCTATGCTCTCCCCATGATCGCCGGCGCTTGGTAGGTGCCGCCCTTGACAAGGAGCGCCCAAATTGTGCGCGCCATCTTGTTGGCCAGTGCTACAGCCGCGACCTTGTATGGCCGCCGCGCGATTTGGGAGAGGACCCAGGCGGGCAGCTTCACGCCACGACGAGCCAGCTTAAGAATCGATGTCGCACCAACGATTAGCAGTGTTCGCAACTGCTTGTTGCCTCGCTTCGATATTCTTCCAAGCCGCTCCTTGCCGCCGCTAGAGTGGGCCCTCGGCGTAATCCCGATCCAGGCCGCCAGATCGCGGCCTGTCCGGAAGGCTGCGGGATCCTGGATTGTTGCCCGTACAGTCGCTGCTATGATCGGACCGACGCCTGGGATGCTTGTGAGCCGCCTAGCGGTTTCGTCAGCCTTCACTGCCGTCATGATCTTCGTGTCGAGCGCTTCTATACGAGCCGTCAGTTCCTCGATCTGCTCGGCCATCTCCAGGAGTGCAAATCGAGCTGCTGATGGAAGGCGGGTATCATCGTCGTCGCGTAGAGTAGCGACGAGTTTGGCAATACTGGCCATGCCGCGCTTTCGGCCGGAGAACTCGATATCGGCTGACCCGACCAATATCGATGGCAGTAGTCGACAATCGACGTTGTGTTCTGGATCAGGTAGGACCGGAGATTGCTGATCAATACGGACAATCGCTTGAGCTTTTGGTTGGCGTCTCGAAGTGTGGCGTGCTGCTCTAACTGGTAGAGCATATTCTTCACGGCTCTCGTCGCCTCCCTGACGTAGCCGCTCCAAAGCAGATGGCGAAGCCTCGGCACATCAACCGCAACATCTCGAAGGTAGATGTTCAGATCGCCGATATGCCTGAGGCGTTGCCACGTCTGCTCGATGTGCCGGAGCCGCATCGACAGATGGAATCAGTCAAGAATATGCGTCACGGGCTCCCTTGTTGCACTGAGCACGATGCTTTGCAGCCCGACGTCTCCGTCGCTGAAAACAGTGACGTCGCGGCCAGGCAGCCATCCTTGCGCCCGCATTGCGGCACGAACCGCATCGTGCTTGCCGGTAGCCACATGCGGTGCGACCGCGAACTGACGCGGTAGCCGCCCCGGTGAAACAACGCGTCCCATGGCGATTTCAAAATGCCGGCTCTGATATCCGGGAACTGCACGGATATAGGCGCCATCAATGAAGACGGAAATGGAGGATCCGCCGGCCCGGCTCATGCGATAGGGGCTCGCAGCATCCCATTTTTGAATCTGATTGGCCACCTTGGCGAGCCGGTTGACGACGGTTCGATGATTGTGTGACCGCGCGGCCGGTACAAAAAGGTCGAGTACACGTGCTGCTTCACGAAACGACAGGCGCGAACCGAGCTCAGCTAGTACGCGCTCCAATTCCGGCGTCACTCTGCCCTTCAACAAGGTCTCGATGTTTCCGGAGTTTGCCTTTGCCGGCTTTCCGCAGGTACAGCTGCGGAACCGAGGCACCCGCAGGCGACAAATACCAAAGAGCGAATGGACCGTACGTGACCGATAGTCATGAACCCCGTGAAGGCGGCCACAGTCGTGACATTTCCTATCCTGCCTACTGGCTTGATCCGCCTGAAACTGCGTGAGCTCCTCTTGCAGACGGCACTGTATCGCCTTGCCTTCTGCCAGGGAAAGGCCGAGCGGGTCGAAACCCACTCCGTCGACACTGCGGTCGACGGTTGCAATTTCTCGACGCTGCGGAACGCCATCGGTGCCGATAACCTCAACCCAGACCTTCATCCTCAATTGTCCCATCACCGAGTGCCCTTTCCAGAAAAGGACTCGATTACCTGAAGGTTCTTACCCCCACTTTTTCCCGCTCCCAACAGAAGATCGAAGCACTATCAGCGCCGGGTTTACCAGGTCGCGCATCGCCCGAAGCGGGTGCCTTTTCGGCACCCGCGCCTCCAGATCGACATAGCAGAAAAGTTGAGAAGACCGATCATCCGACCCACGCATCGCATCAATCCATAGCCAATATAGACAGCAGGATTGAATCAGGATCAGAGCAAAAAACCAGAGCGTTTTTCAGCAGCCTGCTAAGGCATATCTATGGCCTTGGACTATCAATGAAAAGCGTCCGGGGCAGGCAAATTCGAAGGACTTGAAGGATTTGCCGCACCTCTTGTCACCGGCTACAGCTTGCCGTTTTCTTCCAGAACCTTTTTGGCAACGCGAAAACATTCCAGCGCCTGCGGCACGCCGCAATAGATGCCGACAATATGGATGATCGCGCGGATCTCTTCCTTGCTGACGCCATTGGTAATCGCACCACGGCAATGGGTCTCCCATTCCGCCATCTTGCCCAAGGCGCCGATCATGGCGAGGTTCATCATCGAGCGGGTCTTTGCGTCGATCACGTCATCGCCCCAGCCAAAGCCCCAGCACCATGCGGTCATCGCTTCCTGAAACGGCCGGGTGAACTCGTCGGCAGCGGCAAGGTTCTTTTCGACATACTCGGCGCCAAGCGTCGCCTTGCGGCGCTCCAGCCCCTTGAGAAACAGGTCTTCGTCAAAGCTGCCGGTCATGATCATGCACCCAATCTGATTGCGATGTTTTTGGTTTGAACGTAGTTCCACAACGCCTCGCGGCCCTTTTCGCGTCCATAGCCCGATTTGCCATAGCCGCCGAAAGGGGTTTCGACGCCACCGGCATACCATTCATTGACGAAAATCTGGCCGGCCCGCATGCGCCGCGCCACCCGTGTGGCGCGGTCGAGGTCACGGGTGAAGACGCCGCCGACGAGACCATAGTCGGTGCCGTTGGCGATGGCGATGGCCTCGTCGTCCCGCTTGAAGCTAAGCACGGACAGGACCGGGCCGAAAATCTCCTCGCGGGCAATCTCCGTATCCGGCGTCACCCGGTCAAAGATCGTTGGCTCAAGAAACCAGCCAGGCCGGTTCATCGCATGCCCGCCGGTGACCGCGCGAGCACCCGATCGTTGCGCCTCGGCGCACATTGATGCGGCCCGGTCGCGCTGCCTTGCCGATACCATTGCGCCCATGTTGGCGCCGAAAGCCGGACGTTCGATTCCGGGTCCTACCGAAAGCGATTTCGCCATCGCGCTGACCGCATCGACCACCTCGTCATGGATGCTCTCATGCACGATCAGGCGCGACATCGCCGAACAGACCTGTCCGGCATTGAAGAAAATCCCCCAGCGCACATTGGAGACCAGATCCTCGATATCCGCGTCAGCATGAACAATGGCTCCGGACTTGCCGCCAAGTTCGAGAATGCAGGGCACCACATTGCCCGCAGCCGCCCTTGCGATTGCTGTCCCGGTGGCGACCGAACCCGTGAAGACGATCTGGTCGACGCCCGGATGCGACGAAAGCGCCGCGCCAGCCTCGTGACCATGGCCGCAAATAATGTTGAGCGCGCCTTTGGGAAGACCGGCGGCCTCCGCTGCGCGGGCAATGTAACTGCTGCTCAGCGGATCGAGTTCCGGGGTCTTGACCACACAAGCATTGCCGGTCGCCAAGGCTGCCGACAGTGACCGCGCGGTCATCTCCAGTGGATAGTTCCAGGGGATGATCTGCGCCGAGACGCCATAAGGCTCATGCACGGTGAAATCAAAATAACCATCGCCCAGCGGGATCGACCGGCCTTCGACGGTTTCAGCCTGATGGCCGTAATATTCGAAATAGCGCGCCGCGCCTTCAATTTCGATGCGGGATTCCCACAAGGGCTTGCCGCTTTCCAGCGTCAGGACCGGCGCGATTTCGTCAATATGGGCGAGCAGGTAATCACCCATCGCCTGCACCATGCGGCCCCGTTCAACAGGGCGTAGCGAGGATAAGGAACCGCTTAGATGGCACCTGCGGGCGGCGGCAACCGCCCGGTCGACATCGCCCGCATCGGCCAGCGCCTGCTCAGCCAAAGCTCCACCGGTTGCAGGATCATCGACGACAAGCCGGCCTGCGCTGCCATCCACGAACTGGCCATCAATGTAGTTTTGCCAGTAACCGGCAATCGGTTCAGCCATCGGAGACCTCACGCATCCATCGTTGCAGGGTCAGGACCGAATGTTCCGAATTCAGCCCGCATTTCGGATCGAGCACCAGAGGGCCGGGCTTGTAACCACGGCTTTTCATGCCACGCTGTACCGATTCCACCAGATGAATGTCCTCTTCCACGGTGGTGGCGCGGTCCTGGATCGCAAGCCGGCGCACCACGTCGGAATCAACGCCATCAATCGTGTACCAGCCACGCCAGACCACGACATGATCGGCGTCCACCGCGCGCCAGTGATAGGTGTTGAGGATGTTGCCCGGATAGACCTGGAACGAGAACATCGGCCACAGGAACCACGAGGAATAATCGCCCGCATGCGGATTGCTCTCAAGATCGATGGCGTAGCTCATGCGGTCGAGATTGGCGCACTGGGTGGTGTGGCGCAGGCAATGGCCCTGCGGCTGGATGTCATAGGTTTGCGGCTTGATCACACCCGAGGCGAAGGTCGGGTGGTTGAGCGAACAGTGATAGCATTCCGAATAGTTCTCCACCGTGACCTTCCAGTTGCAGGCCTCTGGGATCTCGACCCACTCCAAAGGCTTGAGCCGATCTATATGGGGGACAAAACCGGCAAGTTCCTCCCGCACTTGCGGAAACCATTCGTCCATTGGCTTGGCGTTCGCATCAAGGTTGGCAAAGATGAAGCCATGAAAATTTTCGAGCTTTACCGGTTCCAGACATATCTCGGAGCGGTTCAGGCCGGCAACGGACTTGATGTTCGGACCGGAGCGCAGCTCGCCAGTCAGCTCGTAGCTCCAGGCATGGTAGGGGCAAACCAGCAGCCGCGCATTGCCTTCGCCCGAGACCAGCTCATGGGCGCGATGCTGGCAGACATTGTAGAACCCGCGCAGCTCGCCATCACGGCCGCGGATGCAGAACAGGTTCTCGCCGGCAATGCTGAAGGTGAAGTAATCACCCGGCTTCTCAACCATCGACGCATGGCCGGCGAATTGCCATGTGCGGGCCAGCAGCCCTTTTTGCTCGACTTTGAATACCTCCGGATCGGTATAGAAGCGGGCGTCGAGGGAACGGATCGGGACGGCAGGTGCAACAAGGTCGTTCACATTAGCGCTCCGGAGTTTCGTTGTAGATGCCAAGCTCATGACGCCGGCGGTGGAACTGTTCGACCCGCTCGACGATTTCAGGCGTGGCCGATGCGATGACAAAGGACAGCAGCGTTTCCAGAAAGGCGATGGTCGATACCGAGGACGGAAAGAATTGCGGCGTGTCGACGCTGACGACGAAACCGAAATCGGATCCGATGATGATTGGCGATGCGGCACTGTCTGAGACACCGATCACCTTGACCCCCTGCTCGCGGGCGATACGCACGGCCTCGACTACTTCGCGCCGATAGGGCTTGCAGGTAATCGCGATCAGTACGTCGCGTGAATCGGCCCAGGCGAGATCGTCGGTAGCGACGCTGCCAGGCTTCGGAATGGCGAAAAACTCGACCATGCCGGTGGAGGCGAGATAGGTGAAATTGCTGGCATTGGAGGAATTGACGCCGACACCCAGTGTGAAGACCCGCCGCGCGGCCCAGACCGTTTCGGCGGCCTGTTTCAGTGTGCCGACATCGATATTGGCGAAACTGTCCTCAATATTGGAAATCGCGGAACTGACCATATCGGCATAGAGCGCGTCGAGCTTTCCACCCTTGGACAGCGATTGCAGCCAGCGCGCACGATCCGGGAAACTGGCCCTGCCCTGACGGATTTCCTCGCGGAACGGCTCACGGAAATCATCATAGCCGCCAAATCCAACGGAGCGCGCCATGCGCACGAAGGTGTTGGGTTTGACATTGGCTGCCTCGGCAATCTCGCGGATTGAGGAAACGCCCACCTCATTGGGGTTTTCCAGCACGAAGGCAGCCGCCTTGCGCAGTTCCGGGGTCATGTCGTCAAGTTGGCCGGCCAGCGCGTCGAGAACGGCTTGCGGTGCACTGGATAGTGAGTTTGGTACAAATGTATTATTCATAGTTGACGATAGTACGTTTGTTTGTTTAGCTTGTCCAACGAAAATCGAAAGCAGGTGAGCCATGGCCGAAACTTTTCCCAGCACCGCACGGGTTGTCATTGTCGGTGGCGGCATCATGGGCTGCGGGCTCGCCTATCATCTCGCCCATGAGGGCTGGACCGATGTCGTGCTGCTGGAAAAATCGGAACTCACGTCCGGTTCGACCTGGCATGCGGCGGGACAGATCACCCATTCGACGTCCAGCTTTGGACTGGGCAAATGCGTCGACTACAATGTCGGCCTCTATGCAGGAAAGCTTGAAGCCGAGACCGGGCAATCTGTCACCTGGCACGGCTGCGGCTCGTTCCGCCTCGCCTATACCGAAGACGAGATGGACTGGCTGCGCCAGACTTTGGGCGTCGGCCGGGCGCTGGGCTTCAACATCGAACTGGTTGGCCCGGATCAGGTGCGGGCGCTGCATCCGTTCTACAATCTCGACGGGGTCATTGGCGCGCTGCACACGCCTGACGATGGCCATGCCGATCCTTCCGGCATCACCCAGGCGCTGGCCACCGGCGCGCGGCAATTGGGCGCGCGGATCATCCGTCGCTGCCGCGCCACCGACATCAAACAGTTGCCGACCGGCGAATGGAAGGTCTCGACCGAGAAGGGAGACATCGTTTGCGAACACGTTGTCAATGCCGGCGGCACCTATGCCCGGCAGATCGGCGACTGGTCCAACATTCTGGTTCCCGCGACCTCAATGACCCACCATTATCTGGTCACCGACACAGTGCCGGAGTTCCGCGACCTGGACCGGGAACTGCCGGTGATCCGCGACGACAAACACGTTTCCGGCTACATCCGGATGGAGCAAAAATCCGGACTGATCGGCATTTACGAGAAAACCAATCCGAATGCTATCTGGCTCGACGCCTGCCCCTGGGAGGCGGAGAACGAACTGTTTGAAGCCGATTACGACCGGATCATGCCGTGGCTGGAAAATGCCATAGAGCGGATGCCGATTTTCGCAGACCTCGGCATCAAACGCGAAGTACATGGTGCGATCTCCCACCCGCCCGACGGCAGTCCGCTGATCGGTCCGGTGGCGAACGCGAAAAATTACTGGTGCTGCTGCGGTACCCAGATCGGCATTGGCTGGGGGCCCGGCCTGACCCGCGAACTGGCGCGCTGGATGGTGCATGGCGCTGCCGATATTTCGATGCGCGAGTTCGATCCGCGCCGCTTCGGACCCTATGCCACCAAGGAGTGGCAAGTGGTCAAGGCCAAGGAGGATTATTGCCTTCGCCACGAGATCCCGTTTCCGCATTTCAACCGGCTCGACGGACGTCCGGTCAAGCCGTCGCCACTATATGAGCGGTTCAAATCCAAAGGTGCGGTGTTCGAGGAAGTCTATGGCCATGAGCGGCCGCGCTGGTTTGCCCGGGATGGAATCGAACAACGCGATCATTACGGCTTCAGGCGCACGCCGGTGCATGAGATGGTGGCGTTCGAAAGCCAGGCGGTGCGACAGCGAGCCGGCCTGATGGACATCTCCGCCTTTACCAAGGTTGAGGTGTCCGGGCCGGACGCCGAAGTGTTGATCGACCGGCTGGTGGCCAACAAGCTGCCGCAGAGAATAGGCGGCATAGCGTTGACCCATATGCTCAACCGCCGGGGCAGGATCGAGCTGGAGACCACCGTCGTGCGGATGGCGGCAGACCGTTTCTATCTGGTTTGCGCGGCGTTCTTTGAGCAAAGGCTGACTGATCATCTCACGTTCAATCGCAACGACGCAGATGTGCAGATCATCAATCGCTCCTCCGATTGGGCGGCGATCGCCCTGCAGGGGCCGAAGGCACGCGAGATTCTTGCCGCCTGCACCGACGCGCGGCTCGACAACGCAGCGTTCCGCTGGCTATCGGCGCAGGAGATCGAGATTGCCGGTCATCCGATGTGGGCCTTGCGGGTCTCCTATGGCGGGGAACTCGGCTGGGAAATCCACGGCCCCCGCGCGCACCTGCTGGCCGTCTATGACGCGCTTTGGGCAGCGGGTGAAAAGCACGGGATCGCTGATTACGGCTCCTTCGCCATGAACGCGATGCGGATGGAAAAGGGCTTCAAGGGTGCTGGTGAACTCACCAATGAGGTCACCCTTCCCGAGGCCGATGTGATGCGATTTGTCAAAACCGACAAGGGTGAATTCCTTGGCCGTGAAGCGACGCTTGCCGCCCTTGAAAAACCGCTGTCCTGGATTTGCGCCTACCTTGAAATAGAGCCGCAAGGCGACTGGGACGGCAATGGCGGCGAGGCGGTGCGAATGGATGGCGCGGTTGTTGGCTCGACTGCTTCCGTGGCCTACGGCCACACGGTCGGCAAGGTGCTGGCCTTCGCCTATATCAAACCGCACGCCGCGTCAGCCGGAACCGGGCTCGAGGTGTTCATGAACGAGACATGGCGTCCGGCAAAGGTGCTTGGCGATGCGGCCTACGATCCAGAGAGCAAACTGCCGCGCGCCGATGCACCGACTCGCGAGGCAGCAGAATGAGTGTAGCCCCCGATACAATGCGGGCGATGGTGCTGACCGGGCATGGCGGCCTCGACAAGTATGAGTTCCGCACGGACTGGCCGACGCCAAGCCCAGCCCCGAACCAGGTTCTGATCAGGGTTCATGCCTGCGGGCTCAACAACACCGACGTGAACACCCGTTCCGGCTGGTATTCAAAGGCCGTCAGCGAAGCGACCACCGGCGGCGCCTATCAGACTATCAGCGACGAAGACCCAACCTGGGGCGGGGCGCCGATCAGCTTCCCGCGCATTCAGGGCGCCGACATCTGCGGCACAGTCGTCGCCTGCGGCGCGACGGCCGATCCTTCGCTCATCGGCAAGCGGGTGATCGCCGATTGCTGGCTCAGGGACTGGTCGGACCCAGATGCGATCGATATCCCGGGCTATTTCGGCTCGGAATGCAATGGCGGCTTTGCCGACTACGCGGTGATCGACCACCGCAATGTTGCCGCCATCGACAGTAGCCTGTCGGATGCGGAACTGGCGACATTATCCTGTTCCTACACAACCGCTGAAAACCTGCTCAATCGTGCTGGCGTCGGTGCGGCGGACACCGTGCTGATAACCGGTGCGTCAGGCGGCGTCGGCGGCGCGCTGGTGCAACTCGCCAATCGCCGCGGTGCCCGGACCATCGCCATGGCGAGCGCCGCCAAACATGGCGATGTGGCAAGACTGGGTCCCTTTGCCATCATCGACCGCGCACCGGAAGACCTCAAGGCAGTTCTGAAAGAAGCGACCGGCCACGAGACGGTCACGGTTGTCGCCGACATCGTCGGTGGCCCCTACTGGCCGAAGCTCATCGACGTTCTGGCCCGTGGCGGTCGTTACGCCACATCGGGTGCCATTGCCGGGCCGATGGTGGCGCTCGATCTGCGCACGCTTTATCTTCGCGATTTAAGCTTCTTCGGCTCCACAGCCACCTCGTCCAGGGTGTTCCCGGATCTGGTAGGTTACATCGAGCGCGGCGAAGTCAAGCCGTTGCTGGCGCAGACCTTCCCGTTGGCGAAACTGCCATTGGCCCAAGAGACCTTCATCGCGAAAAAACACTTCGGCAACATAGCCGTGACGATGGGTGAGGGATGAAGATCACCCGCATCAGCGTCTGGCGGATGACGCTGCCGCTTATCGAGACTTATGCGCTGTCGGGTGGCCGGTTGACATTCGAACAACTCGACACAAGCTTCGTGCGCGTCGACACCGACGAGGGCCTCTCCGGTTGGGGCGAGGCCTGTCCCTGGGGGCATACCTACCTGCCCGCGCACGGTCCCGGGGTGCGCGCAGGCCTGGAGATCCTCGCCCCGGCGCTGATCGGGCTGGATCCGCGTGCGCTTGACCGTGTCAACCGGGTAATGGATGTGACCCTGCCGGGGCATCTTTACGTCAAGTCGGCTCTCGACATCGCCTGCTGGGACATTCTCGGCCAGGCGTCGGGACTGCCGCTGTGGAAGCTGTTGGGCGGCGCGGATGCGAACCCGGTGGCGGTCAATTCGTCGATCCCGACCAGCACGCCGGAACAGATGATCGCCTTGATCCGCGCGGCGTCGGCGAAAGGATACCGCACCCATTCCGCCAAGATCGGCGGCGCCGACATCAGCGCCGACATCGCCCGCATTGAGGCGCTTTCTGCCGCGTTGCCTGCTAACGAGAAGATCACCTTCGACGTCAACCGCGCCTGGACGCCGGGCGTGGCGGTCCAGGTGCTCAATTCGGTCTCCGCGCGCGACTGGATCGAGCAGCCCTGCGAGACCCTGGAGCAATGCGCCCATGTCGCCGTGCGGGTCAGAAATCCGATCATGCTGGATGAGTGCCTGCACGGATTCCAGGACCATCTCAACGCCTGGAAGCTAGGCGCCGGCGAAGGCGTCAAGGTCAAGCCCAACCGGGTTGGCGGGCTCACCAAGGCGAGGCAGATCCGGGACTTCGGTGTCTCGGTCGGCTGGCAGATGCATATCGAGGATGTTGGCGGATCGGCCATGGCGGATACTGCGGCGATCCATCTTGCCAGTTCGACGCCGGATGCGAACCGGCTGGCGAGCTGGCTGTGCCACTACCACCTGGCGGTCGATCCGGTTCCGGGTCAGGGCGCCCGCAATATCGACGGTTTCGCGACCCCGCCCTCTACTCCCGGGCTCGGCGTTCGACCCGACGAAACCCTGCTGGGCGAACCTTGCGCATGTTATGAGGTCAGGCAATGAAAATAACCGGAATGTCGGTGTGGCACCTACCGCTGACCAGCCTGGAAACCTATCACATGGCCGGCGGCAAGACCTGTGACACGGTCGAGAGCGTGGTAATCCGCATCGACACCGCCAGCGGTCTGTCGGGCTGGGGCGAGGTCTGCCCTATCCCGCACTATCTACCCGCCTATGCCGGCGGCGTTGCTCCAGCTATCGAGGAGATGACAGGTCAGGTCATCGGCCACGAATTTGACAGTCCGGAAGCGACAATGGCGCGGCTCGATGCCTGGCTGCCGGGGCATGTCTACGCCAAATCGGCCATCGACATCGCGCTGTGGGACCTCTTCGGCAAGGCGCTAGGCGCGCCGCTTTATACGCTTTTCGGCGGCCGCCGGTCCCAAACCCTGCCGCTCTATCATTCCATCACCTGTGTCGCACCGGAGGACATGGCGCGCATGGCTCGGGACGCCTTCAAGTCAGGCATCCGCCAGTTCCAGGCCAAGCTTGGCGCGGACAGTGACAACGAGGCAGACATAGCCCGGCTGCGGCTGGTGCGCGAAGCGGTGGGCGCCGGCCCGATCGTCTATGGCGACTGGAATTGCGGCGCCAACAGGCTCGACGCCATCCGCGTCGGCAAGGCACTGTCCGGCTTCGACATCATGCTGGAACAACCCTGCGCGACGCTGGAAGACTGCGCCGCGGTCAAGACCGCGACCGGACTGCCGATGAAACTCGATGAGTTGGTCCATGACACCGGATCGCTGCTCAGGGCCTGGGAGCTTGGCTGCATGGATGCAGTGGCGCTGAAATTGTCGAAATTCGGAGGATTGAGCGCGCTGCGCCGGGCGCGCGACCTGTGCCTGCACCTGGGCGCAAAAATGTGCGTCGAGTGTACCTGGGGATCGGACATCGTCACCGCCGCGGCCCTGCATCTAGGTGCCGCAACAGCGCCGGGATCGCTGCTCAACGTCTGCGATCTTTCGTCCTATGTGACGCCGCGGCTGGACACCAATGCGCCGGTACGTCGCGACGGCCGCATCTCGCCGCCGGCCGGCAACGGCCTGGGCGTCGAGCCGGACATTTCGGTTCTCGGCGCGCCGGCCGCAACTTTCGATTAGGAGCCAGATCATGCATGTCCAATCAAGCCAGTCGGACTGGATCGCCCGGGCGCAAGCCGTGCTGCCGGCCGGAGGATTCGGCAATTTCGATCCTTCGGTCGTCATCCGCGAGGGCCGCGGCTCCCGGGTCTGGGACGAGGATGGCAAGGAATATGTCGACTACCTGATCGGTTCGGGCCCGATGATCCTCGGCCATGGCCATCCCGAAGTGCTGGAAGCCGTCTTCGAACAATTGCCCAGGGGCATGACCTTTTTCGCCAACAACGCCGCCGGCATCGAACTGGCCGAGGAGATCTGCCGCGCAGTGCCCTGCGCCGAAAAATTGCGCTATGTCTCCACCGGCGGCGAGGCCGACATGTACGCCATGCGGCTGGCGCGCGCCTTCACCGGGCGCGACAAGATCCTCAAGTTCGAGGGCGGATACCATGGCATGTCGGCGGAAGCGCAGATGAGCCTGGCGCCCGCCCGGCTGGTCAATTTCCCGCAAGCGGTACCGGATTCGGCAGGCATTCCCGAGGCCGTGCGCGACGGGGTTCTGGTGGCGCCGTTCAACGATGCCGACTTCGTCCGCTCGCTGATTTCGGAGTACTCCGGCCAGATCGCCGGCATCATCGTTGAACCGCTGCAGCGGCTTATCCCACCTGCGCCAGGGTTTCTCGAGGCCTTGCGAGCCGAATGCGATAAGCATGGCATCGTGCTCATTTTCGACGAAATCGTAACCGGCTTCCGGTTTTCCTATGGCGGCGCGCAGGAGCTCTACGGCGTCACGCCTGACATCTGTACGCTTGGCAAAATCATCGGCGGCGGTTTACCGCTGGCCGCGATTGCCGGGCGCGCCGACATCATGGCGCATTTCGACAAGGCCAAGGTCGGACAGGACGGATTCCTGATGCAGTTGGGCACGCTGTCGGGCAATCCGGTGGCAGCGATCGCCGGGCTCAAGACGCTCGAGATATTGAGGCGTCCGGGGGCCTACGAGACACTGCGGCAAACGGGGCGGACCCTGATGGACATAATTGGCAGACATCTGGCCGACGCCGGAGTTGCCCATCAGATTGTCGGCGACCCGACACTCTTCGATGTGGTCTTTACTGACACACAAGTCAGGAACTATCGGGATGTCTTGCAGGCGGATGCCGCCAGGAACGCGTCCTTCAACAAGGCGTTGCGTGCGGGCGGCATCCTCAAGTCTCCAGGCAAGATCTATCCGTCCCTTGCCCTGACGAAGGACGATATGGAACAAACCGACGCGGCGATCTGTAAAGCTGCCGTCGTGGTCAAATCAACGGGAAATTGATCGCTGTAAGGCATTGGTGCGCGGATAAGATTTCAACGTTTGGCGTCTATGCGGCGGGGATCGAAAATAGCATGATTGGTCCAGCATGCCGCACAAACATAACGCCGCCCGCCGCCATCACATCGGCAAGATGAAGTTCAAGGTAACGAACTGGCCGGAGTATGAGGCAGGCCTTCGCCGCCGCGGTAGTTTGACCCTTTGGGTAACGCCGGAAGCGCTTAGCGGCTGGGCGGCTCCACGACGCAAGACGAGGGGAGGCCAGCCGCTTTACTCTGATCTGGCGATCGAAACTACATTGACGTTGGGCATGGTGTTTGGGCTGCGTTTACGCCAGAGCGAAGGGCTTTTGCGTTCGGTACTTGATATGATGGCGCTGGATCTGCCTGTGCCCGATCACACCACGCTTAGCCGCAGGGCTAGAACCTGGAAGCCAACGGCCAGAGGCAACGACCGACAGCATGTGGCAAACGGGCCCATTCACGTTCTGGTCGACAGCACCGGGCTCAAGATTTATGGCACCGGTCAATGGCTGGAAGAAAAGCATGGGACAAAGTCCAGGCGTGGCTGGCGCAACTGCACCTGGCTGTTGATGCAGACAGTGACGAGATCATTGCCCATAGTCTGACAGGTCAGGAAACCGGCGACACCACGCAGCTGAAGCCGTTGCTGGATC
>NZ_JBDWHW010000106.1:0-15072 GCF_039975035.1 Hoeflea sp. | reverse complement strand
TATGGGCTGAGAAGGATTTTCGTCGAAGGGCATACCTGGCGGGTACGTTCAAGACGAAAATCCTTCTCAGGACTTGAAGGCATGCGGCCCTTCGGGTTGGCTGAAACCTGCTACCCACTGCGTCGGACGGCTTGAGAGATGGGCCCGCATCGCTCTGCGCCGTCCTTCTTGTGGAGCAGCAGGTTTGAGCCAACAGAATGCGTCGTATTAATCGTCCGGTGCTCTAGTTCGGCTTGGCCACCGGAAAGCGTTCCTTGAGCAGCTTCTGCACCGATTCGGCGCCAATCGGCGGACCGAACAGGAAGCTCTGTCCGAAATCGCAGCCCATCTCCGAAAGTTTCATTGCGTCGTCCTCCGATGCCACGCCCTCGGCGACCACCCGCATTTCGAGCTGTTTGGCCAAGTTGACGATGGAACGGATCAGGATGTCGCCCTTGTCTGACTGGTCGATCACCAGCGACTTGTCGATCTTGATGGTCTTGAACGGGAACCGGGTCAGATAGGCAAGTGACGAATGCCCGGTTCCGAAATCATCAAGCGTCAGGCCAATGCCCGCGTCGGCCAGCCGCGAAAGCGTCATCAGCGCTTGCTGCGGATTGTGCATCACCAGCGTTTCGGTCAGTTCCAGGCGGAAGCGGGTCGGGTCACAGCGTGTCGCCGAGATCACCTTGATCACGTCATTGCACAGATCGCTCTTGAGCAATTGCGCGCTCGACAGGTTGACCGACATGAACACCGGCAGTTCTCCGAGCGTTTCCTGCCATTGCGCCAGATCTTCGGCCGATTGCTTCAGCGAGTACATGCCGAGTTCAAGAATCAGATCGGATGTCTCGGCAACCGGGATGAATTCCGAAGGCGGTACCGTGCCGCGCTTTGGATCTTCCCATCTCAACAGGGCTTCGAAACCGGCGATTTCGGCATCCTTCAATTCGACGATAGGCTGATACACCAATGTGAGTTCACGCCGTTCCACCGCCCGCCGGAGGTCGCTTTCAAGCCGCTGCCGGTCGGAGCCGACGGTCCGGAAAGCCGGACGGAACGGTTCGATCCGGTTGCCGCCAAAACGCTTGGCCTGATACATCGCCAGTTCGGCGTCCTTCATCAAATCGTCCGGCACGGCGTTGTTTTCAACCCAGGTCACCAGGCCGATCGAGGCGGTGAGCCTTATATCCTGCCCGGCGAAATCTATCGGCGCGGAAATCGCCTTCGAGATCGCTTCGGCAAGAGCCGCCACCTTGACCGCGTCCTGCTCGGAAACCAGCACCAGCCCAAATTGGTCGCCTGAAATGCGAGCCAGCGTGTCTTGTGGTTTGAGAAGCCGCTTCAGCCGTCGCGTCAGCGCCAGGAGGATGGTGTCGCCCACCGACATTCCGAGCTTGTCATTGACCAGCTTGAACCGGTCGAGATCGATCATGAACACACTGGGCCGGACATCCGGATTGCGTTCGGCCATGCTGATCATCGTCTGAAGCCGGTCGAGGAACAATTGCCGGTTGGGAAGTCCGGTCAGATTGTCATGTACCGCGTCATGCAGCAGCCGGTCTTCGGAGTTTTTCTGCTCGGTGACGTCGATGATCGTTCCGACACAGCGGATGACTTCTCCGTTGGAGCCCAGCACCGGCCGCGCCCTGAGCGACATCCAGTGATAATGTCCGTCCTCGGCGCGCATGCGGAATTGATGGTTGAGCCTGCCCCTGCGGTGTTCAAGCATGACGTCCAGCGTGGTGCGGAACCGGTCGCGATCATCGGCGTGGATGCGCGGCAGCCAGTTGCGAGCCGCGCCTGCAAGTGCTCCCGGGGAGAGACCCAGTTGCGGTGCGAGGTCGGGGGATGTGACAAGGCGATCACGGGTGACGTCCCAGTCCCAGACAGTGTCGCCTGAGCCCGCCAGCGCCATCGCCTGGCGCTCCATGTCGGAGAACAGACCTTGATGATAGGCGCCGCCCGCAAAGGCGTGCTGCATCACGGTAAATCCCATCAGCAGCACGATCAGCACAAGTCCGCCGCCCAGGGCCGGCTGCACGATGTCGTTGGCCAGTTGCCCGGTCACGGTCATCCATGCGCCGAACAGCCAACATAATATCAGCGCCCATGTCGGGATCAGCATCACCGCCCGGTCATAGCGATTGAAACCCAGATAGGCGATCAGCGCCACACCCGCCACCGCCGTGGCGGCGAACGACAGGCGTGCAATGCCCGAGGCCACCGGCGGATCATAGATCGCCACGGCGAACAGGCCGCCCAGGCCCAGAATCCAGGCCACCGTGACGTAGGAAAGGTTGGTATGCCAGCGATTGAGGTTGAGATAGGTGAACAGGAACACCACAAGTCCGGTCGCCAGCAGCACCTCGGTCCCCGAACGCCAGATTCTCTCGTCACCGGGTGTCACGCTGATCAGTTTGGACAGAAATCCGAAATCCACCGACACATAGGCCAGAACCGCCCAGGCCAGCGCCGCGGTGGCGGGCAGCATCGATGTGCCCTTGACCACGAAGAGAATGGTCAGGAAGACCGCAAGCAGTCCGGCGATGCCGAGCACGATGCCGCGGTAGAGCGTGTAGGCGTTGACCGTGTCCTTGTAGGCTTCCGGCTCCCACAGATAGATCTGCGGCAGATCGGGCGCCGCCAGTTCCGCGACGAAGGTGATGACGGTTCCAGGGTTGAGCGTGATGCGGAAGACATCGTCCTCGCTGCTTTCAACCTTGTCGAGCGCAAACCCTTCACTCGGGGTGATGCTCAAAATCCGCGCGGAGCCCAGATCGGGCCACAGCAGTCCGGACCCGACAAGCCTGAAATGCGGCGCCACAATCAGCCGGTCGATCTGCTCATCGGTGACATTGGCCAGCGCGAACACCGCCCAGTCGCCTGAATGCTGGGGCGAACTGGCGCGCACCTCGATGCGGCGGACAATCCCGTCGGAGCCGGCGGCCGTGGACACCTGAAAGGCTTCACCGCGCCGTTTGTAGATCTCTGTCGTCGCCGTCAGATCAAGCGCGGTGTCGTCGCGGCTGATCTTGACCGGCTCGATGGCCTGCGCTGACTGCGTGATACCCAGCGTCAGGCAAACCATCAGCAGGGCGGCAAACGCGCGAGCGCGGTTCACCGACATTGCGCCAACTGGCCAGACAGGAATGAAACGGGAAATGCATGTCATCCGCCGGAACCGGATCCTTTCGCACGCATGGACTGCCAGTCTTCGGCAATCAGCGCGTAGAGCAGGTGATCGCGCCAGGCGCCATTGATTTTCAGGTAGCCGTTCAAGTATCCCTCACGCCGAAACCCGACTTTTTCAAGAAGGCGCTGGCTCCTGCTGTTGTCGGGAATACAGGCCGCCTCTATACGGTGCAACTGCATCCTGTCAAAAGCATGGGGAATGAGACATTTAAGCGCGTCCGCCATCAAGCCCTTGCCTGCAAACTGTTCGCCTGCCCAGTAGCCCAGCGTGCAGCTTTGCGCCGCACCGCGCCGGATCGACCCCATCGTCACGCCACCGACAAGGCGCCCGGTGGATTTCTGGCAAACAAACAATGGCAGTGCCAAACCGGCCTCGCGGTCGGCGTCATAACGCCGGATACGGTATCTGAATGCCGTGCGGGTAAGGTCGTCTTCCGGCCAGCGCGGCTCCCAGGGTTCAAGGAACTCGCGGCTTGCCGCACGCAGTTTGCTCCATTCCGCGTGATCCCCGGTCACCGGGTGACGCAGATAGACCCGGTCTCCGTCCAGCCGGAACTCTTCGTTTGTCCGGCTGCGGAAACGAAACACCGGAGGCGCCATGGCGGGGATGATCCTTGCAGACTTACTCGGCCGCGGCGGTGCGCCCGCCATGTCGTCCGAGGGTGTGGGCCATGTCGGGGATGGTCAGAAGATTGCTGATCGGTCCGATCGCCGACACCGTGATGGGAGTATCGAAAAACAGCCTTCCGGCAAGGTCGGACAGGCGTTTGGGGGTCAGGTTTGCAAGCCGCTCCATCAATTCGGTATTGCTGACCGGCCGGCCGAACAACAGCATCTGGCGGGCGATCTGGCTGGCTCGTGCGGCAGGGCTTTCCTGCGCCATCAGAAGGCCGGACCGGACTTGCGCCCTCGACCGGTTGATTTCCTGCTCCTCGACGCCATCGGCGGCCTTGGCCAATTCGGTAAGAATAACCGGGATCAGCTCGGCGAGGTCTTCTGCGCCGGTGGCGGCATGGACGCCGAACAGGCCCGAGTCGGAAAAGCCCCAATGGAACGCGTAGACCGAATAGCATAGCCCGCGTTTTTCGCGGACCTCCTGAAACAGCCGCGACGACATGCCGCCGCCCAGAATGTTGGCGAGCAACTGCGAGCAGTAAAAATCACGAACCTGATAGGCGCGGCCCTCAAATCCGATCAACACCTGGGCGTCCATCAGATCGCGGCTCTCGCGGTAGTCGCCGCCGGTGTAATTGGCGGTCGGGATCGCCCGCAGCTGGGTTCCGGTCGGCTTGATCGACTGGCCAAAACGCTCATCGACAAGTTTGACGAAGGTGTCGTGATCAACCGCTCCGGCGGCGACAACCACAATCCTGTCTCCGGTGTAATGACGCGCGAGATAGGCGCGGATCTGCGCCGGGGTGAAGGATTTTACGGTTTCGGGCGTTCCCAGGATCGGTCGCCCGATGGTCTGTTCGCAAAACGCGGCTTCGGTGAACTTGTCGTAGACCACATCGTCCGGCGTGTCGTTGGCAGCGCCGATTTCCTGCAGGATCACATGTTTTTCACGCGTCAGTTCCTCTTCGTCGAAGACGGAGTCGGTGAGGATGTCGTGAAGAATGTCGATGGCAAGCGGTACATGATCCTTGAGCACGCGGGCATAGTAGGCGGTGGTTTCCGTCGACGTCGCGGCGTTGAGTTCTCCGCCGACATTCTCGATCTCTTCGGCAATCTGGCGGGCGCTGCGCTTGCGGGTGCCCTTGAATGCCATGTGCTCAAGCAGATGGGCGATGCCATGCTCCGCCGCGGTCTCGTCGCGGGAGCCGGATTTGACCCAGACTCCGAGAGCCACGCTCTCCAGATGAGACATTGTCTCGGTCACGACGGTGACGCCGTTGTCGAGAGTGGTTGTTTTGACTTTCATACTGTCACTTTCCCCGGTTCATCGCGATGCCCGCGTCAGGGACAGGATATGGGATTCCACCTTGTCCTGTTCATTAGGCAATACGCTGAACCGTTCCTCCCGTTGCATTAGGTCAGAGAGCCACGACGGGAGCGCGGGGTCAATACCACAGGCCTTTTTTACGGCATCGGGGAATTTCGCCGGATGCGCGGTCGCCAGCGTGATCATCGGTGCTGACGGCTTTTCAAACCTGGTTGCGACATGTACCGCCACGGCGGTGTGTGGGTCGAGCACGTAGCCCGTTTCGGCCTGGACATCGCGGATCATCGCCTTGACCTGGCGCTCGCTGGCGCGGCCGGCGCGGAACTCCTTGCGGATTGCCTTGAGCGCCGTCTCCGCGATGTCGAAAGCGCCGGATTGCTTGAGGCTCGACATCGCCCGGCGCACGGCCTCAGCCTCGCGTCCGGAGGCGTCGAACAGCAGTCTCTCGAAATTCGACGAAATCTGGATGTCCATGGATGGCGAGGTGGTCGGGTTGACGCCACGCATCTCATAGCGGCCGGTTTTCATCGTGCGCGCCAGGATGTCGTTTTCATTGGTGGCAATCACCAGTCTGTCGATCGGCAACCCCATGCGTTTGGCTGAGTATCCAGCGAAGATATCGCCGAAATTGCCGGTGGGGACGGTGAACGAGACCTTGCGGTCCGGCGCGCCAAGCGAAATCGCTGCGGTGAAGTAATACACGATCTGGGCCATGATCCGCGCCCAGTTGATCGAGTTGACGCCCGACAGGCGCACCTGGTCGCGGAACGGGCCATGATTGAACATGGCTTTGACCAGATCCTGGCAATCGTCGAAATTGCCCTTGAGCGCCATGGCGTGCACATTGGCGGCGCTGGATGTGGTCATCTGCCGCTGTTGCACCGGCGAGACCCGGCCTTCGGGAAACAGAATGAAAATATCGGTGCGGTCACGTCCGGCAAAGGCGTCGATTGCCGCGCCTCCGGTGTCGCCGGATGTGGCGCCGACGATTGTTGCGCGCTCGCCGCGCTTGGCCAGCACATGGTCCATCAACCGGGCAATCAGTTGCATCGCCACGTCCTTGAAGGCCAGCGTCGGACCGTGGAACAGCTCGAGCACGAAGGAATTGGGGCCGCTTTGCACCAGCGGCGCGACAGCCGGATGGCGGAAGGTCGCATAGGCCTCGTTGATCATCGCACGCAACGCATCGGCTTCGATTTCACCGGTTGTGAACGGCTCGATGACCCGGAACGCAATCTCCTGGTAGCTCTGGCCGCGCATGGCGCGGATGTCCTTGCGGGTGAACGCTGGCCACTGGCTCGGCACATACAGTCCGCCGTCGCGGGCGAGCCCCGCCAGCAGCGCATCGCTGAAACCCAATGCGGGCGCTTCGCCCCGTGTTGAAATATAGTCCACAGACATGTTCCCCGGTGGTGGACGCGGATCGCGCAAGATGAGATAAAGCCGGTCGAATTTTCGCCGCGCGGCTGATATAGACCATGAGCGGGCGTCATGCAAAGGCCACACTTTTACCGAGGATTTTCCTCGGCCTTGTGCGAATGAAGGTAGGTATATCGTGTCAGACAGATTGTTGCGTTTTGTTCCGGTTTTAGTTGGAGCCGCCTTGATAGCCGGCTGTACCTCTTCTGATCCGCGTGCTGTTCTCAACCCCGGAGGCGGGCAACAGGCTGCGATTGATCCGGTGACGAATTCCGAAGTCGTCCAGGGCACTTGCCCGCAGATCATACTGCGCGAAGGCACAGCCTATTACAGCAAGTTCGCCAAGGGCGGTGACGGCGACCCGGCAAAGATCATACATCAGGCTTCGATCTCCGACACGACGCGGCAATGCCGGATCAGCGGCGATCAGATGACTATCACGGTCGCGGTCTCCGGTCGCGTGGTCGCTGGTCCCGCAGGCAAGGCCGGTACGGTCGAAGTGCCGGTGCGCGTCGCCGTTATCGAAGGCGAGAATGTGCTTTATTCGGAATTGCAAAAACAGCCGGTCACCATTCTCGAAGGCATGCCGGCCGAGCAGTTCATCTTCACCAACGCCAATGTCAGCTTCCCGGCCGCGTCCGCGCGCACCGCCAAACTGTATGTCGGCTTCGATCCGGGGCCTTACAACACGCCCTGATCGTCACGATTTTCAGAGCAGTTCGGACCAGTTGGCCAGCGCCTCGACAGTGGCCGGCAGATCGGCCATGCGCCGGATTACGGTTTCAGCACCGGCTTCGGTCAGCTTGTCGGCATGACCGGGATAGCTGTGTGATGCTCCGGTGAAGCCGACCACCCGCATCCCCGCCGCCCGCGCCGCATGGATCCCGTGCACGGAGTCCTCGATCACCAGAACGTTTTCAGGTTTGACGTTGAGCTGGCTGGCGCCATGCAGGAACACGTCCGGCGCTGGCTTGGTGCGACCTTCGCCCAGGTCCTTGGCCGAATAGACATGATCTCCAAACAACCGGTCGAGTCCGGTGCGTGCGAGCATCATCTTGAGCCGGGGCAGGGCCGAATTGGAACAGATGCAGCGCGGGCCGGGAATGCGCATGATCGCTTCCATGGCGCCATCTATCGCCTGCACTTCGGCCGCAAGCTTCTTGTCGAGCAGCTTTTCCGAGGCGTCGAACAGTTGCGCCGACAGGGGAATGCTCGATTCGCGCTCGACCTCGAAAAGAATATCCTTCCAGGTCAATCCGGCGAAGCGCTCGGCCATTTCCTCTGCGCTGATTGAAAAGCCGGCCTCGGTCAGAAGTTGCGATTCCACTTGCGCCGCAATGATTTCGCTGTCGACCAGAACGCCGTCGCAATCATAGATGATGAGGTCGAAACCGGGCATGGAACTGCTCCTGCAATGGGGGAGGCGAAAGGGAAGGGGAATTGGTCCCGGACCTACAGCAAGCCTTCCCCGCAGGCAAGGGAGCGATGAGCGCCAAATCAAATGACGGATCATCGAAGCCGGGGCCTGCCTGATGCGCGTGGGTACAAATTTGTTCGCCCGGGTGCCAAAAAGGAATGGTTTTAACTGTCGTTCACCGGATGTTTACCCTGTTCGGTAACCATGATGCTCAGTTGTTGCGTATTTGTAATGTGAGTATCCCATGGCCCAGTCAGTCTCGCTTGCCGAAATCCGGTCAGTCAACTCCACACGCCAGTCCTGGCTCGACACCATTATCAAGGGTGATTGTGTGGCAGCGCTTGAAGCGCTTCCCGAAAATTCGGTCGATGTCATTTTCGCCGATCCGCCCTACAATCTCCAGCTCGGCGGCGACCTTGCCCGTCCCGATCAGTCCATGGTCGATGCGGTCAATGATCACTGGGATCAGTTCGACAGCTTCGCCGCCTATGATGCCTTCACCCGCGCCTGGCTGCTGGCCTGCCGCAGGGTTCTCAAACCCAATGGCACCATCTGGGTGATCGGCTCGTATCACAATATCTTCCGCGTCGGTACGCAGCTGCAGGACATCGGCTTCTGGCTGCTTAATGACATTGTCTGGCGCAAGACCAATCCGATGCCGAATTTTCGTGGCCGCCGCTTCCAGAATGCCCACGAGACGATGATCTGGGCCTCGCGCGATCAGAACGCCAAGGGCTACACCTTCAATTATGAAGCCATGAAAGCATCCAATGACGATGTGCAGATGCGCTCGGACTGGCTGTTTCCGATCTGCACCGGCGGCGAACGCCTCAAGGGCGCCGATGGCAAGAAAGTCCACCCGACCCAGAAGCCCGAAGCACTGCTGGCGCGCGTGCTGATGGCCTCGTCCAAACCGGGCGATGTGGTGCTCGACCCGTTTTTCGGTTCCGGCACCACCGGCGCTGTCGCCCGTCGCCTCGGCCGTCATTTTGTCGGCATCGAGCGCGAACAGGATTACATCGATGCGGCCCGCGCCCGGATCGACGCGGTCGAGCCTCTCGGCAAGAACGAGCTGACCGTCATGACTGGCAAGCGCGCCGAGCCGCGTGTCGCCTTCAACGTGCTGATCGAGGCCGGCCACATCAAACCCGGCGACGTCTTGCACGACGCCAAGCGCAAGCACCAGGCGATCGTCCGCGCTGATGGCACGCTGGTCGCCAGCGGCACGGCAGGTTCGATCCACAAGGTCGGAGCAGTGGTGCAGGGCTTTGACGCCTGCAATGGCTGGACTTTCTGGCATCTCGAAACTCCCGACGGCCTCAAGCTGATCGATGATTTCCGCTCTACAATTCGTCTGGAGATGGCCCAGGTCAGCTAGAATTCAGACAAGCAGATCCGGCGGGCGTCAAGTACCTTCAGTCACCGCCGGTCATGCAGCGCCCGGGATGTTTCATAGCATCCCGGGCGCCTTTCGTTGATGCTGCCAGTCATGGAGCGGCAGAACATCGAAACAGGGTGGTCTCGGGCTCAAATCAGGGTGACGAAATCAGGCTGGTCCCGGTGAGTTCAGATTTGAACCAAACCCGTTGCCAAGCGTTCTCCCACGCAAGTCGCACTTGCGTAACCATCGCCGCAGATTCAGCGGAACCAAAAGGAGATACTGACATGGGTGAAATGATCGACAAGACCAAGGGCGCCGGTAACAAGGTTGCCGGAGCAGCCAAAGACGCTGCCGGCAAGGCAACCGACAACAAGAAGCTGCAGGCTGAAGCCAAGGCGCAAAAAGCCAAGGGCGCCGTTCAGAACGCAAAAGGCTCTGTCAAAGGTACTTTGGGCAACAAGATTTGACATTCAGACCTAAATCCTTGCCAACTGGCCGTGGCCCAATTGGGCTGCGGCCTTTTTCACTTTTCCGGTGAGGTTGATCATGAAACCGCAGACGGCTCTCACCAATCCCGACATCGCAACGATCAAGCGGGTCCTGATCGGGATTTTCATAGTCATCGTTGCCCAGGTGCTGTTCGTCGCCCAGGATGTGGTGATGCCAATGGTCCTGGGCGTGCTGATTGCCCTGACCTTGAGGCCTGTCGTGCGCTTCGCCGAAAAACGCGGCATACCCTCTGGAATTTCAGCCGTGTTGATCATCCTGTTTCTCGCTGGTGGTCTCGGGTTTGGCGCCTATTCGCTGTCGGGACCGGTCACGGACCTGATTTCGTCCGCGCCTGAAACGGGCATCAAGATCAGGGCGAAATTTGCCGAATACCGCGATGAGATCGAAGCGGTGAAGGAAGCGAGCGAACAGGTCGAGACATTGGCGCAAGGCACGGGTGCAGATGCGGCCCAGAAGGTTGTTGTCCAGCAGCCGGCCTTGCTCGCCGCCGCTGCATCCAATGCTTTCAGTGGTCTCACAACTTTTGTGGTTGCCTTGATCCTTGCATTGTTCTTGCTCTCGACCGGCACGCTTTTCTACGAAAAACTCGTCGGGATCATGCCTTTGATGAGCGAGAAAAAACGGGCATTGCGTGTGATCTATGACGTTGAGCGGCAGGTGTCGCGCTATCTGTTTACGATATCGCTCATCAATGCGGGTCTGGGCGCGGCAATCGGGACCAGCCTATGGCTTTATGGCATGCCGAACCCCATCATGTGGGGCTGCATCGCGGCAGTTTTGAATTTCCTCCCGTTTATCGGGGCATGGGCGGGTACCGCCGCGGTCGCCGCCACAGCGATGGTTGTCTATCCGACGCTGGGAGCGGCACTGATTGCCCCGGCGATTTACTTTGGCTTCACGACCCTGGAAGGCAATTTCCTGACTCCGATGATCGTCGGTCGCAGGCTTGAACTCAACATCGTCGCCGTGTTTTTGACCGTCACTGTCTGGGGGTGGCTTTGGGGTCTGGTTGGCGCGCTGATGGCTGTGCCCATATTGGTGGCTATCAAGGTGTTGTGCGACAACTTCGAATCGATGAGGGGTTTCGGTCAATTCCTGTCTGGACGACCGGCCATGGAGGACGCCGAAGTTCCTGAAGAGGGCAGTGCGGGCTGACCAGAATATGCCAGATGGAACCAATTGGCGGTTCGTGTGTTGATCCGACGAATTATAACAACGGAGGACATATTTGCCATGGCGATCTCAACTATACTCATCATTATCCTGGTCATTCTTCTGATCGGCGCGGTGCCGACATGGCCGCATGCGCGCAGCTGGGGTTACGGCCCGTCCGGCCTCCTCGGGGTAGCGCTCTTGGTCGTTATTATACTGGCTCTCATGGGCCGGTTTTAATCGCAAAACTGCCGCCCGGCGGTATCAACCGGTCGGGCGGCAGGCAACGAAACCTGAAGTATCTGCAAGCATCTGGTGTCATTGAATCGCGCAAGCATTCATGGGAAACCCGCATAGCGCATCCGCCCGCAACTGGCGCGCGTCAGCAATACCTGCGCGACATCCACAATGGTGGCTCAGCCATGTTGGCCTTTTGCCGGATATGGGCCAGCATGAATGTTGGCTCTATTTCCTGATCAGAGAGCGGCCAATCGCGTCAAATCCTCGCGCAGTTTTTCCGCGCCGGTGAAATGCACGGCCTGCCAGCCGGCGGCGATTGCGCCTTCGACATTCTTTTCGCTGTCGTCAATGAACAGGCAGGCTGCGGGTTCGAGATCGAAACTCTTCGCATGAACCTCATAGATTTCGCGGTCCGGTTTGATCATCCCGATCTCGCCCGACACGGTCACCCCGCGTGGAACTTTCAGGAACGGAAACTTATCCTGCGCCTCCTTGAACGTGTCGGCAGCGAAATTGGTCAGCATGGTCACGTCGTGCCCCTGCTGGATCAGGTCGAGCATGATGTCGACACTGTCGTCATAGGCATGGCTGACCATTTCATGCCAGTGAAGTCGGAATGCGCGGATCAGGTCCGCCTTGTCAGGGAACTGCTCGATCAGCAGCGATTCCGCTTCATCCCAGCCGCGCCCGCGATCCTGTTCCAGGTTCCATTCATGGGTGCAGACGGTATCAAAGAAGGTGTTGCGTTCGCTCTCGTCAGGTATCAGCCGGCTGTAGGGAATGTTCGGATCGTAATGGATCAGCACCTTGCCGATATCGAATACGATATGGCGGACTGGCGGGTCCGCGGGCTGGTTGGTCTCGCTCATGTCTTGCCTTTCCTGAACATTCCCGGGAAGGCGGCCCCGAGAGCTTTCTTCATCACGGTGGGCAACGCTTCGCCGGCTAGCGAATCGGTCTCGCTCCACCAGCCCGGAAATTCGGGCGTGCTGGTGACAACCGCATGAAAAACCTCCAGTCGCAATTCAAAATGTGTAAAAACATGCGAAATCACGCCCCTGCTTAGCCAATCTGCTGGAAACGGCGCTGATTTTGCACCTGTCGCGCCGTCGGCGCGCACCGTCCAGTTGGTCGTCGGTACACCGCTCATGCCGCCAAGCAGCCCCTTGTCGGGGCGCTTGACCAGCAGCACCGCCCCGTCACCCCGTTCGGCCACGAAGGCCGCACCCAGACGGACCGGCTTTGGTTTTTTTGCGGGCTTGACCGGAAACTGCTCCTGCCGGCCTGACCGGCGCGCCTGGCAGGTGTCATTGATCGGGCACAGCGCGCAGGCCGGACGTTTGGGCGTGCAGATCGTGGCTCCAAGATCCATCAGCGCCTGGGCGAAATCGCCGGGTCTATCGGCGGGCGTGAGCTTTGCCACGGCGGTGCGGATCTCGGACTTGCCGGAAGGAAGCGGTGTTCCGATCTCATAAAGCCGGGTGAATACCCGTTCGATATTGCCGTCCACGACTGCAGCCGGCCGGTTGAACGCGATGGCTGCGATCGCTGCCGCAGTGTAGGGGCCGATGCCGGGCAGGGCGCGCAGAGCCTCCTCGGTGTCGGGAAATCGCCCGCCATGGTCTTTGGCGACCACATCGGCGCAGCGCTTGAGATTGCGGGCACGGGAATAGTATCCCAGTCCCGCCCAGGCTTTCATCACATCCTCGGTATCAGCCGCGGCAAGATCGGTAACCTCCGGCCAGCGCGTGGCGAAATTTTCGAAATACGGCTTCACCGCTTGCACGGTGGTTTGCTGGAGCATGATTTCCGACAGCCAGACCAGGTAAGGATCGGCCACCACGCCATGCATCCTGTCGGAGGAGCTGACCCGCCAGGGCAAGGCGCGCGCGTGCCGGTCGTACCAGGCAAGCAGCAAACCCGCCAAATCCGGATCAGGCGCGGTCTTGGAGGGCTTTGCGGATGACATTGAAGCCTTGGAGCGGTCGGAAGGAAACGAGCAACTGGATGTAGGTCGCCCGGCTGCGAACACAAGTCCGGATCATGTCGTATCGATCCCTCGGGCGCAATCCGCCGCGACGTTCTCCGTCATCATCACCGCTATAGGTTTTGCCAGATGATGGAATTTGGTGCTGCCTGACCCGCAAAGCCAGCCCGCTGCGGAACTGCGCTATACACGACTGGCATCCCGTCCGGGACGCCGGTCGTGCATCGTGCACAGTGCGGAGACTAGAGGCTGTTGCTTTTGCGTCCGGCCAGCAGCCAGATCAGCAGGCCAATCACCGGCAGCACCAGAATGACCAGGATCCACAACAGCTTGCTGCCGGTCGAACCGCCGCCCTTGATGATCTGGAGAATCGCCCAGATGTCGAGGACCAAAATGATGATGCCCAGAATTCCACCGTATTCAAAACCCATGTCAAATTCTCCAAATGTGGTTGCGCAGAAAAATTGCGTTGTATTAGGCAAACTGTTTTGCCCGGCAATGGTTCCATCAGGGGGCAGCCGCGCATGGTGTCGGGTTGTCGCTGGTTTACTTGCCGGGCGCCGAAGTATGCTCGTATGTGCGGTTTTCCCCCGGCCCGGGAACGGGCCGTGCTTTCCATCATCGCGTTTTCGCGCTATCCCGGCCTTCAGCCATGGTCCCGCCGGGCAATGCGTCGGCTGGCATGTAAGCAGAGGCAGAGTTGTGGCCAAACCGTTCACCCGCAAAGGCAGCGTCCAGATCGCCGAAGTGGCAAATGGACTGATCGATCCTATCCTGGCCAAACGCGCCGGAATAAATACGTTGCTGCTGGGGTCATGGGACGAGATTGCCGGTGAGCAATTTGCCGGGTGCTCGCGGCCTGAACGTATCCGCTGGCCGCGTCAGGACGGACCGGACGAAACCGGCGGCGGTTTCTCGCCAGGTCTGTTGACTGTTGCCTGCGAAGGCGCGCGCGCCCTGTTCCTGATGCATCAGGAGGCGGAAATCATCTCCCGGGTCAACAGTTTCTTCGGGTTTCGCGCAATCTCGCAGATCCGCATCGTGCAGAAGGCAATCCATGTTCCCACCCGAAAACCGCGGGTTCGTCCGCTTGATGCGGGAGAAAAACACCGTCTCGCCGGAATGCTGCAGGGTGTCGAGGATCCAAAGCTGCGCGAAGCGCTTGAACGCCTCGGCGCGGGTGTAATCAGCCGTCGGCCGAAACGCCAGGACTGACACGCGCGGCGGGCGGGGCGGAGACTGATCACGGGTCAGTGATCGCGTTGCACTTGTTTGGCCACATTTGACGTTATAGGAGTTGGAACAGGACTGGCGTCTTCGGCATAGACCGGAACGCCGGGCGCGGGCAGAACGCAGAACCCGTTCTGAGCGCGTAATAGATCTTGAATTCGAAAATTGGGTGATTTGCATGTTCCGTTTGACGTCCCGACTGACCGCTGTTGCGGCTGTATCGCTTCTCGCATTCGTTTTGACGGCCTGCTCGGATACATCCGACGAAAAAACCGAAACATCATCCGGATCCACGGAGACGGTTGCACCCGTTCCAACGCCGGAGCCGGCGGAGACCGCGACGGCGGCTGATGAACCGGCAACGCCGGCCGAAACTGCAACACCCGCACAATCCACCGCTCCGGCCGAAACCGCAGCACCCGCGGAGGCTACAGCGCCTGCCAAGGTTGCCGTTGAAGCTCCCAAGCCTGATGGTGATGTCGACATGGCCAAGGTGATGGAGCAGGGCCCGCTCAAGGAAATGGCGCTCGGCGAGGAGACCGCTCCGGTCACCATCGTCGAATACATGTCGATGACCTGTCCGCATTGCGCCAGCTTTCACGAAGACAATTATCAGCCGC
>NZ_JBDWHW010000105.1:0-20142 GCF_039975035.1 Hoeflea sp. | reverse complement strand
GCTGAAAGTGACCGAAGCGCGGCTTGCCAAGTTTCCGCCGCTGGTGTTTGCGGGTGAGGCCCGCCGGTTGACCTCGGCGCTTGCCGAAGTCTCCGAAGGCAGGGGCTTTCTGCTTCAGGGTGGCGATTGCGCCGAGGGCTTCGCCGAGCACGAAGCCGACAACATCCGCGATTTCTTCCGCGTCTTCCTGCAGATGGCGGTGGTGCTGACCTTTGGCGCGCAGCAGCCGGTGATCAAGGTCGGCCGCATCGCCGGCCAGTTCGCCAAGCCGCGCTCGTCCAACATAGAGAAGAAGGACGGCATCGAGCTTCCGAGCTACCGTGGCGACATCATCAACGGCATCGATTTCAACGAAGCCGACCGGATTCCCAATCCGGAACGCCAGATCATGGCCTACCGGCAGTCGGCGGCAACGCTCAACCTGTTGCGCGCGTTCGCGCAGGGCGGCTACGCCAATCTCGACAATGTGCACCAGTGGATGCTCGGCTTCGTCAAGGATAGCCCTCAGGCCGAGCGCTACCGGGCGCTGGCTGACCGGATTTCCGAGACCATGGATTTCATGAAGGCGATCGGCATTACCGCCGACAACCAGTCCAGTCTGCGCGAGACCGATTTCTTCACCAGTCACGAAGCGCTGCTCCTGGGCTATGAAGAGGCCATGACCCGCAATGATTCCACCTCGGGCGATTTCTACGCCACCTCCGGCCACATGATCTGGATTGGCGACCGCACGCGCCAGACCGACCACGCCCATGTCGAATATGCCCGCGGCATCAAGAACCCGATCGGGCTCAAATGCGGCCCGTCGCTCGATCCCGACGAACTGCTGGCGCTGATCGACATCCTCAACCCGGCCAACGAGGCCGGCCGGCTGACGCTGATCGCCCGCTTCGGCCACGACAAGGTCGCCGATCACCTGCCCAAGCTCATCCGCGCGGTCGAGCGCGAGGGCCGCAAGGTGGTGTGGTCATGCGATCCGATGCACGGCAACACCATCACCATGAACAACTACAAGACCCGGCCGTTCGAGCGGATCCTGTCGGAAGTGGATTCGTTCTTCCAGATCCACCGCGCCGAGGGGACGCACCCCGGCGGCATCCACATCGAGATGACCGGCAAGAACGTCACCGAATGCACCGGCGGCGCCCGCGCGCTCACCGGCGAAGACCTGCAGGACCGCTATCACACCCATTGCGACCCGCGTCTCAACGCCGACCAGGCGCTCGAACTCGCCTTCCTCGTCGCCGAACGCATGAAGGGCGGCCGCGACGAGCAGAAGGCAGTTGTGAACGGGTAAGATTACGCTGACTCATATGATTGCGAAAACGCCGGGGGAGACCTCGGCGTTTTTGCTTTTGGGGTGCTCGCGCAATCCTCACCGCCGTCATACCGGACTCTGCGTCATCCTCAGATCCCGCGTTTCGTCATCCTCGGGCCCGACCCGAGGATCCATTCCGTGATGCTTCCAACGAGTTGGCGCGCGGATGGAGAACGGGGTGGATCCTCGGCTGGGATGACGACGCCGATCGAATAGATGATATTCTGATGGTCGTCCGGCCCCTCAAAGACGGATATGAAGCCAAGCCTTCGCATGTCGCAAATGTCAGTAGCATGGCAGCGCCCGCCCGTGCTTTGATCGCCGGCGAATTCAATCGCAGCCCCTCGGAGGACCCTCATGTCAGACGATCAAACCCGCACCGGACATTGCAATTGCGGCGCGGTCAGTTTTCGAACCACCGGCCCGTTGCGCGAAGTGGTCGCCTGCCATTGCTCGCAGTGCCGGCGCCAGTCCGGTCTGTATTTCGCCGCCACCAATGTGGCCGACGAGAACATCGAGATCGAGGGCGAGGCCAGCATCACCTGGTACCAGGCCTCGGATTTCGCCAAACGCGGGTTCTGCAGCACCTGCGGCTCGGCGCTGTTCTGGAAGCATCAGGATGACCAGCACATCTCGGTGCTGGCGGGCGCCTTCGACCAGCCATCGGGGCTCACCATGACCAAGCACATCTTCTGCGCTGACAAGGGTGATTTCTACGAAATTGCTGATGGCTTGCCGCAGTATGAAAAAGGCTCGGCGGGGATTTTGGTGGCGGAGGATTAAATGGGGAGCGCCGCCCACCTCGGCACATTCTCTCCATCGTCATCCTAGGGCACCGACCCTAGGATCCATTCCGTAATCTCTCCAAACGGTTAGCGCTTCTGAAGCTTCACGGAATGGATCCTCGGCTCGGGGGCCGAGGATGACGAATATCACCAAATTCCCCCCCATTTCATCCACATCCTCCGAACCCGTGCCATCATCTTCGCACTCCCGCTGCCGGATGGAGCCGCGAACGCTTCGGACCAGGCGGGAGGAACGCCCCTCGGGCCGTGCCGTAACGTGCCGCACGGGTTTTGGGGAGGCGGAAACGATTGCAAGTTCCGCTGGCAGCCGGTTTTCCCTTCGGGGAGCGGCCAAGCCAGCCACCGGATCGTCCTCGCATCCGGGTTCCGTCATCTGGCGGGACAAGCGGATGGACGGCGAGACGGGCCTGTGGCGGACCTGATTGTCGGGTTGACGATGAGGTTCGTGCCGGACCGCGTTTCACGCTTTGCTGCCTGGCCTTGTCCGGGCTGAAGCAGCGAGCAAGGAGCCGCCTGTCGGATGCGGACATCATCCGGCAAAATTCGGGCCGCGCGCGTGGTTGCGCCAGCGTTTTTTTGAAATTTCCGTAAGGCAAAGCCCGCGTGCGGCCCTCCGGACCTGAATGCCGACACAGCTCGATTGGAGCTCTCCATGCGGGCGCGCTTCTGTGTGTCCGGTGTTTGGCCGCGTAGCTTCGTTCGGCAATGGTGAACGCTTTGTGGAGTGTTCGCGATCTTCCGTGAACGATTGGTGCGGCCTATATTGTTGGCAAGGAGAATTGTCATGACCCAGTCCACCGCCATGCCCGCCCTGTTCATTTCCCACGGTTCGCCCGACACCGCCATTGCCGGCACCAGCGCTGCCGCCTGGCTCAGGACGCTGGCGGCGGACTTGCCGCGGCCGCGCGCCATCGTGGTTGTCAGCGCCCATTTCGAAGTCACCGGCGGCGTCGCGGTGTCCGCCGACCCGCATCCCGAAACCATTCACGATTTCGGCGGCTTCGCGCCCGAACTCTACGCCATCCAGTATCCGGCGCCGGGCGAACCCGAACTGGCGCGCAAGATCGTGCGGGATCTGCTCAAGGCCGGGTTCAATTCGCGCGCGATGGACAAGCGCGGCTTCGATCACGGCGTCTGGGTGCCGCTGACGCTGATCTATCCCGATGCCGAGATTCCGGTGGTGTCGGTCTCGGTCGATCCGCGGCAGGGGCCCGAGCATCACTACCGGCTCGGTCAGGTTCTGTCCGGGCTTGGCGGCGAGGGTGTGCTGGTCATCGGCTCGGGTTCCTTCACCCACAATCTGGGCGAAGCCTTCAAGGCGCTGAGAACCGGGCAGCGCGACATCGATGTGCCCGAGTGGGTGGGCGCCTTCACCGGCTGGATGAATGCCAGACTTCGCGACAATGACGTGGCGGCGCTGCTCGACTACCGCCGCTCCGCGCCCCATGCCGTGGAAAATCACCCGACCGACGAGCACCTGCTGCCGCTCTATGTGGCGATGGGGGCCGCAGGCGAGGCGGGCAGGGCGAGCCTCGTCCATGACAGCGCCGAATTCGGCGTGCTGGCCATGACCATGTGGCGCTTTGACCACGCCATGGCGGAGGCCGCCGCCGGATAGTCGGGTGGCTCAAGCGGTCCGGGTGCGGCAGCGGCATCGTCAGCAAGGTTAACCCGGTCTTTAGAGCTGACTGATTATCAAGTGGATATGAGCACTTGCATCCGCCCCCTGCCGCGCCTGTTGGCCGGTCTCGCCTTGTCCTTGACGCTGACCCTGACGCTGTCGGGATGCGGCGCGCTGATCGTCACCAATACCGTGGTCGGGGCGGGGTCTCTTGTCGTTGGCGGCGCTGTCGGCGCGGTCAAGCTCACCGGCAAGACCGCCGGCGCGGTGGTTGGCCTGGCCCGCGAAGAGGAAGACCAGGCCGAGTAGGCCTGGACCGGTTCGGGGCCTGCCGTCACCAGGTTTGATCTGCCAATTGAAAATCGATGATTTTCAAGCGTCGTGACTTGGGGTAACACCAGACCCATGACCCAGAGCCAAGCACCCCAGACCAGTGTCCTGCGCATTGCCATTGCGCAGATGAACCCCACCGTCGGCGATATCTCCGGCAACCTTGCCAAGGCGCGCGACGCGCGCGCTGATGCGGCCCGCCATGGCGCCGATGTGGTTCTGTTCACCGAACTGTTCATCGCCGGTTATCCGCCCGAGGATCTGGTGCTCAAGCCGGCCTTTCTCGACGCCTGCCGCAAGGCGGTCGAGGAGCTTGCGGGCGACACCGCCGATGGCGGTCCGGCGATCATCATGGGTTACCCGCGCTCGCAGGGCGGCAAGCGCTTCAATCCGGTCGCAGTGCTCGACGAAGGCAGGCTGATCGCCAGCCGCGACAAGGTCGATCTGCCCAATTATGGTGAGTTCGACGAAAAGCGGGTGTTCGATGTCGGCGAGATGCCGGGTCCGGTGGCGGTGCGCGGCGTGCGGCTCGGCATCCCGGTGTGCGAGGACATCTGGGGCGATCTCGGGGTCTGCGAGACCTTGAGCGAAAGCGGCGCGGAAATCCTGCTGGTGCCCAACGGCTCGCCCTACTACCGCGGCAAGGTCGATGTCCGGCATCAGGTGGTGCTCAAACAGGTGATCGAAAGCGGCCTGCCGCTGATCTACGCCAACCAGGTCGGCGGCCAGGACGAGCTGGTGTTTGATGGCGCCAGCTTCGCCATGAACGCCGACAAGAGCCTGGCCTTCCAGATGAGCCAGTTCGAGGAGACGGTGTCGATCGTCACCTTCAAGCGCCAGGACGATGGCGGCTGGGTCTGCACCGACGGCCCGGTCTCGGCCATTCCCGAGCGCGAGGAGGCCGATTACCGCGCCTGTATGCTGGGCCTGCGCGACTACGTCAACAAGAACGGCTTCCGCAATGTGGTGCTGGGCATGTCGGGCGGCATCGATTCGGCGATCTGCGCCGCACTGGCCGTCGATGCGCTGGGCGAGGAGCGGCTTCGCGCGGTCATGCTGCCCTACCGCTACACCTCGGAAAGTTCGCTCGTCGACGCCGAAGCCTGCGCCCGGGCGCTGGGCTGCCGTTACGATACAGTGGCGATCGAAGAACCGGTGCAGGGCTTTCTCACCGCGCTGGGCGACATGTTCGAGGGCACCGACGAGGGCATCACCGAGGAAAACCTGCAGAGCCGGGCGCGCGGCGTCATCCTGATGGCGATCTCCAACAAGTTCGGCTCGATGGTGGTGACCACCGGCAACAAGAGCGAGATGAGCGTCGGCTACGCCACGCTGTATGGCGACATGAATGGCGGCTTCAACCCGATCAAGGACCTCTACAAGATGCAGGTCTATGCGCTGGCGCGCTGGCGCAACGCCCATGTGCCGCCCGGCGCGCTCGGCCCTTCGGGCGAAGTGATCCCGGTCAACATCATCGACAAGGCGCCGTCCGCCGAACTCAGGCCCGACCAGACCGATCAGGATTCGCTGCCGCCCTATCCGGTGCTCGACGATATTCTCGAATGTCTGGTCGAGCAGGAAATGGGCGTCGCCGACATCGTCGCGCGCGGCCATGACGTGGCCATTGTGCACCGCATCGAGCATCTTCTGTATATTGCCGAATACAAGCGCCGCCAGTCGGCGCCCGGCGTCAAGATCACCCGCAAGAATTTCGGCCGCGACCGGCGCTACCCGATCACCAATCGCTTCCGGGACCGCTGATGCCCGTCATACATTTTCTGCGCGACAATGCCCGCTGGGTCGCCGGCGGATTTCTGCTGACGTTCTTCTCGTCGTTCGGGCAGACCTATTTCATTTCGTTGTCAGCCGGCGAAATCCGCGCCGAATACGGGCTCTCCAATGGCGGCTTCGGGACGCTCTACATGATCGCCACGCTTGCCAGTGCGGCGACCTTGCCGCAGATCGGCAAGATCGTCGACAAGATCAGCGTCTCCTCGACGGTGCTGGTGGCCGCACCGGTTCTGGCACTCGCCTGCGTTCTGATGGCCTGGTCGAGATCGCTGGTGCTGCTGGTCGTGGCGATCTATCTGCTCAGGCTGTTCGGGCAGGGCATGTTCACCCACATCGCCATGACCGCGATGGGGCGCTGGTTCGCCGCCCAGCGCGGCCGCGCAATATCGTTGAGCACCATCGGCGTCAATTTCGGCGAGGCGCTGTTTCCGATCAGTTTCGTCGGTATTGCAGCGCTCCTCGGCTGGCGCGGTTCCTGGCTGCTGGCCGCAGGTGTGCTGATGCTGGTGGCGCTGCCGGCGATCTACTCGCTGCTCAAGCTCGAACGCACGCCGCAATCGGTGGTCCAGGATCCGACTGTTCCGGTCGCGCGTGAATGGACCCGGGGCGAAGTGGTCCGCGATCCGTTGTTCTGGGCTGCGTTGTCAGGGGTGCTGGCGCCGGCGTTCATCGGCACCACCGTGTTCTTCCATCAGGTCTACCTGTCGGAACTGCGCGGCTGGCAGCCAAGCGTGTTCGCCGCCTCGTTCGCCATCATGTCATCGATGACCATCATCTTCGCGCTGATCGCCGGGCAACTGGTCGACCGGTTTTCCGCCATTCGGATGCTGCCGACATTCCTGGTGCCGCTGTCATTGTCGTGCTTCGTGCTGGCCTCAACCGATGCGCCTTGGGGCGCCTATGCCTTCATGGCGTTTATGGGCGTGTCCTACGGGTTCTCCTCGACCCTGTTCGGATCGCTCTGGCCGGAACTCTATGGCACCAGACATCTCGGCGGCATCCGGTCGCTGATCGTCGCCTTCATGGTGTTCGCCACCGCGATGGGCCCCGGCCTTACCGGCGCGCTGATCGATGCGGGCGTGTCCTATCCGGGCCAGATCGCGGCGATGGGGGTCTATTGCGTGGTGATGATCGTGGTCATGATTCTTGTCAGCCGGCGGGCGCTGGCGCGTCAGCCGCGATCAATGCAAGCAGCCCCGGATAGCGCCGCAATCTGATCGGCGCGGGGCAGGTTGCGCTTCACGAGGTTGGAGGGCGCGGTGTTTGCGCTTGTCGTGACGATCGGGTCAATCCGGGCAAATCCGGTTCAATCCGGGTGGCAATGCTACCGGATCAGGCTCTGGTCGCCGGCCCTGAGATCCAGATGCTCGGAGGCGTCGGGAAGAAAGGTCGGGCCGACCACGCGAACCTGCCGCCGGCCCTCGGTCAGCGGACGTTCGGTTTTCGAGGCGGAAATCACCGCCGCGACATCACCTGGTGTCAGTCGCATTTCGGTATCGAGGATTGTTTCGGGATCTTCGCCGGGGTCGGGCCTGTTGATCGGGCGCACCCAGGTCGTCACCGGCGCCTCGTTGTCGCTCTCCTCACCGTTCAGGATGGCTTCCCGGCGCTGCATTTCCTTGTAAAACGCCCCCATGTTGCAACCGCAGGCCTTGCTCATCGGCGCATTGACATTGCGGTAGGCGAAGGCGTTCGGCATCTCGGTATATGGCGCCCGGGTCCGGGCGGAGACCATGTCTTCACTCTCCTGACCCTGCGCCGAATGGAAATACAGCGCGGTCGCGGTTCCCGGGCACATCATCTGGCAGGTACGTTCGTCGCGGGCGAAATCCGACGGATTGGCTCTCGACGAGACCGGGAAGAAAAACCCGTCACATGTGCGCACGCACAAGGTGCGGTAGCCGCCGCCCCGTGCGGCCTGCGGTTCGACCATGATATTTGATTTCGACAGGTTGATGTTGGCGGGAACGCGGATTCTCCCGCCGCTGTCGCCGAGAATGGCGACGAGGCCGGGACTCTTGGCCTTCTTCGCTCTGACTGCGTCCTTGCTGCCCTTGAGAGCGGCTTCCACCACCGCTGCGCGCTTGCCGTCGCAGTCATTGGCTTTGAGCGCGGCCTGAATGCGCCGTGTGGCAACCTTGTCGATCCGTCGCGCAAAGGAATCGCGCTTGCGCTCGAGGGCGGCCAGGTTGACGCGCATTTTCTTGTGCGCCGATGTGAGCTTGGAGCAGGCCTTGGCGTTCTGGCCTCCGAGCACGATAATGCTGCCCGAGGTGCAGCCGAAGCGCTTCAGGTCGGCCTGGACCTGACTGATCTGACCGGCCTGTTTTTGCACCGCCGTGGCGAAGCGCTGGTAATTGGCTGAGGAGCCGGAATTTCTGGAGGCGCTTGCGAGCTGGGCCTTGAGCTGGGTGCAAACCGCGGAAGCCTCTGCCGTACCCGTGCCGACAAGGGCGAGCACAACCATCAGCGCAAAACTGCGAACCCGGACGCGGCGCATGAACGACTCCACTACAAGCATACACGCACGATACGGCACCAAGAGTTAATGCTTGGACACCATATCATGTTGCATATTAGCAAATGCCAGTATTTCCGCCAATCACAACTGTTTGTCTAGCTTAACCCGGTCCCGCGCGCGGCCCGTTTCACAGAACAAGACAGAAACAATCAGTCCGGCGACGAGGCCTCGACCACTGCCAGCGTCGCCATGTTGACCACGCCGCGCGAGGTCACCGAGGGGGAGAGAATATGCGCGGGAAGCGCAGCCCCCAGCAGGATCGGTCCGACATGCAACGCGTCGGTCATGGTCTTGACCAGGCCGAGTGCGATATTGGCGGCGTCGAGATTGGGAAAGACCAGAAGATTGGCCTCGCCGGTGAGTGTGCTGCCGGGCATGACCCGCTGCCGCAGCAGTTCCGACATGGCTGAATCGCCGTGCATCTCGCCATCGACTTCCAGGTCCGGCGCGCCGGAGCGAATGATCTCGATCGCGCGACGCATTTTCGTGGCGCTCGCCGAATCCCGTGATCCGAAATTGGAATGCGACACCAGCGCGGCTTTCGGATTGATGCCGAAACGTTGGATTTCCTGAGCCGCCATAATGGTGGTCTCGGCGATTTCCTCGGCGGTCGGATCGAAAGACACATAGGTGTCGGTGAAGAAGGTGGCGTTGCGTTGCGAAATCAGCAGGCTCAGCGCCGAATAGTCGATCACCCCCTCACGTTTGCCGATGATTTGCGAGACATCGCGCAGGTGACGGGCGTAGCGGCCCTCAAGCCCGCAGATCATCGCGTCAGCCTCGCCGCGCCTGAGCGACAAGGCGCCGATCACTGTGGAATTGGTGCGGATGATGGTTCGCGCCGCTTCCGGGATGACGCCCTTGCGCCCGACAAGCGAGAAATACTCGTCGACATAATCGCGGAACCGTGGATCGTCTTCGGGATTGGTGACCTCGAAGTCGACGCCCGGTCTGATCCTGAGGCCAAACCGCTCAAGACGCGCTTCGATAATGCCGGGACGGCCAATCAGGATCGGTTTGGCGATGCCTTCCTCGAGCAGCACCTGGGCTGCGCGCAAGACGCGTTCGTCCTCGCCTTCGGCAAAGATCACGCGTTTCTTCGCGGCGCTCTTGGCGGCCGTGAACAGCGGCTTCATGATCAGGCCGGAGCGGAAGACGAAGCGGTTGAGCTGATCGACATAGGCTTCCATGTCGGCGATGGGACGCCGGGCAACGCCGGATTTGGCGGCGGCCTCGGCCACGGCCGGGGCAATCCGCAGGATCAACCGCTGATCGAAGGGAGAGGGGGTCAGGTATTCAGGCCCCAAAACCGGGGTTTCGCCGGAATAGGCGCGGGCGGCAATGTCGGAAGGCTCCTCCCGGGCGAGCGCAGCGATGGCGCGCACGCACGCCATCTTCATCTCCTCGTTGATGGTGCGTGCACCGCAATCCAGCGCCCCGCGGAAAATATAGGGGAAGCACAGGACGTTGTTGACCTGATTGGGGAAATCCGACCGGCCGGTGCAGACCATCGCGTCAGGCCGGGCCTTGCGGGCCAGGTCCGGCATGATTTCCGGGGACGGGTTGGCAAGCGCCATGATCATCGGCCGCTCGGCCATCGTTGCCAGCATTTCGGGCTTGAGGACGCCCGCCGCCGACAGGCCCAGGAATACATCGGCTCCGCCAATGGAATCCGCCAGCACCCGGTTGTCGGAAGGCTGCGCATAGATCGACTTCCATTCGTCCATCAGCACTTCGCGGCCCTCGTAGACGAGGCCTTCAATGTCATGCACCCAGATGTTTTCACGCCTGGCGCCGAGCGCCACCAGCAGGTTGAGGCAGGCGAGTGCGGCAGCGCCGGCTCCGGAGGTGACGATCTTGGCGTTCTCGATCTTCTTGCCGGCGAGTTCAAGGCCGTTGAGGATGCCCGCGGCGACGATGATGGCGGTGCCGTGCTGGTCGTCATGGAATACCGGGATATCCATCACCGCGCGCAACTGCCGCTCGACCTCGAAACATTCGGGCGCCTTGATGTCCTCGAGATTGATGCCGCCAAAGGTGGGCTCAAGCGCTGAAATCACGCTGACCATGCGCTCGACGTCAGGGGCGTCGATCTCGATGTCGAACACGTCGACGCCGGCGAATTTCTTGAACAACACGGCCTTGCCTTCCATCACCGGCTTGGATGCCAGCGGGCCGATGTTGCCAAGGCCGAGCACGGCGGTGCCGTTGGATACCACTCCGACCAGGTTGGAGCGCGCGGTGTAGGCGGCTGCGGCGTCGGGATTGTCACGGATGGCAAGGCAGGGAGCGGCGACACCGGGAGAATAGGCAAGCGCCAGATCGCGCTGGTTGCCGAGCGGCTTGGTGGCCTGGATCTCAAGCTTTCCCGGCCGCGGATAGCGGTGATAAAACAGGGCGTTCTCATCAAGATCGCCGCTTGTCGGCTTGGGGTCGTTGGCGCGCTTGGTGTCTTTGGAGGTCATCTGCTGCTCTTCTCTCGTGAATGCAATCTGGTCCGGTGAAAGCCACGGGGAATGGCGATCATGGTCACGTCGGCGGGAATCGAAATCATGAACAGAGAGAAAGACAAGGTGACGACATCTCCGCCGCGTTCGGCGCCGTTCACGCCGATTCACCGCTATTCATGCAGATCATCCCCCTCAACACACCAGTCTTGTTGGCCCGTCCCCGTTCTAGATCCGATCCAGATCAAAAGAAACCTGTTTGATGATCGGGGCTGGGGGGGGCAAGGCTTCCGCGTCAACCCCAGAGTTCGGGCGCCGGTGGCGAGACCAGCGATCCGGAATATTTCAGTCCCGGCGAGCGGTCGCGGGCGAGCAGCAACGGGCCGTCGAGATCAACCCAGTCGGCGTCTTGGGCAAGCAGCACCGCGGGCGCCATGGCCAGCGATGTGCCGACCATGCAGCCGACCATCACGCCAAATCCCAGTTCGCGGGCACGGTCGCGCATCCGCAGGGCCTCGGTGAGACCGCCGGTCTTGTCAAGCTTGATGTTGATCGCATCGTAGCGGTCCGACAGCTTGGCGAGATCGGCCAGCGTGTGGACGCTCTCGTCGGCGCAGATCGGCACCGGATGGGGAATGTGGGCGAGGATGTCGTCCTTGCCGGCCGGCAATGGCTGCTCAATCAGGCTGATGTGCAGTTCGGCGGCAAGCAGCAGGTGCTCGCGGATGTTGTTCTCGTCCCAGCCCTCGTTGGCGTCGAGGATGATTTCCGCGTGGGGTGCGGCGCTGGCCACGGCATGCATGCGGGCGCGGTCGTCGGATGTGCCGACCTTGACCTTGAGCAGCTTCTGGGATGCGTGGGCGCGGGCCTCGTCAGCCATGTCGGCTGCATCGCCGAGTGAAATCGTCACCGCGGTCGGCACCGGCCTGGGCAGCATTTTGCACGCCATCATCGCAGCCCGCACGCCACTGAGCTTGGCCTCGATGTCCCACAAAGCGCAATCGATGGCATTGCGCGCGGCACCCGCCGGCATTGCGCTTTGCAGTTCATCGCGGCTGGTGCCGGCGGAAATCGCGCCGGCAAAGGCTTCGATGTCTTTGAGAACGCCCTCGACGGTTTCCCCATAGCGCTTGTAGGGCACACATTCGCCATGACCGCTGACGCCGTTCTGGGTGATGGTGCAGGTCACGACATCGGCGGCGGTCTTGGCCCCGCGCGAAATGGTGAAGGCCCGTGCGAGCGGAAAACTGTCGATCCTGGCGATAAGTTGTCGTGGCATTGCAACGTGTCCGTAAAAAAGCTCAGAAGATTGGCAAAGCTGGTGCTTATACAGAGGCTGTCCGGTGACAGTCCCTGAACGACCGGCTATGTGTGAGGCATGTTGACCGAACAGTCAAAAGATACAAGGGCAGATGTCAAGACCGATGATCCCGATCACCGGCCGGCGACGCTGGAGCATCGTGTCTCGGACGGCAAGGAGACACTGGCTCTGTCGGGCAACTGGCGTCACGCGGCGATCTCGGGCGTTTACGGCAAAGTGCTCGAAGCCCAGGGCAGTCTTTCCGGAGAGACACTGGAAATCGACCTTTCGGAGGTCAGCCATTTCGACACCGCCGGGGCCTGGCTTGTGCGCAAGACCATGGCTGCGGCCAATGCGCGCGGCATGGAAACGCAGCTGGTCGGTGCTTCCACGCCGATGGCGGCCCTGATCAAGGCAATCCCGGACCGGGTTGACCGGAAGCCGCCGGAAACCAAGCAAAACCGGTCATTGTTCGACCGGCTGTTCTCACCGGTCGGAAAAAACCTGTTCGAGCTTTATGAAGACCTGCATGCGTCGTTGTACATTCTGGGCTCGGCGGTGCGCGGCGCACAGCTCAAGCTCAACCGGTCATCGGGGATCTCGCCGGCATCGATCGTCACCCATATCGACCGGATGGGCGTGCGCGCGGTGCCGATCATCATGCTGATGAGTTTTCTCATCGGCGCGATCATTGCCCAGCAAGGCGCGTTCCAGCTGCGCTATTTCGGCGCGGAAGTCTTTGTCGTGGATCTGGTCGGGATTCTGCAATTGCGCGAGATCGGTGTGCTGCTGACCGCGATCATGATCGCCGGACGTTCGGGCAGCGCGATCACGGCTGAAATCGGCTCGATGAAAATGCGCGAAGAGGTCGACGCGCTCAAGGTGATGGGGTTGAATCCGATCGGGGTTCTGGTGTTCCCGCGTCTGGTGGCCCTGACCGTGGCGCTGCCGCTGTTGACAATCGTTGCGAATTTCGCCGCACTCACCGGCGCGGCAGCCGTCGCCTGGAGCTATTCGGGGATCACCCCTGACGTGTTCATCGCCCGGCTGCGCGAAGCCATCGACATCTCGACTGTCACGTCGGGGATGATCAAGGCGCCGTTCATGGCGCTGATCATCGGGATCGTTGCCTCGGTGGAAGGCATGAAGGTGGGCGGCAGCGCTGAATCACTGGGCAGGCGGGTGACAGCTTCCGTGGTCAAGGCGATCTTCGTCGTGATCCTGGTCGATGGCCTGTTCGCCATGTTTTACGCCGCGATCGATTATTGAACCGGAATCAGATGAACCAGCCAGATCAAGACTTGCCGGATGAGAACGCCACGGGTGAAGACCCCAACGGCAAGCGCGAGGTCATTCTTTCGGTCCGCGATATCTGTGTGGCGTTCGGCGACAACAAGGTGCTCGATCATCTTGATCTCGATGTGTACCGGGGCGAAATCCTGGGATTTGTCGGCGGATCTGGTACCGGCAAATCTGTCTTGATGCGGGCAATTCTGCGGCTGATCCCGCGTCAGAACGGCGTCATACGGATTCTCGGCGAGGATTACGACCAGGTCGACGAGGCCAGAAAATTCGAACTCGACATGCGCCTGGGTGTGCTGTTCCAGCAAGGCGCGCTGTTTTCGGCGCTGACGGTGCGCGAAAACATCCAGGTTCCCATGCGGGAATATCTCGACCTTCCGCAAACGCTGATGGATGAATTGGCCGAGCTCAAGATCGAAATGGTGGGGCTTGCCCCCGATGCCGCCGACAAATATCCCTCCGAACTGTCCGGCGGCATGATCAAGCGGGCAGCCCTGGCCCGCGCCCTGGCGCTTGATCCGGACCTGGTGTTTCTCGATGAACCGACATCCGGGCTCGATCCGATCGGCGCGGCGGAGTTCGATCAACTGATCGCCCGGTTGCGCGATACGCTCGGGTTGACGGTCTATATGGTGACCCACGATCTCGACAGCCTGTTCTCGGTCTGCGACCGGATTGCGGTTCTGGGTGAAAAACATGTATTGGTGGAGGGAACCATCGATGACATGCTTTCATTTGACGACCCGTGGGTGCAGTCCTATTTCAAGGGCGAAAGGGCGCGGATGATACCTGACCGGAGAACCGGTCGGGGAGTGAACCCGGACCAGGGGGGCACACAGGCCGCCAACCAGAAAAGCGAAGCTATTTAATGGAAACGCGGGCCAATTATGCCATTGTCGGCTTTTTCACCCTGCTGGTGATGCTCTCGGCATTCGGATTTGTCTACTGGATGGCACGCTACGGCGGCGCGGGCGAACCGGCGCGTCTGGTGGTGCGGATACCCGGCTCGGCCAACGGGCTGTCGATCGGCTCGCCGGTTCGCTTCAACGGCATTGCCATCGGAACCGTGCGCGAACTGGCGATTGACCGGCAAAGCCCGAATTTTGTCATCGCCCAGACCGATGTCAGCGCCGATGCGCCGATTTACACCGATACCCGTGCCGCGCTCGAGATCCAGGGGCTGACCGGTTCGGCCTATATCGAGTTGCAAGGCGGAACACCATCCAACGAAAACATCCTGCAGGTTGCGCGAAGGGCCGAAACCACGGCCCAGATCGAGGCCGACCCATCGGGCGTGACCAACCTGCTGGCCACTGCGGATGAAATCCTCAATCGCGCCAACCGGGTGATCGGTGAGGTCGAGGGTTTCATCAAGGATGCCCGCTCGCCACTGACCGAGACGCTGAAGAACACCGAGACGTTCACCGGCGCCTTGCGCGACAATGCCGAGGGCATCGACGATTTTCTCAAAAGCGTGGCGAGCCTGTCGGAAACGGTCAAATCGCTGTCGGGTCGAATCGACACCGCACTCGGTTCGGCGGAAAACCTGATCAAGTCGATTGATCCGGAAAAGATCGACCGTATTCTGGCCAATGTCGACACGGTCACCAGCGAAGTTGCCAGCGCCTCGGGCGATATCACCAAGACGCTGGAAAGTTTCCGCAATGCGGCCGCATCGCTTGAAACATTGTCGGCCAATGCCGCCACCTCGCTTGACAAGGTCGACAAGGTGATCGCGGGCATCGATCCGGAACGGGTGGGCCAGGCGATGGATGATATCGCCGCGGCCAGTTCGGATGCCCGCAAGGCGCTGGCGGATGCGCGTGGCGTGGCCGAGACATTCGGTGCGCGCAAGGAGGATTTCGATCTCATCATCAGCGACGTCAAGGAAATAAGCGGCCGGCTCAACGCCGCATCGACACGGGTCGACGGGGTGCTGGCCAAGATTGACTCCTTCTTGGGCGAGGGCGACGCCTCGTCGCTGATCGCCGATGCGGAAGCCACGCTCAAGTCATTCCGCGATGTCGCGGATTCGCTCAATGCGCGCGTCGGGCCGATTGCCGACAATCTGCAACGCTTTTCGGGATCCGGCCTGCGCGACGTCGAAGCGCTGGTCAATGACGCGCGGCGCTCGATCCAGCGCATCGAGCGCTCGATCTCGACCATCGAGCAGGACCCGCAACGGCTTATTTTCGGCGGCGATACGGTCAAGCAGTATGACGGGCGGACGCGGCGTTGACTCTTGGGCAGCCGCGTCGCAAGAAAGAAGTTAACGAATTGCAAAGGTGCCGGACAAGGGCATCCGGGAGTGGCGTACGCGTGAAAGCCGGTCGTTGGATTGTTGCGTTGGCAATGTTGTCAGCCCTAAGCGGGTGCGCGGGCGGTATCGGTGCATCCTCGCCGCCCGATACCTATGGGCTGTCCGGGGCGCCGGAGGTCAGTGGGCAAACAGCCCGCAACCGGCAGATCCTGATCACCGAACCGGCTGCGCTCAAGGCGCTTGACAGCGAGCAGATCGTCATCCGCCCGACGCCATCGGCGATCGAGTATCTGGCGAAATCGCAATGGTCGGACCGGTTGCCGAAAATCGTCCAGGACAAGCTGGTCCAGGCATTCGAGAATTCGGGCCGGGTCGGCGGCGTTGGCCGGCCGGGCGACGGACTGGCGATCGATTACAAGATCATCACGGCGATCCGCGCCTTCGAGATCAATGCCGATGCGGGCGAACGCGCGGTGGTGGAGATTTCGGCCAAGGTGCTCAACGACCGCAACGGTGTGGTGCTGGCAAGCAAGGTGTTCCGTTCGACCTCGCCGGTGACGGGCTCGGGCAACGCCGCTTACGTGCAGTCTCTCGACCGGGCGTTCGAGGTTGTGGTCCGCGATCTAGTTGGATGGACGCTGTCGCGGATCTGATGTGGCCTGGGGCGGATCAGACCGACGCTACATTGTTCAATGCAACAGGTACCTGTTTCATCGCGGGGCTTGGTCATCGGATGAAGACGCCGGGCGTCGTTGCCGTGCTGTCATGCCAATGGTCAGATCAGATGCAGTGAGCACCACAAGCAGAAGCAGAATCCCGCCTGCCGCCAGCACCGCCGGGATGATCAGCGCGGGATAGCCGAAGATCCAGATGGCGCTCAACCACAATAGCAAAATGTTGACCAGGAACATGACCTTCTCGGTTTCACCGCTGCGCCAGGCGCGCCATCCGAGCAAACCGATGATTGCCGCGTATGCCAGTGTCGCCGATGCCATTGTCACTCTCCGCTGTGTCGTCGCGCCTCGGGTGGTCTCGCGCCTCGGGCCGCGAAAATGTCCTGACCGGTATGTAGTGAAAACAGCCGCCCGCGCCATAGCCCGGCTGATGGCGAATTGACGCATCCCGAATGCAGCTTTTCCGTCCGGACGCTTCGGGGAGATCCGGGTGCGCGGGTTTCAGGCGTCCCGGGTGACCGGCCAGCCGGCGGACACCAGTTCGACCGTATTGCCGTCGGGATCGGTGAGAAACACGCCGCGCCAGCCGATCCAGTCGAAATTCTGGACGTGGTAACTGATGCCATAAGTGTCAAACCAGGCGCAGGCCGCCTGCTGCTCGTGCTGGCTGAGGCTGAGGGCGACGTGATGCAGTGTCGAACCGCTGAGCCCCGGTGTGCCGCGCTCGGGATTGAGGTTCGGGTCGAACAGCGCCAGTACCGCCGTGTGACCCTCGACGCCGTTGCCCAGCCTGAAGAAAACAATGCCACCACGATCGGCAAGCACCGCAAGGCCGAGCGTGTCGCGGTAAAACCGCGTCATGGCATCGAAGTCGATGCAGCGGATGGCGATCTCACCCAGCCCTGAAATTGCAAAACCCCGCACGGGGGCGGGGTCCTGCGGTGTGGTCTTTGCCTCAGACATTGCTACTCACGGCCAAAGCGGCCGCTGGCATGGGCCAGCATGGTGTAGACCTTTCCGGTATCGGAGGTCAGGTAGGTCTGGGTCATCATGTTGTCGCGGTCATTGCGCGCGACGTCCGACAACAGCTTTTCGAAATCGGCGATGTAGCGGTCGACAGCCGCCCGGAACTCGGGCTCGCGGCCGTATTTCGACTTGATTTCCTCGAATGTCTGCTGGCCCTTCAGCGTGTAAAGCCTGCGGGTGAAGACATCGCGCTCGCCGCGCTGATAGCGACGCCACAGATCGACAGAGGCGTCATGATCGATGGCGCGGGCAATGTCGACGGACAGCGAGTTGAGCGATTCGACGACATGGCGCGGATTGCGCTCTGGCGTCCGGGGTGTCGCCGGTGCACGGGCAGGCGCCTGTTCTTCGCGCGACGCGGCGCGCAGCAGGTCGCTGACCCAGCCTTCGCTCTTGGCGGGCGCTGCGCTTGCCGGTTCGAGGCTGCCGCGCAGGGGTGCGCGCTGGACCGCAGCTTCGGCGCGCGGCGTCGGAGCTGCGGGAGCAGGCGCCGGCGCCGGATCGCGCCGGGGTGCGGGCTGCGGAGCGGCCGCGCGTGGTGCAGGCCGGCTGACTTCGGCCTGTTGGCCGGACTGGCCGACAAGCTGCGACAACTCCTGCAAGGCCTTGATCTGATCGGAGACGGCGCGACGCATGGCGGCAGCACTTTCGCGTGTTTCTTCGGGAAGATCGAAGGCGCCGCGCTTGAGTTCGCTTCTGGTTTCGTCAAGCTCGCGTTTGATCTCGGATGCGGACTGGCGAATTTCATCGGTTGCGCCGGAGAAGCGCGAAATCGCATCCTCGATAGCCTGGCGCACATTTTCGCGCATCGAACCGGCTGCGGCTTGCGCCCGGGTTTCGGTTCCGCTCAGCAACTTGTCGGCATCCTCGACCGCCTCGCGCACACTTTCGCGCATCGATCCGGCTGCTGCTTGCGCGCGGTTTTCGGTTCCGCTCAACAACTTGTCGGCATCCTCGACCGCTTCGCGCAGGCTTTCGCGCATGAGGCCGGCTGCGGTATGGGCGCGGCCTTCGGTCTCGCCCAACAGCTTGCTGGCGTTTTCCGCGGCGTTGCGCAATCCGCCTTCAAGCCGGGTTGCGGCGCGTCTGGAGAGCTCGTCGGCGCCGGCGAATGCCTTCTCGATGATATCCTCGAGCGAGTGCATCGTGGTTTCGATCTGCTCGGAGCGGCTGACCAGACCGACAGACAGGGCCTGCAGCGCTTCGCGGCGTTCCTCCAGCGTCGACGCCAGATTGGACTGCGCGGCGCCCAGGAGGTCGGAGGCCGATGCCAGCACCTTGGAATGCTCGTCGAAACGGCCGGCGATGGCGCCAACCTGGTTGAGTGTGCGGCTGGAAATATCGGTAAGCCGTTCAACCTTGCCGTCGAGAAGCCGGGCGGAGCCGGAGAGCAGTTCCGCGGCCTTCTCGGTCGAGGAGGACAGCTCGCTCGTGGTCTGTGAAAGCTGCTCATTGGCCGAGCCGAGCGTGGAGGCGACGGTGGCGATGACCTTCGAAATTTCCGTGTTGCTGACGCCGAGACGTTCAAGCAGCGAACCGACATTGCCGCTGAGGCTCTGGTTGACGTTCTCGATCGCCGACAGGGTTTCGCTGGTGCGGTTGGTAATTGCGTTGATCAGGGCCGCGTTCTCGGCGCGCAGACGGTCGGTCGAGTTCTGGGTGACCTCGGTCAGGCGGTGAGCGAATTCCTCGCCGCTTGCGGCATAGCGGTCGACCAGAGGCCGGGCCTGCTCGTCGATGACGCGCGACAGTTCGGCTGAGCGGCTCGCCAGCATGGAATTGAGTTCGCGGGTGCGTTCGTCAAGTGTCGAGTGCACCGAGGTGGCGCGAATGTCCATGGCCTGCTCGGCTTCGACCAGTTTCTGGATGATGTTGACGGCTTTCTGGTTGAGCGCGTCTCCAAGCGATCCGGTCCGGTTGACGAGATCCTCTGCGGATTTCTGCAGTCGCGAATCGATGGCGCCAGCCCTTTCGTCGAGGGTGGAGACCAGATTGTTGGCTGTTTGTCCGATGCGGTTCGAGATCGCGTCGGTCTTCTCGTCGAGGGTGGAGACCAGATTGCTGGTTGTTTCGCCAATCCGGTTGGAGATTGCGCTGGTCTTCTCGTCGAGGGTGGAGACCAGATTGCTGGTTGTTTCGCCAATTCGGTTGGAGATTGCACTGGTCTTCTCGTCGAGGGTCGAAACCAGACTGTTGGCGGTGTCTCCAAGCCGGCTTGAGATGGCGCCGGTTTCCATCTCCAGCCGCGAGGCGAGGGCCTCGGCCTGGGCGGCAAACCGGGCTTCGCTCGCGTCCAGCGTGCCGGAGATGATACTGGCCTGATTGCCGACGGTCTCGCCAACGCGCTCGACCAGATCACTGATCCGGCTTGCTTCATTGCTCAGGTCGGTTGCTCCGGCGGAGATACGACCGGCAATGCTTTCGGCATGGGCGGCCAGATTGGCGGTGCGTTCCTCAACATGAGCGTCGAGCGTGCGGGCAAAATCGCGGGCCTGATCGTCCATCCTACCGGCAAAGCCGGTGCTGACGTTCTCCAGGGTCTCGCCAGCCTTGAGTGCTTCGGCGTCGAGATCGATTGCCGCGTTGGCGACAGCCTCGCGCAGTTTGGCGGCAAGCCCGGTGGCCTTGCCTTCGATTGTCCGGGAGACCGAATCGAGCCCGATGCCGAGCATGTTGTTCATCGTCGTCAGGCGCTCGTCGATATGATCGGTGCCCTTGGCGAAGGTGGAGTCGACCTTCTCGGAAG